>NZ_JAKSYN010000026.1:0-71260 GCF_022829565.1 Methylobacterium sp. J-001
GGAGGGCGGCTTTCTCACGGGCTTGGTGCCGTTGGGGCTCCTGGAGAAGCAGCCGGCGCCGACCGCGGTGTGGAGCGTGGTCAGGGCTGGGTCGAGGGTGGCGGTCGAGGCCAGCGCGACGGTGGTGGCCGAGCCGTTGACGTAGAGGTTGAGCGGGGTGTTGGCGGGCGGGGCCGAATAGGCGGTCGAGGCGGTGCCGGTGGTGGTGGTCTGGGTGGACAGCGCCTGGTTGGCGACCGACTTGGCCTGATCGACCAGCTTCTGGATCGAGGTGATGCCCTGGTTGGCGGCCTGGGTCGACTGGATGCCGTTCGAGATGCCGTCGAGCAGGTTGCCGAGATCCCCCGAGCGCTGGCTCAGCGACTGGGAGGTGAAGAAGCTCACCGGGTTGTCGAGGGCCGAGGAGACCTTCAGGCCGGTGGAGAGCCGGTTCTGGGTGGTCGCGGTCAGCGAGGCCGTATCCTGCAGGGAGAGCAGGTTCTGGCGGGTGGCGGCGGTGAGGGTGACGCTGGAAGACATCGGGTCGATCCTTTTGATCGCGAAGCCGTCTTATTGGCGGCTCCTGCGATGTATCGCCCGATGGCTTGCGGAGACCTTAATTCGATCCTCGAAAAAATGTATCTGGGGGACATCGTTAATGAGTCTCAACCGCACACGAATAAGAAATGTGCTGCGCTTGAACCCTGCTATCTTTAAGTATCAGGATCATTCTATTCTGACATTGACAAAATCAGTTCGGCATTGCTTTACGAGGCGAAGATCACTGCAACCTAAATTCACTTAATATTTGTCAAATCGATCTATTCGGCAGCACGTTCGGCCGGCTCAAACGTCGCCAGCGATGACAGGCGTCCGCCGCCGCGAGGCCGATCACGAGCCGCCCCTGGCCCAACCGGGGCCGCAACATTACGGATACCGACTGATTGATGCGTCATCGGTTCCGCTGGCCCCGGGATCCGGTGAGCGGCCGCGGCATGATCGAGCGACCAGGATGAGCCTGCATGCGCTCGGCGCGGGGCGGAGATATCGGTTCGACGCGAACCGGCACGGCAGAAGCGGAATCGCGCGCCTCAGTGTTTCGCTAGGCGATCGGGCGCGGGGGCGGCGACGTCGCGGTCCGTCCTGACGAACGTCGACGCCCCTTGGATCCCGGCAGCGATTCGCGGCCTTGCGCTTCCGGCGGGGCCGCGTGTCAGGCTTGCCCTTCGGACAGCCAGGCCCGCCACATCCCCCGGAATGCGGCATCGACATCCGCGGCCAGGGCAGCGTGATCCATCAGCGGGCTGGCATGCAAGCGCTCGCGCAGACCCTGGCGGATCGTCCTTAGGCGCTCCTTATCGCAGGCGAGATCCCGGGCGATTGCGACGTAGTCCTCCTCGCTATCCGCGATCAGATCCGGCAGGCCCATCGCAGTGAGAACCGAAACACCGGTGCGCGCCGCCGCGTGGCCGCCCCGCAGCGTCACGAACGGCACGCCCATCGACAAGGTGTCGTAGCTCGTCGTGCCGCCGTTATAGGGGTATGGATCCAGGGCGATATCCACCCGGTGGTAGAGCTCGTGGTAGCCGCTGTTGACCCGCGGCTGGAAGATCACCCGGTCCAGCGGCATGCCGGCCGCGGTGAGACGCGTTTCGACGGCCTCGCGGACCTCCGGGGTGCCGATATCACCCACCACCATGAACAGCCGCGCATCCGGCACCGATGACAGGATGGCGGCCCAGGTCCGGAGGGCGTCGTCGCAGACCTTGGTCAGGCGGTTGAAGCAGCCGAAGGTGATGGAGCCCGCATCCTCGAAGGGCGCCCGCGCGCGCACCGGCGGCAGATCGTCGACGCCGGCATAGGTGGCGGTCACCCGAGGCAGGCGCCAGAGCCGCTCGGCATGAAGCGGCTCGGCGAGGCCGGGCGGATCGGTAATCGGGTCGGTGAGGCGATAGTCGATCGCCGTCAGGCCGGTGGTGCCGGGATGCCCGATCCAGGTCCCCTGCACGGGGGCGGGCTTGCGGGCTAAAACCAGCAGGCGATTGCCGGCGCTGTGGCCGGACAGGTCGACCAGGATGTCGATGGCGTCGGCCTCGATCCGGTCGGCCGCCTCGTCGTCGTCGAGGCCGGCGAGGTTGATCCAGCTGTCGAACAACGGCTTGAGCCGCTCGGAGACCGCGTCTTCGCTCGCATGCGTCATGTAGGCCAGCGCCGTGATGCCGTCCCGGTCGATGGCCCGCAGATAGGGCTCGAAGAAGCGGACGAGCGCATGGTTGCAGAAATCGCCCGAGACGAAGCCGACGCGCAGGCGACGATCCGGATCGCGATCGTTGGCGAAGGGGCGCCGCCGCAGGAGAGGGTCTGCGTAGCGACGGCCATAGGCCAGCGCATCGGCGGCGTATTCCGCATGCGGGATGTCGGCGGCGTAGAGCTTGGCGAACAGGCGATTCGAGGCGACGAACAGCTTGGATGGATCGAGGCTCAGGGCGCGGTCGAAGGCCTCCACTGCCTCGCCCAGGCGCCCGAGGGCCAGCAGGGCACTGCCGCGGTTGCTGTGCGCGCCGGCATTGCCGGGCTCCAGCGTGATCGCACGCTCGGCGTGCCGCAGGGCCTCGCCATACCGGAACCGGCGCTGGTAAACGCCGGCGAGGTTGGCATGCGCGATCGCTAGATCGGGATCGAGTTCGAGGGCCTTCTCCAGGGCCGAGATGGCGCCGTCGTGATCGCCCCGATTGGTGAGGACGGAGCTGAGCCCGCTGAAGAACAGCGGGTTCTCCGGCTCACGGTAGAGCGCGATGCTGATCAGATCGTAGGCGAGCTCGGGCCGGTTCGTCCGGGCCGCGATGGCGCCGGCGAGGTAGGTTGCGTGGGCGTGGGTGTCGTCGAGGAGGAGCACCAGATCGAGCAGCGCCTCCGCCGGGCGGTACTCGCCCCGGTCGTAGCGGGCCTGCGCCGCCGCGAAGGTGCTGGTCAGGAACGCTGTGTTGAGCGGTCGCGTCTCGGAACCGAAGGTCTGTGCCTTATAACGCTCCAGGATCGCGCGCGCGTCCGGCTGCCGATCGACCGCGAGCAGGGCGGTGGCGAGCGCCAGCCAGTAGCCCGGCCGCTCCGGCGCGCCTCGCAACGCCGTGACGAAATGGGTCACGGCCTTCTCCGGCGCGGTTCGCGCGGCGATCTGGCCGAGTTCGTAATGCGCCTCGGGATGGTCGGGCTCGGCGCCGAGGACGCGTCGCAGGCTGGACTCGGCCCGATCGAAGCGACCGGAGGCGCGATGATCCCGAGCCTTGGCGAGGCTGCGCATCGTAGCCCCGTCCAGCGTTGTCCCGCGCGTCCGCCCGCTATCGTGATCGAGCATTCCGCGCCCTCCTGTCGCGCGGAGATTGCGAAGGCATCGTTAAGAACGCGTCAACCCGGTCTGCAGGCGCGTTTCGGGGTTCCAGCAACCCTGCGCAGAGCCAGACTGTAAGGACGAAAGAATCCGCGCCTTCGCACGCGCCGGTGGATAGCTGCGCCGATCCTCCGGAACGCTGCACGGGCCGCCGACGGTACCGCTGGCAAACCAAACCGAGCTGCCAGCGACGCGGGCTGGCGGAAGGGGTGGGATTCGAACCCACGGTGGAGTTGCCCCCACGGCGGTTTTCAAGACCGCTGCCTTAAACCACTCGGCCACCCTTCCAAGCCGCGCCTGCGGCCCTCCGGTTATGGCTGCCCCGCTCGCCGCGTCAACAGGAGAACGCCCTGTTGACCTGTCACGCCATTCCGCATATCTCACCGCCACGCCCGGGGCCGCCATGTCGGCGCGGGCGCTATCCGGTCGTGGGTTTCCATCCAGCCGGCGCGGTGGGGGATAGTTTAACGGTAGAACGGTGGACTCTGACTCCTCTAGTCCTGGTTCGAATCCAGGTCCCCCAGCCACCGAGTTGCACTTCAACGACAAGACTGCAGAATCCGGGATCGGCCACGGGTGCCGCGCGTGAAGCACGCGACCGGCCTGATGCACTTCCGACGCGTGGCGGGCGTCACCCCCGGGCCGTCATGTTCGCGGGCCTGAGGTCTCTTCGATCGCGTAAGGCATGATAACGCCTGATCGAGCGCCGGCGCCCCGTTGACGGCCGGCGGCGACGATGCCTAACAATTTTGTTATGTGCTGGCGCCTGCCCCTGACGGTTCGAGGCCGCGCGATCATCGGGATGGTCGCGCTCTACGCGCTGTTGCTTCAGGCCTTCCTCGGCTTTGCGACGCCAACCCACGCTCTCGGATCGCCCGGCGCGGTGCTGTGCGCCGAGCACGGCTCCGGTCCATCCGATGACGGAGCGGCTCCACGGCATGCCCACCCCTGCTGCACGCTGGTGCAGGTGGTCGGTGCGGCGCTGCCCCCGTCCGAGCCGGTCGCCGTCGCGTGGCCGTTCGCGCCGGCCCAGCGCTTGGCCTGGCGCCCGGAAGCCGACCGGCCGAAGACCGGTCCGCCGCCCTCAGCCACCTCCGCCCGAGGTCCGCCCGCCGCCTGACGATCCCGTTTCCCGATCGTTCAGGCCCGGACCGTTTCCATGTCGATTCTCCTGCACGGCAACGCCCCCGCGTTCGGGGCCGTGGCCGCTTTGCGTGCCTCCCGCGAGGCCGTCTATCGCGCCGTGTGGCGCTGGCACTTCTATGCAGGCCTGCTGTGCCTGCCGTTCCTGATCAGTCTGTCGGCGACCGGCGCGCTCTACCTGTTCAAGGACGAGATCAACGGCAGCCTGTTCGCCTACCGGACCCGCGTGGTCGTTCAGGCGACCGCGCCCCTCGGGCCGGATCGCCTGATCTTCAACGCCCTGCAGGTGGAGCCGGACGGGGTGCCAATCTCCTACGCGGATCCGCCCTCGCCAGACGCCTCCGCGGTGGTCACCCTGTCGAAGGGGGCACGCAAACGGCTCGTCTATCTTAATCCCTATACGGGATCCGTGCTCGACCGTGTCGATCGCGACGGCGAGTTCATGATGGTCGTGCGCGGCCTGCACAGCCTCAGTTACTTCGGCCCCTTCGCCAATGCCGTGGTCGAGGTGGTGGCGGGCTTCGCCATCATTCTGGTGATCACGGGCGTCTACCTCTGGTGGCCGCGCGGCCAAACCGGTGGCGTCATCACCCTACGCGCAACCCCGAGCCGTCGGGTCTGGTGGCGCGACCTCCATGCCGTGACCGGGCTCGTAGCCGGGGGCGGCCTGCTGTTCCTCGCGATCACCGGGCTGCCCTGGTCGATCTGGTGGGGGCAGCAGCTGCGCACCTGGTCGAACGCCGCCGGGCTCGGCCAGCCCGCAATCCTGTGGGCCGGCAAGCCGGTCTCGGCGGTACCGATGCGCGCGCGGCTGCCCGATGCCGGTTGGACCCTTCAGGATGCCCCGGTGCCGCGCTCGCAGCCGTCCGCCAGAGCGGCTGAGCCTATCGGAATCGATCAGGCCGCGGCGATTCTCGCCCGTCTGGGGATGCCGCGAGGCTACGACCTCGCGCTGCCGGTCGGGACCGATGGGGTGTTCGCGGCGGCCGCGTATCCGCACGATGTCGCCGAGCAGCGGATGATCTCCCTCGATCAGTATACCGGCGCACCCCTGGTCGACGTGCATTTCGCCGATCTCGGCCCGGTCGGGCGGGCGATCCAGTACGGGATCGGCATCCACAAGGGCGAGCATTGGGGCCGGGCCAACCAGTTCGCTATGCTGGCCTTCTGCCTGGCCACGATCCTGCTCGCCATCACCGCCGCCACGATGTGGTGGAAGCGCCGACCGACCCGCGGCCTCGGCGCGCCGCCCTGGCCGCGGGACCGGCGTGTGATTCTGACTGTGACCTCGATCATCGCAGGGCTGGGTGCGCTGTTTCCCCTGACCGGCCTAGCAATCCTCGGGATGATCGGGCTCGATCTCGCCATCCAGGTCGCCCGCAGGCGCGAGGCGGCCTGATCCGGAGACGGGCGGGCTCGATGCCCGTGTCGACCGACCTCAACCTCAGGCGCAGGCGCTCCGGCTACCTTGGGACAGGGCTGATCCTGCTCGCCCTGTGGGTGCAGGCCCTGGCGCCGCTGGCGGTCCTGCGGATGGCGCTGGCCGTGCCGGACATGCCGGGCGCGATTCTGTGCGGCCACCCGCCGGATGGAGACGCGATCGGCGCGGTATCGGACCAGCCGGAGGCGCCGCCGACCTGCGACGTTTGCCGGCTCTGCCGCGCCGGGATGATCCCCCCGCCCCTTCCGGAAGCCCCCGGTCTCGCCCGCCTGCTGCGCTGGACCGCGCCGGCCTGGCCGATCCCGCCGCTGTCCCATCCGAAGCCGGCGCCGCGCATCGCAGGCCAGCCGCGTGCGCCGCCCCTCCCCGCCTGATCCCGGCTTCCATGCGGGCGGCGATCGCGCCGTCCGGCCCCACGACCGATCAGACGAGACTTTTGAGATGGTGATTCCCCAAGCCGCATCGCGGTTCGGCGCGCTGGCCGTGCTGCTCGCCGGCAGCGCGATACCAGCCTTCGCGCAACAGGCCGTCACGCTGGACGAGCTCTCCGTCGAAGGCGAAGCCGGTTCCGGCGTCGGCCGAACCGCCGTCGCCACGCCGTTCGGCGTGGCCGCGCCCCAGGGCTCGGCCCCCTCGGTGATCGAGCATCCGGTCGGCGAGATCGTCACGGCAATCGGGCGGGAGAACACCATCGCCAACCGGCCGGCGACCAGCATCGGCTCGGTGCTGGTGAACAGCCCAGGCGTCACCGTCCGCCAGGGCAATGGCGGGCGCGATGTGGTCATCTCGATCCGCGGCAACAACGCCCGCTCCACCGGGGTGATCAAGAACACGGTGGTGCTGGAGGATGGATTCATCCTCACTCAGCCGGACGGCGCGTCGCGCTTCGACCTGACCGACCCGCGGGCCTACAGCCGCATCGACGTGTTCCGCGGGCCGCAATCGCCCCTGTTCGGCAACTACGCCACGGGCGGCGCCATCGCGTTCCGCACCCGCACCGGCCGGGAGATCGACGGCTACGAGATCGGGACCGACGCAGGCAGCTTCGGCTACCTCAGCAATTACTTCACGGTGGGCAAGGCCAGCGGGCCGTTCGAGATCAGCCTGTTCGCGAGCGATGTCCGGGCCAACGGCTATCAGGATCATGCGAGCTACAACACGCAGACCATCAATCTGCTGGCGAGCTACACCCCGACGCCGGACAATCGGTTCACCCTGAAGGTCATTAACAACAACCTCGACACCAATCTCGCGGCCAGATCCTCGTTAACGCAGTATCGGATCAATCCCTACCAGCGGGGTTGCGCCGCCGCCGCGATCGCCGCCCCCGGCTGCACGACCTTTGCCCTGCTCACCAACGGCGCGTTCGGCGCCACCGTCCCGGTCACCGCCGACGAAGGGGCCTTCGGCCGCAAGGACCGGCGCACCATCGTGGCAGCGCGCTGGGAGCACGATATCGACGCGCTCACCACCTGGCGGACGCAACTCGGCTTCGACGAGCGCAACTTCAATCAACCCTTCTATACGACCTCATCGCAGGGCTCCTATCCGGCCTGGAATTTCCTGACCGACGTGACACGGCGCGGCGACCTCTTCGGCCTGCCGGCGGTGGGCTATGTGGCGCTCGCCTACAACACGATCGACAACCGTATCGCCACCTATAACCGCGCGCCCTATGGCGGGCCCCGTCTCGGCGCTTTGATCGGCGTTCAGGACGCGGTCCAATCGAACCTCGGCGGCCGTGCGCGACTGGAACTTGCCCTGTCCGATCACTGGACCGGCGTGCTGGGCATCAGCGCCGAGGGCACAGCCATCACGGGACGCAACCTCGCCTACGGCTACGCCGCCGGCGGCACGACCCGGACGGTGGCAGATGCGGACCGCAACTTCCTGAACGTCGCTCCCGAACTCGCGCTGGTCTACCGGGCGGACGACGCTTGGGCGTTCCGTGGCCGGGTCGCCACCGGTTACACCACACCGGCCGCGAGCAACCTGTTCATCACCCCGGCGGGTCTCCCCGGAAACAACACGCAGCTCCAGACCCAGGAGAATCTCGGCTTCGACCTCGGTGCAGACTGGAGCCCCATCGAAACGGTGCGGCTTAGCGTGACCGGTTTCTACGAGTTCTTCCGCAATGAACTGGTCTCACAATCGCCGGGCGCGGGGCTCTTGGCCTACACCTTCAACGCGCCGGCCTCCGAGCACCGGGGTCTCGAAGTCGGGGCCGACTGGGCCTTCGCACCGGGCTGGCGCGGGGTCCTGGCCTACACGTTCGATGATCAGATCTACACACGCTACACCGAGCAGCTGAGCGCTGGCAGCCTGACGCGCCGGTTCGACCGGGCGGGCAACCAGATCCCCGGCGTGCCGGCGCATCAGGTGCTGGCGCGGGTCGGCTACGATGTGCCGACGGGGCCGCTCGCCGGCCTGGGAGCCTTCGTCGAGACGGTGGTGCAGAGCGACTTCTACATCGACAACGCCAATTTGCTGAAGGCGCCGGGCTACGCGATCGTCAATGCCAACGTCCATTACGCCACGGAGCTGACCGGCGGCTACGCGAAGCGGCTGAACCTCTACCTGGAGGTACGCAATCTCTTCGACACGACTTATGTCGCCTCTGCCCAGACTCTCGCCAACTCGATCAGTGGCGCGACCGGCCTCCAGAATGGCGCCGGTGTTCTGGCGACCACCACGGGGTCCGTCTTCGCAGGTGCGCCGCGCAACATCGTCGGGGGATTCCGTCTGGCATTCTGATAACCGCTTCCGCAGGTCGGCCGTGGTGTGCGGGCCGAGCTTGGATTAAGTCACATTCGGCCACCTTCAGGTCGAGCCGTAAGCTTCCGGCCCGACCTGCGCGACGTCCGGCCGGCGGCGATGGATTGGGCGCGGTGTTCGGATGCGACGGCGGACTCTACTCGCTGGGCTGTCTGCGACTTTGGCCGGGCGATCGCTGGCCGCCCTGGCGGACGAACGCGCACATGTGGCGGCGCTCTGGCCGTTCGTGACCGACGATCCGGAGGGTTTGGCGCTTGCCGCGACCCTTCGCGCGACGCTGCGCGATCACGGGAAGTCGGATCTGCGCATCACCGATTACTGGGGCGGCGGGAGTCCGGAACGGACCGACGCCCTGGCGGCCGAACTCGTGGCATCCGCGCCGAAGGTGATCTTCACTTATCTCAAGCAGCAGCTCGCCGCCGTGTGTGCGGTGACGCGTACGATCCCGGTCGTCTCCGTCGGGCCCGATCCGGTCCGATCGGAATACGCCGCCAGCTTGCAGCGGCCGGGGGGCAACGTGACGGGCTTCATGCTGTACGAGCCCTCACTCGGCGGGAAATGGGTGGCGGCTCTCAAGGAGGCCGTGCCATCGATCGACCGCGTTGCTCTCGTGTCGAACCCGAACAACGAAGGGCGGTACGGCAACTTCTTCGCGGAGCCCTTCCTGTCAACCGCGACCGCCCTCGGCCTCGAACCGACGATCGCGACGATCAAAAGCGAGAGCGAGATCGAGCCGGTGATCACGCAGCTTGCCCGGCAGGAGCGTGTCGGCGTGATCGTGGCGCCCGGGACCTTCGGCGAAGCCAACGGTGACCGGATCGTCGCGTTCGTGACGGCGCATCGCCTGCCCACGCTCTTCGCGATCCGCCGTTTTGCCTATCGGGGCGGGCTGATGGCCTATGGACCGGACACCACCGACGCGATCAGCCGCGCGACGGCCTATGTCGATCGCATCCTCAACGGCGAGAACCCCGCAATTCTGCCGATCCAACTGCCGACGCGGTTCGATTTCATCGTGAACCTCGAGACGGCGCAAGCGCTGGGCATCACGTTTTCCTCGGCGCTTCTCGCGCAAGCCGACGAGATCGTCGAATGAGCAAGCCGCTCGCCCCAGCCGCGGTGTCGAACCCGCCCATACCGGACGTGACGCAGCCGGCCCCGAAGCGGTCGCTGCGGCGCTTCCGCTTGCGGCTTTCAGGAAAGTTCGGCGTCGCGTTCGTTGGACTGGTGACCCTCGTCCTCCTGATCCACGGCGCCGTCGACCTGTTCCTGAACTTCGAGGATGCGAAGCGGACGGCCATCGAAGTGCAGCGCGAGAAAGCGCGTGCCGCCGCCGAGCGCGTCCAGGCATTCCTGTCCGAGATCGAAAATCAGATCGGCTGGACGACGCGGGCCGAATGGCGGCGCGTCGCACCGGAGCAGCGCCGTTACGACTTCATCCGGCTCCTGCGCCAGGCCCCCGCCATCACGGAGGTCGCCTATCTCGATCCGAGCGGCAGGGAGCAGCTGCGCCTGTCGCGGCTCGAGCCCGACGCGATCGGAAGCGGGAAGGACTTTTCCGCCACGCCCCTCTTCACCGAGGCACTTAAGGACAAGATCTGGTTCGGGCCGGTCTATTTCCGCCGGGGATCCGAACCGTACATGACCATCGCGGTGGCCCATTCCGGGCGCGATCCCGGTGTCACCGTGGCCGAGGTCAACCTGAAGCTGATCTGGGACGTGGTCAGCAGCATCAAGATCGGCGAGGGCGGCTACGCCTTCGTGGTCACGTCCAACGGACACCTGATCGCGCATCCGGATCTCAGCCTCGTCTTACGCGATACCGACCTGTCCAATCTGCCCGAGGTCGCAATTGCGCTGGCCTCCATCGAAGCCGGGGATAAGCGGCAGTCGGACGACTACGAGATCACGACGGGAATCGATGGCGGGTCGGTCCTGGCGGCCCGCGCCACGATCCCGCGGGTCGACTGGATCGTGTTCGTGCAGCTGCCCTTGCGGGAGGCGATGCAACCGTTAATCGAGACTGTCATCCAGACCGTCTCCCTGTTCTTCCTCTCCGTGCTTCTGGCGACCGTGGCCGGAACGTACCTCGCCAGGCGCATGGTCGTGCCGATCCGCCAGCTGCAGGATGGCGCGGAACGCTTCGGCGCCGGCGACCTCTCGGAACGCATCGTGATCCGCACCGGCGACGAGATCGAGACCCTCGCGCACCGCTTCAACCTCATGGCGAGCCGCGTGCAGGAATCCTACGAGACCCTTGAGGCCAAGGTCGAGGAACGGACCCGTGACCTCAACAAGTCCCTGGACGATCTCCAGAAGGCTCAGAGCCGCCTCGTCCAATCCGAGAAGCTCGCCTCACTCGGCCAGCTCACGGCCGGCATCGCGCACGAGATCAAGAACCCGCTGAATTTCGTGAACAACTTCGCCTCGCTGTCGAGCGACCTCGTCGACGAGTTGCAGGAGGTGCTTCAGCCCGCAAACCTCGATCCGAAGAGCCGCGCGGAGGTCGATGAGATCGCCGAGCTGTTGAAGGGCAATCTTGGGAAGGTCGTGCAACACGGCAAGCGCGCCGATTCGATCATCAAGAACATGCTGCTGCACTCGCGCTCCGGGTCCGGCGAGCACCGCCCCGTCGAGATCAACGCCCTGGTCGAGGAGAGCCTGAACCTGGCCTATCACGGGGCTCGGGCGGCGCAGCCGGCCTTCAACGTCACCCTGGTCCGCGATCTGGACCCGGCGGCCGGCTCTGCGGATGTCTACCCACAGGAATTGACCCGCGTTCTGCTGAACCTGATGTCGAACGGGTTCTATGCAACCGAGAAGCGTAAGGCGGCGGGAACCGAACCCGGTTACGAACCGACCCTGTCGATCACCACGCGTGACCACGGCGACCGTGTCGAGATCCGTGTGCGGGACAACGGAACCGGCATCCCGGAGAGCGTCAGGGCCAAGATGTTCGACCCGTTCTTCACCACCAAGCCGCCTGGAGAGGGGACCGGCCTCGGCCTGTCCCTGAGCCACGACATCCTGGTCAAGCAGCATGGCGGGTCGATCGACGTCGCCACCGAGCCCGGCCAATTCACCGAGTTCACGATCCTGCTGCCCCGCGGCGGCGGCACGAATGCACAGACGATAGTCGCCCAAGGTCAGAGCGCGCCATGACCGTCCTCATCCTTGTCGTGGACGATGAGCCCGACGTCACGGAGCTGTTCCGGCAGCAATTCCGCCGCGAGCTTCGCGCTGGGCGTTTCACGATGGACTTCGCGCATTCGGCGCCCGATGCCCTGGCCTGCCTGAAGGCTTCGGATGCCTCGAGTCTGATTCTCATGTTCTCCGACATCAACATGCCGGGCATGACCGGCCTGGAACTTCTGCCGCTCGTGCGGGCCGCGCGGCCGGATGTCCCGGTCATCATGATCACGGCCTACGGCGATGCCGACACCCGCGAGAAGGTTCTGGCCGGCGGGGCGGTGGGCCTGATCACCAAGCCGATCGACTTCGATCTCCTGCGCTCCGAGATCGACCGGCGTGTGACGTCCATCGCGGGGCCGGCATGAACGCCGATCTGCCCCCCGCCAAGATCCTGGTCGTCGACGACGAGCCGGATCTCGAGGCGCTGATCACCCAGAAATTCCGCCGGCAGATCCGGTCCGGCCAAGTCGCCTTCCTGTTCGCCCGTGACGGACATGAGGCCCTACAACTGCTCGTCGCGCATCGCGATGTCGACATGGTCGTGTCGGACATCAACATGCCGGGCATGGACGGGCTGACCCTGCTTGCCAAGCTGCAGGAATCCGACGACAAGCCTTCGACCATCATCGTGTCGGCCTACGGCGATATGGCCAATATCCGCACCGCCATGAATCGCGGGGCCTTCGACTTCCTGACCAAGCCGATCGACTTCACCGATCTCGAGACCACGATCGCGCGAACACTGCGCCACGTCGGGACCCTGCGCGAAGGCCGCCAGCGACAGATGCTGGCCGAGCGCGCGCACGCCTCCCTGGCGCGGTACTTCTCGCCCAATCTCGCCGAACGCCTGGCGGGGGACGCATCCGGGCTGGAGCTCGGCGGCGAGCGGCGCGAGGTGGCGTCCCTCTTCACCGATATCGCCGGATTCACTGGGCTGGTGGAGAGCCTGGACCCAGCTCAGCTCGCCGAGATTCTGAACGGCTACTTCGCGGAGATGACCGATCTGGTCTTCGCGCATGAGGGTACCGTCGCCAAGATCGTCGGCGACGCACTCCATGTCTTGTTCGGGGCTCCCGGCGATCAGCCGGACCACGCGGCGCGGGCAGTTGATTGTGCGCTCGCCCTCGACACCGCCTCCGAGGCCTTCCGGGCGCGCTGGCAGGACCGGGGAATCGCGATCGGCGTGACGCGGATCGGCGTTCACGCCGGGCCGGCCATCGTCGGCAATTTCGGGGGCGGCCGGTATTTCGACTACACGGCCTACGGCGACACCATCAACACCTCCGCCCGCCTGGAGAACGCCAACAAGGCGCTCGGTACGCGGATCTGCGTGAGCCAGAGTGTGGTGATCCGGGCCGAGCGATTCCGCGGCCGCCCGGTCGGCGACTTGGTCCTGCGCGGAAAGCAGGGCGCGCTGCGCGCCTTCGAGCCGCTGACCGAGGAGGAATACGACGGCACGACGCTCGACCGCTATCTGGACGCGTTCGCCAAGCTGGAAGCCGGAGAGGCCGGCGCGATGCCGGCCTTCGCGGCTTTGGTCGGGTTGCGGCCGGACGATGCGTTGGCGGCGTTCCATCTCAAGCGCCTGCTCAACGGTGCCTCTGGAACGCGCATCGAGGTGCGTTGATTCCGATTGTGCTCTCGCCTGGCCAGACACAGGACCAACGTTCAAAGAATCTCCGCCCCATCACACGAGTACCCTCCGGGATGACCCGTCCTCCCAACAGCCATAAGAGCGACGGCCGGATAACCGCCACGCTGGCGACCGTCGGATGAGGCGGCGCGACGTCCTCGCCACAATCGGCAGCGCGGCCGTATGGCCTGTGACGGGGTGCGGCCCGAACCCGCTGCCGCGCCGGCTCGGCGTTCTTCTGGTCTATGGCGAGAGCCATCCGGACGTGCCCGTCATCGTCGAGACCCTGAAGGACAGCCTGCAGAAGCGCGGCTGGATCTGGGGACAGAATCTCATCGTCGACCTGCGGTATGGCGACGGCGATGGCGAGAGAATGCGCCGCCAGACCGGCGAATTGCTGGCCTTGAAGCCCGATCTTCTGTTCGCGCAAGGCGTGGTTGGGGCGACGGCCGTCCAGCAGACCACCACGAAAACGCCCGTGGTGTTCATCCAGGTGCAGGATCCGGTCGGCGGCGGCATCGTTGCCAGCCTGGCGCGGCCGGGCGGCAATCTCACCGGCTTCACGAATTTCGACTACACCTTCGTTGGCAAGTGGCTGCAACTCCTCAAAGAGCTCAGCCCCGGGGTCACGCATGCCCGAGCGATCATCAATCCGGATTACCACGCGCGCTTCTCTGGCTACTCAACGGCGCTCGCGCGGATCGGCCCGGCTCTGGGTATCCACGCCGAAGCCACCGGCGTGCATGACGCGGCCGAAATCGAGCGGGCGATCACCGCCGTCGCCGCCCAACCGCAGGCCGGCCTGATCGTGCTGCCCGACGCGGTGACCGGCGTGTACAGTCGTCAGATCATCGATCTCGCGGCGCGGTACCGGCTGCCCGCTGTCTACGCCTACGCCGCCCAGGTCCGCATGGGCGGCCTTGCCGCCTACACGACCAGCGTGGTGCAGGATGTCCAGCAAGCCTCTGGCTATATCGACCGTATCCTCAGAGGCGCCGCAGTCGGCGATCTGCCGGTGCAGGCGAGCGAACGTTTCCTGACCATGATCAATCTCAAGACGGCCGCGGCCCTGGGGCTGACGATCACGCCATCGCTGCTGGCGAAGGCCGATGAGGTGATCGAATAGGGATCACCGGTATCGGGATCGAACGAACCAGAATCCGTCGCTCAAAGGAATGATCCATCAAAGCATTGCGGCCCGTCGAGCCACATCAGACGAGGCCGTTCTGATCACGTCCCTCCAGCTCGCATACGAAACACCAGTGCAGGCCCGATGCCGAACCTGACGCTCCATGCAGGCGGAATCCTGCTGCTGAGTTGGCCGATCCGAGCAGAATAGTTCTGTCGTGGATGCGGTCCGGTGTCTCGCCGTCACCACTCTACCGATGTGTTTGCGCCATGGCTCTCAGCGGTGGCTCGACGGGGATGTCCAGGCAAGCCGTTCGAGACCGAGATGATCGCGCAGCGTCGTCCCTTCGTAATCCCGACGGAACAAACCGCGCCGCTGCAGGATCGGCACGACGTGGTCCACGAAGGTTTCCAGGCCGTCGGGCAACACATCCGGCATCAAGTTGAATCCGTCCGCGGCGCCAGCGCGAAACCAGGCTTCGATGTCGTCAGCGATCTGCTCGGGCGTACCGACGATGATGCGATGACCGACGCCGCCGCCGAGGGCCCGCAACAGCTGGCGCACCGTCAGATTGTCCCGTCGGGCGAGCGCGACGGTGCCGATGAACATCGTGTGGTTGGCGTCGGGCGGGAGGGGCAGCGGGTCGGGCAACGGCTTGTCGAGGTCGAGCTGCTCTGGGGCGATCCGCAGCGTCCCGGCCAGACGGGCCAGGCTGTACTCGCGCGGCACGAGCTCCCAGAGTTCGTCCCGACGCCGACGCGCCTCGGCTTCCGTACCGCCGATCACCGTGGCGAGGCCTGGGAGCACGACGATCGTGGCCGGATCCCGGCCGTACCGCACGGCGCGGGCCCGTAGGTCTGCGGCATAAGCCGCGCCCTCCGGGATGGTCTGAGCCAGGGAGAACACCGCGTCGGCGGTAGCGGCGGCGAGTTCGCGGCCATCCTCCGAGCCGCCGGCCTGCACCGTCACGGGCCTGCCTTGCGGCGAGCGCGGCACGGTGAGCGGCCCGGCGACGCTGTAATGGGGGCCGCGATGGTCGATGGCGTGGACCTTGGCACTGTCGGCGAAGCGTCCGCTCGCCTTGTCGCCCACCAGCGCATCGTCCTCCCAGCTGTCCCAGAGGGCGTGGACGACCTGCGTGAACTCCCGGGCGCGGGCGTAGCGCGCGCCGTGCTCGGACACCCCGGCGAAGCCGAATTGCGGCCCGCGGCGGCGTCCGCCGTGGTGACCACGTTCCAGCCCACCCGGCCACGGCTGACGAGGTCCAGCGTCGCGAAGCGCCGGGCCAGATTGTACGGCTCGTTGTAGCTGGTGGAGGCGGTGGCGATCAGACCGACATGGGTGGTCGCAGCGGCCACGCTCGCCAGCACGATCGTCGGTTCGAGCGCCATGAACGGCCGGTAATCGATCCGGTCGTTGATCGCAGGCGTGTCGGCCAGAAAGATTGCGTCGAGCTTACCGCGCTCCGCGATGCGGGCGACGCGCACGTAATGGTCGATGTCGACGAACGCGTCCGGCCGGTTCTCTGGCAGCCGCCAGGCGGAGGGATAGACGCCGGAATGCAGCAGGTTGACGTTGAGGTGGAGTTCGCGCCGCGCGCTCATCGGAATCCCTGGCTCAGCGGACGCGTGGCAGGACGTGCTCGGCGAACCGGCGCATCTCGGCCTCAAACGGCTGGAACTGCAGCATGAACAACTCGATGCCGGCCTGATGGAAGGCGCGGATCCGGACCGCCACCGTCTCGTAGCTGCCCACCAGACCGGCCGCGGTGCCGCCATTGGTGCCGACATGGCGGCCCGCCGCCGCGTCGGTCTTGGCGAACATGACGCTTGCCGTATCGGTCCGGGCGCGGGTGTCGGCGCGCAGGTCCGCGTCGCGCTGCGCGAGAGCCAGCAGGCGGTTGTGCTCAGCCTCGGCCGCCGCGTCGGTCTCGCGGGCGATGACGAAGGCCGACAGCCCGTAGCGCAGGGGGGCGTTCGCGGCAGGGCGCCCAGAGACGTCGGCGATCAACCCGCGAACGTCGTCCAGCGGCTGGCCGTTGATGAACCACACATCGGCGTGGTCGGCTGCCAGCGCCCGCGCCGGCTCGGATTCGCCGCCGAGATAGATGGTGGGCCGCGGCCGGTAGCTACCGGCGGGGCGCAGCTGATAATCCTGGACCTGGAAATGTGCGCCGGAGAAGCTGACGCGCTCGCCGCGCATCAGCCGGTCCACCAGGACGATCCACTCCCGCCCGTAGGCGTATCGGTCGTCATGGGCCGGGAACGGCAGGCCGGCCCGCTCGAACTCGGCGCGGTTCCAGGCATTCACGAGGTTCAGCGCGAAGCGGCCGCCGCTGATATGCTCGATCTGCAGGGCCATCTTGGCGAGCACCACCGGGTGGTAGAGCCCCGGCTTGATCGCCGCGATGATCTCGATCCGTCGGGTCAGAGCGGCCAGCGCCGCCGCGGCGGTCCAGGCTTCGAGCTGGTCGCGGCTCGCGTCGTAGGGGTTCATCGTGTGCTGGGCGACCAGCACCGAATCGAAGCCCAGCGCCTCGGCCTCGAGTACGAGGGCACGGTTGCGCTCCCAGCTCGCGTCGTCCGGCTCGTCGGGGTCGTGGTGGGCGGCCCGAGAGCCGTGGACGGCGGCCCAGATGCCGAAACGGGGTGCGTCGGCCATCGGGTCAGCCCTTCACCGCCGGCGGCGTCCAGATCGGGACAGCGGTTGCATCGATCCGGCGCGGGATCAGCTTGGCTTCGAGGAAGATGTCGGCGATCGCCTGTTGCTCGCCGAGCTGCGCCCGCTCCACCGGTTCCACGCGGTAGGTGCGCCGGGCATTGGCGGCCGCCACCACGGCGGGGGGCAGGTCGCCCCAGACGGGGGCCAGCAGCGCCACCGCCACGTCCGGGTTGGCCTTCGCCCACTGCCCCGCCTCGACCAGCGCCCGGTACACCGTGGCGACCACCTCCGGATGGGCGGCCACGAAGCTGTCGTTTACAAGGTAGTAGCGGTGGTAGCTGGTCAGACCCGATCCGTCCGCGATGATGCGGACCGGCCGCTTGGCCTCTGCGAAGGCCAGGAACGGGTCCCAGATCGACCAGGCATCGAGGCTGCCCTGCTCGAAGGCGGCGGCCCCCTCGGGCGCCTGGAGATAGGCCGGCCGGATGTCGTCGAGGCCGAGGCCGGCTCGCTTCAGGGCCGCGGCCAGGACGTAGTGGCTGCCGGACCCGCGCGAGACACCCACCGTCCGCCCCTTCAGGTCGGCGACCGTGCGGATCGGCGAATCCGCCGGCACGATGATCGCCTCGGCCGCCGGCGCGCCGCGCTCGCGGGCGTAGAAGGTCAGCGGCGCCCGCGCCGACTGGGTGAAGATCGGTATGGAGTCGGCGACGTCGGCGTGGATGTCGACCGCCCCGGCATTCATCGGTTCGAGGACGTTGGTGAACAGGTGCCAGGTCGGCGTGAAGCCGAGCGGCGCCAGGCGCTCGGCCAGGGTGCCCTTCACCTTGAGGATCGTGAACAGCACCGACGAGCGCTGCATGCTGATCTTCACCTCGCGCGCCGCCGCATGCACCGAGGGCGACGCGAAGGACAGCGCCGCAGCGCCGAGGCCAGCCTTGAGGAGCGTCCGGCGGGACGGAAACCGTCCTGCGGGCGTGTCGTCGGTCATCGTGGTCTCCGGTCGGTGAGCCCCCGTTCGCGGACGTGCAGGAACCGAAATCACGGGTGCGACGGCTGCTAGATCGGGTGCCTATTATTGAAGCCCGCCGGCGCGCGACGATCAAGAAAACAAGGTTTCAAATTCGCAGCGGTTCGAAGAACAGTCCGACTTCGCAAATGACGGGACGAAGAACGAACACCACGGCAAACGACGTGTCCTGTGAGCCGGTATGAAGCTCTGTCGTTCCGAGCTCGGCCGGCCATCGGCTCGGGTGGGAAATTTGTTTCAATGATACGGCACAGCATGAAAAGACGTTCTATGGAGCCGGGAAACTATGTGCCCGCCTTTCCTTGACCCGTCTGCGCGTCGACCGTCATACAGATCGCTTCCGGAAGATCCGACAGCATTGCGGACCGCCAGGTCCCGATCGAGGAGTACCCACAGGCTGTGCCCACCCTGCCGTCGCCTCGCAAACCGTCCGACACGCCGTTGATCCAGTTCGAGAGCGTCTCGAAGACTTATCCGGCGCGGAAAGGCGCGGCGCTGGTCACGGCGCTTTCCGGTATCGACCTCGCAATCCCGTCCGGCACGATCCTCGGGGTGATCGGGCGCTCGGGCGCGGGCAAGTCGACGCTGATCCGGTTGATCAACGGCCTCGAGCGGCCGAGCGCTGGGCGGGTGGTCGTCGGCGACGCAGAGGTTTCGAGCCTGCCCGAGCGGGAGCTGCGACGGGTGCGCGCCCGGGTCGGCATGATCTTCCAGCACTTCAACCTGCTGTCGTCGCGCAATGTGGCGGACAACGTCGCCCTGCCGCTTGAGATCGCGGGCTGGAAACGCGCGGCGATCCGCGGGCGTGTGGCCGAACTGCTGGCCCTCGTCGGGCTGGAGGCGCAGGCCGGCCGCTACCCGGCGGAACTCTCGGGCGGCCAGAAGCAGCGCGTTGGCATCGCCCGGGCGCTCGCCGCCGAGCCCGACGTACTGCTCTCGGACGAGGCCACCTCCGCCCTCGACCCGGAGACCACCCGGTCGATCCTGGCCCTGTTAAAGCGGATCAACCGCGACCTCGGCCTGACCATCGTGCTGATCACCCACGAGATGTCGGTGATCCGGGCGGTCGCCGACGACGTGGCGGTGATCGACCGCGGCGCGATCGTGGAGCGCGGCACGGTCTACGAGGTGTTCACCCGGCCACAGGCCGAGGTGACGCGCAGCCTTCTTGCCGGCGAGGTCGGGCTCGACCTGCCGGCCGGGCTGGCCGAGCGGATCTCCGCTGATCCGCGTCCAGGCGGCGTGCCGGTGCTGCGTCTCTCGCTGCGGGGAGCGCAGGCCGATACCGCGATCATCGCCCGGCTGGCCCGCGAGACCGGGATCGAGGCGGTAATCCTGGCGGGCGCGGTGGACGAGATCGCCGGCCAGCGCTTCGGCTCCCTGGCTCTCGGCCTGTCGCCGGGGCCGGACGTCACGGCCCGGGCCCAGGCCTATCTCGCCGGGCTCAGCCTTCAGGCCGAATTTCTCGGCTATCTGCCGCCGGCCCAGGAGGTCGCCCAAGACGTTGCGCAGGGGGCTGCCCGTGTCGCCTGAACTCATCAACCTCTTGGTCCAGGCCACCGCCGACACGCTGACCATGGTGGCGCTGTCGGCCGCCATCGGTACGCTGCTCGGCCTGCCGCTGGGGGTGTTCCTGGCGACGAGCCGGCGGGGCGAGCTGCTGGCGGCGCCCACGGTCAACGCTGCCCTCGGGATGATCGTTAACGCGACGCGCTCGACGCCCTTCATCATCCTGGTCGTGGCGATCATCCCGTTCACCCGGTTGGTCGCCGGCACCTCGATCGGGACCTACGCCGCCAGCGTGCCGCTGACGGTTGCGGCCACGCCCTACATCGCGCGGCTGGTCGAGGCGGCGATCCGCGAGGTCGATCACGGGCTTGTCGAGGCCGCCCGGGCCTTCGGGGCAAGCCCGGCGCAGATCATCCGCAAGGTGCTGATCCCGGAGGCGCTGCCCGGCATCGTCCTGGGGCTCACCCTCGCGGTGGTGTCGCTGGTCGGCTACTCGGCCATGGCCGGCGCGGTCGGCGGCGGCGGGCTCGGCGATCTCGGCATCCGCTACGGCTACCAGCGCTTCCGGCCCGACATGATGCTGGCGGTCGTGGTCGTCCTGATCGTGCTCGTGCAGGTGTTCCAGAGTGCGGGCGAGCGCCTCGCGCGCCGCCTCAACCGGCGCCACCGCCAGAGCTGATCCGCAGACCCGTTCGACCCTGAAATCGCGAGACCGCCTGCCATGTTGCGTCGCCTGGTGCTTGCCGCCCTCCTCGTGCTGCCCGGCGCCGGGCACGCGGAGGCCCTGAATCGCGTCCGCATCGGCGCGACGCCGGGGCCGCACGGTCAGATCCTGGAGGCGGCGAAGCCCGTCGCGGCGCGCAACGGCCTCGACCTGCAGATCATCGAGTTCTCGGATTACGTGGTGCCGAACGAGGCGCTGTCGGCCGGCGAGATCGAAGCGAACTCGTTCCAGAACCAGCCCTTCCTCGACAACCAGAAGGCCGATCGCGGCTACAGAATCGTCGGCGTCGCCACGACGGTGAACTTCCCGCTCGGGATCTACTCGAAGCGCCACAAAAGTTTCGACGCGGTGCCGACCGGCGGCACGATCGCGATCCAGAACGACCCGACCAATGGCGGCCGCTCGCTCCTGCTTCTGCAGGACAAGGGCGTGATCAAGCTGAAGGCCGGAACCGGGTTCAAGCCAACGGTGGCCGACATCGTCGAGAATCCGCGCAAACTGCGGTTCATCGAGGTCGATGCGGCGCAGACGCCCCGGTCGCTGGACGATGTCGACGCGGCCGCGGTGAACACCAACTTCGCCACGCCGGCCGGCCTGAAACCCTCGGACGCGATCCTAAAGGAGGAACCGAAGGGGCCCTACGTGAACCTCCTGGCGGTCCGCGAGGCCGACCGCGACTAGCCGTGGGTCAAGGCGCTCGTGGAGAGTTATCGCAGCCCCGAGGTCAAGGCATTCATCGAGACGACGTTTGGCAGCACCGTCCTGCCGAGCTGGTAGCGGCTGAGCGGGCACGGGCCTTCGAAATCCCCGATGGACATCCCGCTTTCGACCGTGAGGCGGCTTGGCCGGCCCGGAAACGCAGTGGCGCGGCAACCTGACAAGGCCGACATGTGCCAAGGATCGAGCCGTCTTGCGAGAATCTTGTTTTCCATCGAAGCTTATCGAAAGAAACACGTGCTCACACTGTCCTTCATCGAGGGATCACGGTTCCAAATCGATCGCGGGCGGCCGTTTTTCCTGCGCGCCGGCTTGAGTTCGCGGCTCGACTTGGCGAAATCTTGCCTCTCGTGCCGAACGCTCTCCGGCATCGGTCGCGACGATCAAGATGGGATGCTCGGGTGATGACGCAGCGGGATGCGGGTTGGGGCGCTGGCCCGAGTGAGCGTTACGAGGATCTGGCCGCTCGCTTCCGACCCACCTTCGCCGAGATCCGCGCCACGGCGGTCGAGCGCGACCGCACGCACCGCCTGCCTCATGCCGAGATCGGCTGGTTGAAGGAGGTCGGCTTCACCACGTTGCGCCTGCCGGTCGAGGCCGGTGGCCACGGCGCCAGCCTGCCCGAGCTATTCAATTTGTTGATCGAGCTGTCGCAGGCCGATTCGAACGTGACCAACGCCCTGCGGGCCCATTTCGGCTTCACCGAGGACGTGCTCGGCTCGACCGCGCCGGACTGGCGCGCCCGCTGGATCGCCCGGCTCGCCGCCGGCGAGACTGTGGGCAGCGGCGTCTCCGAGGCCGGTCCGGCCAAGGTCGGCCAATTCGATACGGTGGTCCGCTACAGGGGCGCCGAGCGGGTCGTGTCAGGCAAGAAATTCTATACCACCGGGTCACTGTTCGCTGATTACATCCATCTTTCGGCCGATGACGAGGACGGCGCCGCGATCGTCGCCGCCGTCCCGACGGGAGCGCCGGGCGTCGAGATCGTCGACGATTGGGACGGGTTCGGCCAGGCGCTCACTGCGAGCGGCACGATCCGGTTCGATGACGTCGTTCTGTCTCCAGATCTGATCAAGCCGGACCCGGCGCGCTTCCCCTACGCGATGGCGTTCTTTCAACTCGTCCATCTGGCCACGCTCGCCGGGATCGGGCGCGCCGCTGCCGAGGATGTCGAACGCTTGGTCGCCGAGCGGACACGCGTCTACAGCCTTGGCAATGCCGGCCGGACCGCCGACGATCCGCAGATCTTGGCCGTGGTCGGCAGGGTTCGTGGTAACGCCTACGCGGCCGCGGCCGTGGCGCTGAAAGCGGCGGAGGCGCTCCAGCGCTCCTATGAGCTGCATCGGGACGCGGACAGCCGGGGCACCGAGTCCGAGGCGGAGCGCGCCACCGCCCTGGCGGATGTCGAGGTCAACCAAGCGGTCACCGTGGTCACCAATCTGGTGCTTGAAGCGACGACAATCCTGTTCGACGCACTGGGCGCCTCGGCGGTCAAGCAAGGGCTCGGGCTCGACCGCTATTGGCGGAACGCCCGCACCATCGCCTCGCACAACCCCCGGATCTACCGGGACAGGATCGTCGGCGCCTTCGCGGTGAACGGCACCGAGCCGCCGCGTCAGTATCGCGTTGGCGCGGCCTGACATCATTCCCCGCCTCGGAGCGGTGCTGGAATCGAATCTGGGGACCAGAAGCCGTTCGATGGAGGGCGGTTGAGATCTTCCTGCCTCTAAGGCAAGCAAGGCAATAATTTTTTGGGGTCGACGGCAAGATCAGAAAACGCTTTCGTTGACTCAGCGCTCCAACGATAGAATATTAAAGTCGTTGATCCTTTACGGGATCACTTTCCTACATTGATGATGCACGAAGAGTTCGGCCACGCAGTCTAGCCGTGTCGTGCGTCGGCCTACCTTGCCGCGCGGTCGCGCGGCCGGAGACGTGCGATGATCGAGGACCCGTTACATCCGAGGACCATGGACCCGGGCCGATGGCCCTCGCGTCGCCTGCTGCTGCGGGCCGGCGCTGGAGCGATGGCCGCGCCCTTCGGCCTGGGCCTGAGCGCGAGCCAGGCCTGGGCCCCGGGGCCCGGTGCGCCGTTCAATCCCGGCCCCCTCTGCAGCCCCATCGCTGCGGTAGGCCCGACAACCCCGCTGCGGCCGGTCAAGCTGGCCTGGAACGCCACCGCGATCTGCACAGCCGCTGCGCCGCTGGCGAAGGAGCAGGGCATTTTCGCCAAGCATGGCCTCGACGTGGACTTCGTCAATTTCGGTGGTGCCACGGAGGCGCTTCTGGAAGCCATCGCGACCGGCAAAGCCGATGCGGGGATCGGCATGGCCCTTCGCTGGCTGAAACCCCTGGAACAGGGCTTCGACGTCAAGATTACTGCCGGCCTGCATGGCGGCTGCCTGAGGCTGCTGGCCGACAAAGCGAGCGGGATCACCGACATCCCGTCCCTTAAGGGCAAGACCATCGCGATCAGCGACCAAGCAAGTCCGGCCAAGAACTTCTTCAGCCTGCAACTGGCCAAGGCCGGCATCGACCCGGACAGCGGCGTCGACTGGCGGCAATACCCGGCCGATCTGCTGAACTTGGCGGTGCAAAAGGGAGAAGCGCAAGCGCTGGCCGATGGCGACCCGCGAACTTGGATCTGGCTGAAGGATCAGCGCTTCACTGAAGTGGCGACCAATCTGTCCGGAGATTACGCAGACCGCACCTGCTGCGTCGTGGCGGTCCGCGGCAGCCTGCTCCGGAACGACCGGCCGGTTGCCGCTGCCCTCACCCGGGCGATCCTGGAGGGCGGGCATGCCGTCCACGAGAACCCCGCGGCGGCCGCCAAGGCGTTCTCCGGCTACGGAGGCAAAGGCTCAGTCGAGGATCTGGCCGCGATGCTCCGCAATCAGCAACACGGCGACAGCCCGGTGGGCGGCAGGCTGAAGCAGCAGCTCGCCCTCTACGGCGATGAATTAAAGCTCGTGAACGTTCTGAAGCGCTCGACCGACACAGCGAAATTCGCTGAGCGGATCTACGCCGATGTGCTGGGCTGAGGAACGTCATGTCCGGAAGCATCACCGCGGTCACCGCCCCGCGCGTCGCCACTGCTCGAGCGCATGTGCCTGTCCCTCCCTGGCGGGTCCTTGCGGCCGGTATCGTCTGGCTCGCGTTCGCCGGGCTGACGCTGGCACTGCCGGAGACCGGCGACTTCCCAAGGACGGCCGCCTTCGCGCACGGCGCCGCGGTCATTGGTCTGGGTCTGCTGCCGTTGGGGCTGCTCGGTGCCAGGCTCGGCAGGTTCGGGGCGCGGCTGCAGCACTGGAGCCCGTGGCTCTCGGCACTGGCCATCGCCCTGTTGGCCTGGGAGGTCGTCACGGCGAAATTCGACCTCTTGCCGATGCCGTTCTTTCCGCCGCCCCAGGCCATCCTCGAGGTGTTTTTGGACGATTGGCCGAGACTCGGCGGCAGCACGCTGAACTCGCTGATCCTGCTGGCCGGCGGCTACGCCATCGGGGCAGGGTTCGGCTTCGTGCTCGGCGTCGCCATCGGGACCTCCAAGGCTGTGGGCTACTGGGCGCATCCGGTTCTGCGCTTCGTCGGCCCGCTCCCGGCGACGGCGTGGCTGCCGCTAGCCTTCTTCGTCTTTCCGACCTCGTGGTCGGCGAGCACCTTTCTGGTCGCGCTGGCCACAGGCTTCCCTGTTACCGTGTTGACTTGGTCCGGGGTGGCCGGCGTCAACAAAGCCTATTTCGACGTGGCGCGGACGCTGGGCGCCTCGCCCAGCTTCCTCGTCCTAAGGGTGGCGATCCCGGCGGCGTTGCCGCACGTCTTCGTCGGCCTGTTCATGGGGCTCGGCGGCTCCTTCGCGGTGCTGGTGGTGGCCGAGATGCTCGGCGTGAAGTCGGGCCTCGGCTGGTACCTGCAATGGGGTCAGGGCTGGGCAGCCTACGCGAACATGTACGCGGCGCTGATCGTGATGGCCCTGATGTGCTCGTCGCTGATCACCTTGCTGTTCCGCCTGCGCGATCGCCTGCTCGCCTGGCAGAAGGGGCTGGTGCAATGGTAGCCGCAACGCTGCAGCGACATACGGACCAGGCTCGCGGTGCAAGCCTGCACGCGGAGGCCGTCAGCCACGCCTTCGATATCCGCGGCGCGCCTTTGCCGGTGCTCGACCAAGTCAGTGTCACTGTCGCGCCAGGCGGGTTCGTCGCGCTGCTCGGCCCTTCGGGCTGCGGAAAATCCACCTTGCTGCGGCTGGTGGCCGGGCTGGAGCCTCCGGACCAGGGTGTCATTACCGTGGGTGGTCAATTGGTCGAAGGGCCGGACCCATCCCGGCTGCTCGTCTTCCAGGATCCGACCCTCTACCCATGGCGGACTGTACGCGGAAACGTGGCGCTGGGGCTTGAAGCCCAGGGCGTCGGCCGGGCGGATCGCGCGGCGCGCATCGATCGGGCACTAGGGCTCGTCGGGCTGTCCGCTTTCGCGGACGCCTATCCGCACCAGCTCTCTGGCGGCATGGCGCAAAGAGCGGCTCTGGCCCGGGCGCTGGTCAACGAGCCGCGCCTGCTGCTCCTCGACGAACCGCTGGGCTAGCTCGACGCGCTAACCCGGCTGGCGATGCAAGCGGAGATCCTGCGGCTCTGGCAGGAGAAGCGCTTCACCGCAGTCCTCGTCACCCACGACGTCGAGGAAGCTTTGATCCTGGCCGAGCGGGTGATCGTGCTCAGTGACCGTCCGGCCGCGATCCGAGCCGAGTTGCCAGTCGAGGCCCCCTATCCACGTCACCGGGATGATCCTGACCTCGTTCGGCTGCGTCGGACGATCCTGGAGATTCTCGGTCAGGTTACCTGATCGCGCGGGCAATTGCGGTGCGCGGTCAAGCGACCCTCACGTTCTGGGCCGCGCGCCGTGACCGCGTGCGTAAACGCCTTCCACACGCTTCGCCGAGACCAGGTTCCGTCCATGCATCGCTCACGCCGATCCCTCCTGGCTGCCGGCTTCGTCCTGATCTGGGGGACTAGCCTGTTCGCTCCTGCGGCCCGGGCCGAGGATCCGAAGGAGATCCGCCTGGACTGGGCAACCTACAATCCCGTCGGTCTACTTCTGAAGGAGAAAGGTTTCCTTGAAGAGGCCCTCAAGCCGAAGGGTATCCGGGTGCGCTGGGTCCAATCGCTCGGCTCCAACAAGGCGCTCGAATTCCTGAATGCCGGCGCGATCGATATCGGCTCGGCCGCGGGCGCGGCTGCGCTGGTCGCGCGGATCAACGGGAACCCGCTTAGAGCCGTCTACGCCTTCTCGCGCCCGGAGTGGACGGCGTTGGTCACCCGCAAGGACACCGGCATCGCTAAGCCCGCCGACTTGAGGGGCAAGCGTATCGCCGTCACCCGCGGTACCGATCCGCATATCTTCCTCATCCGCGCGCTTCAGCGCGCAGGCCTGACGGAGAAGGACGCAAAGCTCGTCCTGCTCCAGCATCCGGACGGGCGCACGGCCCTTGACCGGGGCGATGTCGATGCCTGGGCCGGCTTGGATCCCTTGATGGCGGCGGCCGAGATCGAGAATGGCGATGTCCTGTTCTACCGTGACCCGGCGGCCAACACCTGGGGTCTGCTCGGTGTGCGTGAGGACTTCGCGAACGCCCACCCCGATCTCGTCCGGACAGTGATCGCAGCCTACGAGCGGGCGCGCGCCTACGCGCTGGCGAACCCGCAGGCCCTCTCGGCGGCGCTGGTCGCCGCGACCAAGCTGCCCGAACCTGTGATCGCTCGCCAGCTCCAGCGCACCGACCTATCAAAGCCGATGATCGGGCCGGCACAGGCCGAGTCCATCGAGGCGGCCGGCCTCGCTCTTCAGCAGGCCGGCGTGATCCCCGCCGGTACGGATGTCACTGCGGCGGTGCGCGGTTTGCTCGATTCCGGCTTCAACCCCGTCGCCGCACGTTGACGGCCGGGGCTCTGATGCAGCAGGGCGGCCGTGTCGGCCTCGGGCTCGTCCTTCCGCTCGCCCTGGCGATCGGCTGGGAGATCGCGATCGATACCGGCTTGGTCTCCGGCCGGCTGCTGCCGCCACCGAGCCGAATCGGCGCGACGCTGTTGGACCTCGCGGCCTCGGGGGACCTGCTGATGCATGTCCAGGCGACCTTGATCCGGGTCGGACTCGGCTTCCTCTGGGGAGCCGCTGTGGGGATCCTGGCGGGTGGGCTCGTGGCGACGCTTCCGACTCTGCGCTGGCTGCTCGATCCAAGCCTGCAGGCTTTGCGAGCTGTGCCGTCGCTGGCCTGGGTTCCACTCTTCATCCTATGGTTCGGAATCCTCGAGACGCCGAAGGTGCTGCTGATCGCCGTAGGGGTCTTCTTCCCGGTCTATGTCGGGGTCTCGGGGGCGATCGCCTCGGTGGACCGGAAGCTTATCGAAGTCGGACGTATCTTCCAGCTGTCGCGTTTTGGCCTCGCCAGGCGGATCCTGCTGCCCGCGGTGCTGCTTGCGACGCTGGTCGGGTTGCGCCCGGAACTCGGCCTCGGCTTCCTGTTCGTTGTGGCGGCAGAGCTGATGGGCGCTTCGGAGGGGCTCGGTTACCTTCTGGTTGATGGCCAGCAATTCGGCAAACCGGACCAGATCGTCGCCGCAATCATCGCTTTCGCAGCGGCGGGGAAGCTGGCCGACTTGGTCCTGATGACGCTGACGCGGCCCTTGACGCGCTGGCAGGATACGGAACGGGAGAGCCTGTGACGGGCGAGACCCTGCACCACGCGCCCGGCCCATCACTACAATCGCTCACATAAGAAATCCCCGTGCTTATCGTCGATGACCTTTCCAAAACCTACGCGGATGGCACGCAAGCCCTGGCCGGGATCAACCTCTCGGTGCACCCGGGGGAGATCGTTGCGCTCGTCGGCGGCTCGGGCTGCGGAAAGACGACACCGCTGCGCCTCATCGCGGGACTCGACCAAGCGAGCGTCGGATGCGTGCAGGTCGACGGCGAGACGATCCGCGAGCCGCATCCGGATGTCGGCGTCGTCTTCCAGGAAGCGCGACTCCTGCCCTGGCTTGATGTCGCGGACAATGTCGGCTTCGGCCTTGCCGGGCTTACCGGATCCGAGCGTCGGGGCCGGGTCGTCGGGGCACTGGAACGGATCGGTCTGGCGGAGCATGCCGACCGCTGGCCGCGCGAGCTGTCCGGTGGGCAGCAGCAGCGGGTCGCCATCGCCCGGGCATTCGTGACCAATCCGCGCGTGTTGCTGTTGGACGAACCATTCTCCGCGTTGGATGCCTTCACCCGCAGGGATCTGCACGATCAGCTCCTGAACCTGTGGGGCGAGGCGAAGCCGACGATCCTGCTTGTGACCCACGATGTCGGTGAGGCCGTGACGCTGGCTGACCGGGTGGTGGTGATGCGCCCGCGGCCGGGCCGCCTCGACGAAACCATCGTTATCGGGCCGGCCCGCCCACGTGATCCCGTTGCGGCTCATCATGAGAATGCGGTCCGCCGCGTGATGGCTGCCCTCGACCGCTCTTTGCGTCCGGCCGCAGCCCATCAGCCGCTTGCCCCTGAGGACCGTGCTACGTGGTGGTAGATCCTCTCCCTACGTCCTCACTCTGCTCCCATCCCGGATGACACGATGCCTGCCTCTCGCCGAAACCTGATCGCCGGCCTTGCCGCCGCAGCCCTCGTGCCGCTGCCCCGCACAGCCCGGGCAGCCACGACGCTGCGCATCGGCTACCAGCGTTCCTCGACGCTCATCGCGCTGCTGCGCCAGAACGGCAACCTGGAGAAGGCGCTGGCACCGCTCGGGACCGGCTTGTCCTGGCACGAATTCACGAGTGGGCTTCCGATCATGGAAGCTCTCAATGCCGGGCAGATCGACGTTTCGGCCGACGTGGCCGACACGGTGCCGATCTTCGCGCAGGCGGCGGGCGCTCGGATCACCTACATCGCTCAGGAAGCCCCCTCCCCGGACGCGCAGGCCATCCTGGTGCCCGAGAGCTCGCCCGCCAAGACGGTTGCGGATCTGCGCGGCCGGCGCGTCGCCGTCACCAAAGGCGCGGGCAGCCATTACCTGCTGCTGGCTGCCCTCTCGGAAGCCGGCATGACCTTCAAGGACATCACCCCAGCCTACCTGACGCCTGCCGATGGCCGGGCTGCGCTCACAAGCGGCGGTGTCGAGGCCTGGGTCGCCTGGGACCCGTTCCTGTCCGCCGCCCGGCAGCAATCCGGTGCGCGGGTTCTGCGCGATGGTGCCGGCCTGTCCCTGTACAAACGCTACTATCTTGCGGCCGATCCTTACGTGGCCGCCAACAGCCCGGTGCTGGCCGTCCTGTTCAGCCAGCTGGCCGAAACCGGCGCTTGGGTGAAGGCGCAGCCGGACGAAGCGGCTTCAAGCCTGGCGCCGCTCTGGAAAATCGAGCCCGAGGTGATCCGGCGGGCGAACGCGCACCGCAGCTACCACGTAGAGCCGGTCACCCGGGCCGGCCTCTCCGAGCAGCAGAAGATTGCCGACGCCTTCCGGACCGAAGGCCTCCTGCCCCGGCCGGTGGACGCATCCGCACTCCCGATCTGGGCGCCGCCGGTGCGTTGACCCGCTAGGCGCGCGGCACGCCCAGAACCCTCCGGCTCTCCTCCGCAAGCACCGCGTGGCGCACCGCTTCCGGACCGACGGTGGGCGTCTCCTGGGCGGCCTTCGCGATGATCGCCTTGAAGCGCTTCTTGTCCCAGGACCGGGAGCGCAGGCTCTTCAGCACGGCGTCGAGCACGACCCGCACGGCGAGCGACCGCTGCCGCTCCCGCGCGAGTTCGGCGGCCAGCAGCGGATCGCGGAACTGCGCGGCACCGAGCGGCACGACAAGGACCGCGTTCTCCGCCATGGCCGGATCGCCATCGTCGGCGACCGTCAAACCATCGGGGGGCTTTCGGCGGTTCAGGATCTTCGTCGCCTCGTTCAGCAGGATGTGGTGCTGGATCGGGGCCAGGGCATTCGCCGGGACGTCGTGACCCGCCAGCGCGATCTGTTGCTGAAAGCGTCGACGGTTCAGACCGAGTAAGCCCAGGCTGGCCTGCACGGCCGAGAGAACCCTGCGTAGGGCCTGCGTGCGGTACTCGGATCTCAGAAGCTGATCGCGCAGGAGAGCCGCGGATTCACCCAGCGGCCCGTCCGGCAATTGGCGCGCCTGATCAGCCAGCTCCACGATCACCCGCTGCATCAGGACGGTGCGTTCGCTCCGGGCCTCTTCAGCTGCGAGCCGCGGCGCGCCCTTCCGAAGCCAGACGAAAAATTCCGTGGCGTACCGTTCCTGAAGGTCCTCGACCCTCAGGTCGAGATAGCCGAGCAAAGACAATTCCAGGATCATCAAGCTGAAGCTCGACGGTACGAACACCCAGGCGTGGGCGTCGGTATAATCCGGACGCTGCGCGGCGGCGTGCCATTGCGGCGCGTCGGTGATCGGATTGACCGGCTCGGCCAATTGGATGTCGCTGGCGTCCCAGGCCCCGATCCCACCTGGCTTCAAGGCCATGTTGAGAGCGTAGTCGATATGCGTCCGCAGGGTGTGCCGGTCGCGTCGCTCCAAGAAGGCCGTGATCGCTTCGGCAGTCGCCGACAGCGGTCGGTAGAAGTCGAAGCACTTGCGCTTGTCCGGGACGGCTAGGATCACGACGCCGTTTGGTTTCAGCAGCGTCTGCGCAGCACGCAGGAACGTTACGATGTCGGTCGTGTGCTCGATGACGTGGCTGGCGATGAACGCGTCGAACGTTCCATGCTGATCGCTCGGGATAGCGTCGGCGAGGGAACCGCCGGTCCAGACGATGTCGACCTCCTCAATCCGGTCGATCGCCTGGTCATGATATTTCGCGATCAATTCATCACGCGAAGCGTGATCGACCACTATCGTGGTCCAACCGTCACGTTTAGGGGCAAGGGGATTGAAGCTCGGGCCGATCTCAATGATCCGCGCATCTTTATTCAAAGATCGTAGAAGTTGCGGCGCTCGCTCCATATCCAGCTTAGCTCCTAATTAGCGTCCCGCCGCGTACGATGGGGGCGGATTATCAAATGCCGTGTCGAAGGGAAATGTCGGTGGAGAAAAGGCCTCTCGCCGTGGTCACCATGGCGTTCAACGAGAAAACGATGTTGCCGCTCTGGCTAAGGCATTACGACCGGCAGGTCGGAGCCGAGAACTGCTATGTTCTCGATCATGGATCCGTCGACGGCTCAACCATTGGGATCAACGCGAACCTGATTCGGCTGCCGCGAACGCCCCTCGACGAATGGGAGCGCGTGAATACGATCCGCGATTTCTGTGCGTCTTTGTTCATCGGATTCAAGTGCGTGCTCTTCGCCGATGCGGATGAGTTGATCGTCGTCGATCCGGATGTGGCGCCATCGCTGTCGCATTACATCGCGGCGCGCGATGTGCCGCCGATCCTCGACCTGTTCGGCTCCGATGTCCGCCACGTCGAGGGTGAGGCGCCGATCGATCTTCAACGCCTCGTATCGCTACAGAGAGCCTACGTCCGCCCAATATCGACCCTCTGCAAAGCAACACTGATCTCGAAGCGTACGGACTGGCATATCGGCTTCCACTGCGTGGTCCACGATCATCGGCCAAAATTCGACGACCTGTTCCTGTTCCACCTGGCCCATTGTGACAACGACATCTTGTTCGAGCGCCAGAAGAAGCGCAACGCCGCCGCACCGGTCGGAATCCCGGACTCGCATCACGCCATCGAGCCGACGACGTTTCTGGATCATATGAAGTCGGATATTACCGGACTTACGCGGACACGCATTCAGTTGCGCCGTGGTGAAGATCTTTTCGAAACAACGAAGAGGATATTCGCCGATGCAATCGAGCGCAAGAGTTGGGCCCAGGCGCCGAATCTGTGGCACTTGCCAGACCGCTTCGTCGGAACGTTCTAACCGACGGAGACGCGCTCGAAGCCAGCCCTTACAGGTGCCGCGGTCGACCACAGGGGCTCTCAGGCGAAGCGGCCGAATTGACGGCTCTGCGGGAGGTGCGTAGCAGCATGCCCGTCACGACCGGTTGCTCCAGCCGGTCGAGATGGCCCGTGTGTCATGTTTCTCGACGTTGCGCGGGAGAAACCGCATTTCCGATCTGCGCGTTCAGGAAAAGCCGCATGCTCCGAAGCTCCGGCCCGAGCGCGTTGCGAATCTCGCCCACGCCGCCCTGATCGATGAATTGGAAACTTGGCCAAAGCCCGGGCTGGTTAGCCCCGTCGATTCCGGCAGCCATCTCGACATGGATGCCGAAACCCTGCGTCGCAGCGCAGCGGCGATCCGGCCGTACTTCGCTGACCTCTTCGCCGCTGGCGAACGCGGCGAGGACATGGATGGACTCCGCGCCATCGGATTGAGGGCCGAGGCGGCCATGTTGGCGGCGACGGGCGGCGTCAACGCGCATCGCGGCGCCATCTTCTCGCTGGGTCTGATCTCTGCCGCCGCGGGCGCGGCCGGACAGTTTTGCGCCTCTGCCGATGCGTGGGCCGAGGCCGTCGGCTGCCTATGGGGCGGTGCCATCGCTCGGGCGCCCACCTCGATGGAGAGCCATGGTGGTCGAGCGGCGCGCCGCTACGGTGTTGGGGGGGCCCGTGCGGAAGCTGCCGCAGGCTTTCCCACCGTCCGGGCCGTGGGCCTGCCGGCGTTGCGCTTCGGTCGGGCCCGGGCGCCGGACGATCCCGAGGCCGCACGAGTACACTGCTTCTTCGCGCTGCTGGCCGTCGTCGACGACACGAACCTGCTCCACCGCGGCGGGGCTGATGGGCTGGATTGGGCGCGGGCTGCGGCGGCCGATTTCCTCAAGGCCGGCGGGATCGCGACGCCGGATTGGCGGGACCGTGCCATCGCAATCCATCGCAACTTCGTGGCAGCGCGCCTGAGCCCTGGCGGTTGTGCCGACCTGCTCGCCACGACGCTGTTCCTTGAAGCACTGTCTCACGCCGCGTGATCCGCACCGTTCGGCCGCATGGGAACAGGCGTGACCGCTTCCTACATCGGACCCGTCTTCCGTCACGCCCCGGCCAATCTCGTGTCCCTGATCAGGTTCGCGCTTCTCGCGCTCGTCATCCTTTTCCTTGTGCCGATTGCTGTCTCAGCAACCCGGTACTGGCTGCGTGCGGACGGCGACTGGCGCTCAGCCGACCGTTCCAGCGCCGGCCTCCTTCCGCCGGCCGAGACCAATCCCGGGGCCGTGGTCCGAATCTACTCCGCCCGCACGGTGAGCTGGCGCGGTATCGTCGCGACCCATAGCTGGATCGTCATCAAGGGTAGCGGAGAGCGCCGCTACCGCCGCTTCGACTACACGGCCTGGGGCCAGCCGATCTGGATCGACCGCTTCGTGCCGGACGGGCGCTGGTTCGGGAACGCACCCGAGACCGTGTTCGCCGCGGACGGCCCAGAAGCGGAGATGATGCTTCCGCGGATTCGCAAGGCCGTAGCCGAGTACCGCTATGCCCGCCCCGGGGATTACGTGGTCTGGCCGGGACCGAACTCGAACACGTTCGTCGCTGCCGTGATGGCAGCGGTGCCGGAGATGCGGGCCAGCCTCCCGGCCACGGCGATCGGCAAGGACTTTCCCTACGATGGGCGCTGGATCGGGCGGACGCCCTCGGGCACAGGAATTCGGATCAATCTCGGCGGTTACGTCGGCCTCACGTTCGCCTGGGTCGAAGGCTTGGAGCTGAACCTGCTCGGCGGTGTCGCCGGAATCGACTTCCGCCGCCCCGGAATCAAGCTGCCAGCGATCGGACGTTTGGGAATCTGAAACCTTCGGCGAAGATCGTGCTGTCTGTCCGCAACAGCTACTCAGGTGCCTGTCGCACTTGGCCCGGTAGCTGAGCGAAACGGCCGTGAACGTCATTACCCGCAGAGCGGGTACGATCGACCGGCTTGCCACGCCGACCATGATACGGACGGGCCAAGCGGAGACATCCTCTGCAGCGATCAACGCGAATTTCAGTGCAGGGCTGCCATTTCATATCCTTGCCGCCGCCCGACGTCAGCCGGCGACTCGGATTGGGATGATCGGCGCGAACTGCAATCAGCATAAAATGACTAGCCTGCCCACCGTGGACTCAATGGCCGATGTGGCCGTCTATCCATAAGTGCCAATGCAGGGTGAGTGAGTTCTCCCAGACGATCTTGAGGGGCTGCCGACATACGGCGGCCGGTATTCCATCACCGGACGCGCGAGCCATCGGGAGACGCGTTCATGGCACCAGACCCCGATGGGGCTGACACCGCGATGACGGAGAGGCTTGCGTGTATCTCAGCAGCCCTGGGCGTATCGGTGTCGGTCGTCTTCGGTCCTGGTTCCGGTTCGCGATCGACCCATGGTTCTGAGGTCGAGGCGGAGTCCTATCTTCTCAATCCCGTCGAAGCCCATTTGCGGCAGGCGCCACCCGAAGAGCGCAGCTGCTTCCTGGCGTCGGTCGAAGCGCTGCTGCACAGCCAATCGCGATAGCAAGCCCCGGATCGGTCCGCCTCAATTGCCGTTGCGGGCCATGCGGGTGCGCATGGGCGTCTCGGCAAGGCTCGGCAGCGGATCCTGGGTGCCGGCCACGACCACGAGGCGCTGGACTTCGCCGCGCAGGAACGCTTGCAGGAACCGATCGTAGTCGCGGAACGAGACGCAACCGTTCGAATCGCCGCGCGGGCCGAGCATGAAGGTATGCGCCAACAGGCCGTCGCGACCGTAGACAGCCTCAGGGCCACCGACCGGTGTGAGGCGGATCGCTCGTACACCGTGGAACAGCTGCTCCCGCTCCTTGAGGTCGTAGGTGCCGGGCGGCGTCGGGCCGCGCATCCGCACGTTGACGAGGCGCGGCTCGTCGAAACCCTCGCCGAGGCCGGAATGCGCTTCCAGGCGCTCACCGCTCGGCAGCGTCACCACGCGGGCCGCGATGTTGTAGACCGCCGTCCCGGCCGTCGGACGCGCATCCTTGGGAGCGAGCGGCGGCGAGATGCGGCGCTGCGGCACGAGATCCGCGGGCCGAGTCTCAAGGGCGGCATAGGCGAGCGCGGGGGCGCGCTCGACACCGAACAGCTTCTCAAGGAACGAGCGGTCGTCCTCCCGGGGCGGGATCGCGACGGGCGGAAGCTCGCGACGCGCGATCCGCCGGTCGGCCCTGCGCGCCGGGTCAGGACCGCGCGTGGATCGAAATTCGGGAGGACGCGGAATTGGGAGGGGCACGGTCATCGCCGCGCGCGGCGGCTCGGCATCAGGGGTCGGCGTTGCGTCCGCGATCGATGGCAGCGACGGCAGCTCGACCTGCGTCCAGGCCCAGCGGGACAAGGGACCGCCTGTGGCATCGCGCCAGGCTTCGGTCGCCGAAGGCTCAGGGTTCGCCGCCAGGGGGGCAGCCTCAGACCGTGATTCGGCATTCGCGACGTCGCGATCCGGGATGACCAGTGTGGAGGCCGGTGGGCGTCCCGAATGCGGCCAGCCGCTCCCGAGTGCGGCCAGAGCCACGGCAGCGGTCAGGACGGCCAACGGGGCTGCGCAGGAACGGCGGCCGATCCGGGTGGTGGAGCCGTCCAGGGGCAAGGTGTCGATAGCCATGCGGGCGCCCATGCTCTCGTCGCGGAGCGGACGCCTGCCGGATCATCGTCGCCGCGGCTCGGACAAGCCGACAGCGCCTCTCGATGAGCCGGCCGGCCCCGCTGAGCTGAAACAGCGGGGTCGGGCCGGCTTTTCTGGGGCATCGGCGTGGTCGATCACGGGCCGATCAAGACCATTTTGGGGCGGATAAAGATTTCGCGCTCCAATTCTGAAGCGCGTCCGCCCGCGAATAGACTTCAATCGTTGTCGATCTGCTTGCCCAGCAGGGCAATCGCCTTCTCGTAGACCGGTGCGGCGTTCCAACCCTGGATCGCGACGAAGTTCGGCTCGCCGGGCTGGTAGCCGGCTCCGGGGCGCCAGCCATGCGCCTTCAGAAAGTTCGCGGTCGAGGACAGGGCGGCACCGACATTGTTCAAGTCGCCGGTGCCGTAGGCAAGCACGTTCTTCGGCAGGAACTGCGTGTGGCCGACTTCCCCGTGAGCCGCGCCGCGGGTGCTCGGCGAGAGCAGGCCGCGATCGACCAGGGTGAGGGCCGCATAGAGCTGATCCGTAAAGTATTCGGAGCGGCGGCAATCATACGCCAGGGTCGCCACCGCCGAGAGGGTGTTGACGTTGCCACGGACCGCACCGAAGCCTGTCTCCATGCCCCAGATCGCCAGCAGCGGGCCCGGGGGGACGCCGTAGCGCTGCTCGATCGACTCGAACAGGGCGGCGTTGGTGCGCTTGAGCTGACGCCCCTTCGCCACGATGGTCGGGCCGCCCCGCTTGGCCAGGAACTGATCCAGCGACAGCTTGAAGCTGCGCTGGCCGCGATCGGCCGAGATCGTGGCGGTGGAGTAACTCGTGCTTTCGAGGGCGGCCAAGCTCGATGCGCTGGCTTTGCCACGCGCCTCCTGCGCGAAGTCCCGCTTCCAGGCTTCGAACCCAGCTGCCGTGTTGCCGCATTGCGCGGCCTCCGCCTGCCCGGCCATTCCGGCGAGCCCGGCCATTGCCGCCACAGCCAGGGTCATACGCCGCATTTGTTCGATCACGCGAAACACTCCTTCGGCGCTAGGCCGCGCCATGGTCTTCAACCGAGTACCGGGGAACATCTCGTCGACAACGGGGCGAGATGATGTCGGACAAACCGTCCGCCGGCATTGTGGTATTCGGATCATAACGCAAGCCCGCAGGACCGCTGAGACGTCCGGGCCTGTGGTTTCTCATCATCGTGAACAAGATGGCTGCTCGCCGGCGATCGGCACCTCCCGAACTGTGGCGGTGCCGATGGCGCCGTTTCCGGATCGCCGTATCCGCCCGCTGGAACGCTGGCCGCTGAGGTGGATACCGGATCGGCGTCAACGCGCCCGTCCCATCAAGGCGCTGAATGCGAGCTCGATGGCAGCGCGATCCGGAACCGCCCTCGGCGAGCGTACGAAGACCTTCGAGCACTCAAGACCGTGTTCGTCCGCCATCAAAGCTTTGCCAGCGAAGCGCATGTCGGTAAAAGACCCTTTTGTGATGTCACAACACCGTCAAAAGACAATCATAGTTTTGCCGGCGGAAAGATCGACGCGGTGAAACGGTGTGGTGCCGATGACGTTCCGCTTAGTTTTGCGCCATTACGGCCGCCGTATCATCTGATCACGGCCTGACGATGTGTTTGAATGCCTCGGCGGATCGTCCGCATCCCGCCCCTGAAAGCGGCCGCAGCAACCCATTCGCCGTCGCCGGATCCGCGGCGCTGCGACCGGGCTCCAATCCAGCGTGATCCGAATCCGGGCCTGAGCCCGGCCTTTCCCTCAAATCCCGGATCCTTCGGCCCGCGACAAGGCCGGCGGCCGGGTGCCTCAGCCTGACAGCCAGCGAGAGACAGGACCCTATGGCCCTCGGAACGCACAGCACCGGTTCGCCGCGAGCGGCGACACTCGGCCCCGACCTCGATCGCGACGGCGTCGCCAAGGCCTATGGCCGGTGGGCGCCCGTCTACGACGTCGTGTTCGGCCCGGTCTTCGCTCAAGGTAGGACACTGGCGGCGGCCGCGGCCGAGCGGATCGGGGGCCGCGTCCTCGAGGTCGGTGTCGGCACCGGCCTGTCGCTCCCGGCATACCGCCGGGCGGCCGCCATCGTCGGCATCGATATCTCGGCACCGATGCTTGAGAAGGCGCGGACCCGCGTCGCCCGGTTGGCCCTGCGCAATGTCGAGCGACTCGCCGTGATGGATGCCGAGCATCTCGACTTTGCGGATGCCTCCTTCGACGTCGTCGTCGCCCAGTACGTCGTGACCGCGGTGCCGAACCCGGAGGCGGCTCTCGACGAGTTCGCCCGGGTGCTTCGCCCCGGCGGCGAGATCGTCATCACCACCCGGATTGGGGCCGAGGGCGGCCTGCGCCGCCTGATCGAGCACACGCTGATGCCGATCACCAGCCGCCTTGGCTGGCGGACCGAGTTTTCCTGGGAGCGCTACGCTGCCTGGGCAGCGACTGCGCCGGTGGAAGTCGTCGAGCGCCGCCCGCTGCCGCCACTCGGCCACTTCTCACTCATTCGTCTGCGCAAGCGCGACGCCTGATCGCGAAACTCTTCCTACCAGCCCACCCACGATCGATTGGAGAAGCACGGCATGGCCAGCTTTCTTGAGACGTTGCGCGTCCAGCGCTGGGACGACCACCGCTATTATCACCACAACCGGATCAACCAGAGCCTGCACTTCGTCAGTGCGGTGAGCTTCCTGGTCGCCTACGCGATGGCCTTCAAGGATCCCGCGACGGCCGCGCTGATCGGCTGGCTCCTCGCGATGACGAGCCGGCAATCCGGCCATTTGTTCTTCGAACCTAAGGGCTATGACCACGTCAACAACGCGACGCACGAGCACAAGGAAGAGATCAAGGTCGGCTACAATCTTCAGCGCAAGATCGTCCTCTTGGCGATCTGGGCGATCTCGCCGCTGCCGCTCTATTTTGATCCCACCCTGTTCGGCCTGCTCTCACCGCACCAGACGACCGCCGACCTGATCCGCAACGTCGGCTGGATCTGGCTGTGGCTGGCCGGGGCGGGCCTGCTGTTCCGCACCGTGCAGCTGTTCTTCGTGCGCGACGTGCAGACTGGCCTGGTCTGGGCCACCAAGATCCTCACGGATCCGTTCCACGACATCAAGCTCTACCACAAGGCGCCGCTTGCGCTGTTGCAAGGCGAGTTGGTCGAGGAGCACGAACCCCACGAGCGCGGCGCCTGAGCCTGGCGCTCAACCCGGCATCGCACAGCGATGCCGGGGAATCCAAGTTTGAACGGATCGCCGAATATTTGCAGATACAGGTAAGAGTCCCGCAAATTTGACGCCGATCCTTTGACCCTGCCAAATAAAAACTTGGTTTTGCTTGATCACGGGCCGGTGGGGCAGGACCCGTGGTCACGGAGCCGGGCGCTGGATCAGGCTTGGTCCGGCGCTCGGAGGCCCAGGCGAGCGCCCAGCTTGCCGAGCCGGATGGCTGCCACCTCGCGCAGGATCGTCCGCCGGATCGCTTTGTCGGTCGGCGCGCCGCACTCCCACCAGCCATCCGCCCGCATGGCATTCGCCGCCGCCACGAACCGCGTGGCGACGGCCTCGAAGGCCGCGTCATCATAGGCGAGGCTGAAGATCATCCGACCGGTCCCGACCCAGGACAAGGCAAGCCCCTCGGCGCGCAGGTAGAATTGCAGCATCCAGTTGTAGCGCGACGGCCGCGTGTAGAGCACCGTCCAGACCGTGGACATGTTGGCCACCCGCACCGGCAGTTCGGCCTCCGCCAACATTGCGTTCAGCCGCGCGGCCCGGGCATCCCAAATCGTATCGAGGTCGCGGTATTGGGCGGCCACCTCCGGCGTCTCCAGCCGGTCGAGGAACGCGCTCATGGCGCCCATCACGTAAGGATGTGCGTTGAAGGTCCCTCGGGCGAAGCAGATATCCACCGGTCGGTCGTCACGGAACCGCCGCATCAGGTCGGCGCGCCCGCAGATCACGCCCACCGGCAAGCCACCTCCCAGCGTCTTGCCGTAAGTCACCATGTCGGCGCGCACGCCGAAATAGTCCTGCGCGCCGCCTCGGGCCAAGCGGAAGCCGAGGAAGACCTCGTCGAAAATCAGCACGATGCCGTTGGCCGTGCAGACCGCGCGCAGGTCCTTGAGCCACTTGGTATAGGCGGTGCGATCGAAGCCAGCCCTGCGTGCACTGTCGACCAGGGCGGAATCGGACGGCGCGCCCGCATTCGGGTGCATGGCCTGGAGCGGATTGACCAACACACAGGCCACGTCCCGGCGGCTGGCCAGCACGCGCAGCGTCCGCTCGGACATGTCGGCCAGGGTGAGGGTGCCGCGGGTCGGGACCGGATTGCCGATGCCCGGCTGCACCTCGCCCCACCAGCCATGATAGGCGCCGCAGAATCGCACGATCCGGCGCCGTCCGGTGTGGTAGCGGGCAAGGCGCACCGCCTGCATCACCGCCTCGGTCCCGGACATGTGGAACGAGACCTCGTCGAGGCCCGACAGCGCCTTGAGCCGTGCAACATTGCCCGTGACCACCGGGTGCAGCGACCCCAATACCGGCCCGAGGGCGGCGACCTTCGCGGCCCCCTCGTCCAGGCAGGCGCGGTAAAAATCGACGCCGAACAGATTGACCCCGTAGGACCCGGCCAGGTCGTAAAAGACGTTGCCGTCGAGATCGGTGAGGGTCACGCCCGCGGCGGCGGAAGCGAAAGCGCCGGAGCCGAGATGCGTCCGCACGTGTCGGGCATACTGGAACGGCACCCGATACAAACCGGTGAATTGCAGGTCCGAGAGTCCGTCTCGGATCGCGTCGGTCTCAGCCCGGGTCCGGGGGAATCGCGTCCGGTACAGTTCGCTCAGCCGGGCGAAGCCGTTCTCCCGCCGCAGCGCGACCGTCTCGTCCGGATCGTCGGAGCGGAAGAAGGCGCGCTCGGAATAGGCGTAATGCGGGATGAGCCCGGCGACGCGCCGAGCCATCTGGGCATGGCCGGTCAAGGACGGATGCTTGGCCCGAGACAATTGAAGGCGCTGTGCAGCCTTCGGCAGGGCAACCAAAACGGCTGCGGCGGTGGCGGACAGGGTGGCGAGGAGTGCGGACATCGCCCCACGCCGTATCGAAGGTGGTTCACGGCATGATGACGGTTTCGACGAGATCGCGGCTCCGGCGCGCCCTGGCGCAGGTGGGGGCCCAGGAGGATCTCAACTTCCTGCTCACCAACCGGCTGCCGCGTCGGCTCGCCACCCGGTTCATGGGCTGGTTCAGCCGCATCGAGCAGCCGCTGGTGCGGGACGTTTCGATCGCGACGTGGCGCCTGTTCTGCGATGTCGATCTCAGCGACGCAGCCGAGTCCCGATTCCCGAGCCTCCACGCCGCCTTCGTGCGGGCGCTGCGTCCCGGCGCCCGCCCGGTCGCCCTGGACCCGGCGATCCTGGTGAGCCCAAGCGATGCGATCCTAGGTGCGCATGGCCGGATCGAAACTGGCCGGCTCCTCCAGATCAAGGGGCTGTCCTACAGCCTCGAAGATCTGCTCGGGGGCGATGCGGAGCTGGCCCGCGCCCATGAAGGGGGCGTCTATGCGACCCTGCGGTTGACGGCCGGGATGTACCACCGCTTCCACGCGCCCCACGACCTCCTGGTCGAGTCGGTCCGTCACATCTGGGGCGATACCTGGAACGTGAACCCGATCGCATTGCGGCGTATCGAGGCCCTGTTCTGCCGCAACGAGCGCGCGGTGCTGCGCCTGCGAATCGCCGACTATGCCGTGACCCTGGTGCCGGTGGCGGCGATCCTGGTAGCGGGTTTGCGTCTCGGCTTCCTGCCGGAGGGCGTCGACCTGCGACGAACCGGCGGCCGCCCCCTGCCCTGTAACGCCCGCCGGGAAAAGGGCGCGGAATTAGGCTGGTTCGAGCACGGTTCCACCATCGTGGTCCTTGCCCAGCCGGGGTTCACGCTGTGGCCGACCTTGCAGGAGGGCGCACGCCTGCGCGTGGGCGAACCGCTGATGCGGCTGCCGCAGCGGGACCTGGCGTAGCACTTTGGCCCAGGCAACCTGAATGTGGGTCACGTCGTTTGCCATGCCTTCGGACAGATGTTCCAGCTGGCGGAACAATCCCTCGCTGCGAAATGGATCTGGTACGGAGGGATGCCGGTCTTACCAGCGGCGGCTGTGACTGCCGCGAGAATGGTCGTCAACGCTTGCGTCCCGTGAGCGACCTTGGTGACGCTCCGGACGATCTTTTCGGTGACGGAACCCTGATCTTCCCTTCGCGCGATGACGAACACCGTGATGGAACGGAGCTCTACGATGTTTGCTGCGATTGCCTGGATGGCTTCCACGGCGCGGTGTGTTTCATCCGAGATGGATAGGATCTGCTGGGGAGTTGATCGCCCCCCTTGGGAGCGGTCCGCCCTGCAGTATGACTTTTGAGCCGACTCGAGGCTGAGTTCCTTGCTCTCGCATGGACCACGCATCTGATGGTGGTCGAGTTCGACCGTCTCTCGACTGAGTCGTGTCGGTTCTACGAAATCGCGCGCCAAGCACATCCGTGCCCCGATCCGCAGATCTTCGACCTGGACGCGCATGTGGAGGCCAACAAGCGCATCAAGGCGGCATCAGAATGGCAGGCTTATATCGCGGCGAGGGAGCCTACCGACGAAATGGATGACCGGCTGGATGCCATCGTGTCACCCTTCATGGATGAGCCGATGGTGACCCTTCCGGCAATCCTGCTGAAGTTTCGGATCGGGAAGTCGCTTCGCCAGTACGAGGACGGTGCGTTGGCCGGTCTCAGCCGACTCGCTGCGGAGGTTCTATGCGCCTGATCAGCCCGTTCATCGTCGCGGTGGCGTATTGGCAGATGCGGCGGGTCCGCCGTGCCGGTGACGACATGCGCCGGGCCAGGAAAGGCCTCCGCCAAGCGGATGACCTCGCCACCCGGGCTCTGCGGACCCTGGTCGCCGTCGGTCAGGGCCCGATCCCGCGCACGCTCAGCGGCGTGCCGGCGATCCCGCCGATGCCAGTGCTGATCGGAGTCGAGGTGTCGCTTATCCGACGAATATCCGGATGACGTCCGCGCAGGCGATGGCCAACAGCAGCCCCACCCCCCAGCTCAGGGCGCGGATCTGGCGCTGCGCCTCGGAGGCCTTCGTTTCCAGCGCGATGACGCGCAACCGCATCCACTGGACCTCGTCTTCGAGGTTCATTTTTGGGCTCCATCGCTGGGGTCGCAGCTTCCGATGGTAGGCGGCGTGGGCCCGCTGTCCATCCAATTCGGCGGTGCGACCCGACCGCTCATAACGGTCTGGTTGTGGGTTTGAATCCCACCCCTTCTGTCGGCTCATGCAGAGGCCAGCTTGGCGCCTGCATAGCCAATCATGTCGAACGCAGATCCACATCGGTTCAAGTCGCAAACTTGGCGACTTGGTCAACCGAAGGCATTGCCCCCAAATGCCCACGCCCGCGGACCTATCGCTATCGGGGGAGGAAAGCGATCACCGCGGACGTGGGTTGCCGAGGTTAAAAGGCTCGACAACCCAGGGTAGCTGCTGCCGGTTGTGGTCATCAATCGTTGGAAACGTACCCAACCCGCCAACAGGCCGGTTCACACGAATGCCGCTCACGCATACCGTGCGGGCGGAACTAGAATCCACCGTTCTACAAGGATGTATGGGGAACATTAGTTAGTCACTCGCCCCGCAGTCATCAGCTGAGAGCTTGATGCTGCTGGCGCTCCCAAGGGGAATCGAACCCCTGTTTTCGCCGTGAGAGGGCGACGTCCTAGACCGCTAGACGATGGGAGCTTTCCGGCGGCGCGCAGGTGCTATAGCCACGACCCGCCGGGGGAGCAAGGGCCTTCTCGATAGATTCCGCATCGATCGGTGCGGACGGGGCGCGGAGAGGGATCGCGGTGGACGTAATCGACGGGGCGCGGGTTGGGATCGTTGCGGATGGCGGCGTCCGGCTCGATCGGGCACTGGTCGCTCTCTTCCCGGATCTGTCCCGGGCACGGCTTCAGGATCTGGTGCGCGATGGGCGGGTCCGCCGGGATGGGATCCCTCTGCGCGACCCGGCGGTGAAGATCGCCGCCGGTGCTCAGCTCGTCTTGGAGGTGCCACCACCGGTCGATGCAGAACCGGCCGCCGAGGCCGTGGATCTGTCGATCACCTACGAGGACGACGATCTTATCGTCATCGATAAGCCGGCGGGTCTCGTGGTCCATCCGGCCCCGGGCCACGAAAGCGGAACGCTGGTCAATGCGCTGATCGCCCATTGCGGCGTCAGCCTCTCGGGGATCGGGGGCGTGCGCCGCCCCGGTATCGTCCACCGGCTCGACAAGGACACGAGTGGCCTGATCGTCGTTGCCAAGAACGATGCGGCCCACCAGGGATTGACGGCGCAATTCGCCGATCACGGCCGGACCGGGCCGCTGGAGCGCGCCTACGCGGCCCTGGTCTGGGGCATACCGCAACCGCGTGCCGGCACGATCCGGGCGAGCCTCGCCCGCTCAAGGCACAACCGGGAGAAGATCGCCGTCGTCTCGGATGAGTCCGGGCGGCACGCGGTGACGCATTACGCGGTCGCGCAGGCATATCCAGAGGCCGCCTTGGTGCGCTGCCGCCTGGAGACCGGCCGGACGCATCAGATCCGGGTGCACCTCGCCCATCGCGGCCATCCGCTTCTGGGCGATCCGGTCTATGGGGGGGCCTTCCGCACGAAGGCGGCGCGACTGTCTTCGCCGGCGCGCGACGCGCTCACGGCCCTCGGCCGCCAAGCTCTCCACGCGGAATTGCTCGGATTCAGCCACCCGCGCACCGGCGCAACGCTCCGGTTCGAGAGTGCAATCCCACCGGACATCGCCGCGCTTGTGGAGGCCCTCGCGAAAGCTTGAGCCAAGCAAATGTAGTAAGGCTTCGAGCCTGCGTCGCGTGCGAAAGATCACGCCGAACCGCGTCACATCGTGACATGCTACGACCATTCGACTGGTCGCGCGTTGATGGCGACGTGGGTGTTATCAACCGCTACCGGTCCATCTGGCTTACCCGTATGAGATGGGTGGCCCGGAGGGTCGGCTCAAGAGCGGCCCGAGTAGACGGCACTGTTGCCCGTCGCGTCCGCCCGTCAGGGGGACAAGAGTCCAGGAGAATGCCATGGCCGGTACGCTGCCCGTGCTCGCCAATGAAGGTGGCCTGTCGCGCTACCTCGACGAGATCCGCAAGTTCCCGATGCTGGAGCCGACGGAGGAGTTCACGCTGGCGAAAAGCTGGCGGGACGCCGGCGACCGTGAGGCCGCGCATCGGCTCGTGACCTCTCACCTGCGCCTCGTGGCCAAGATCGCCATGGGCTATCGCGGCTACGGCCTGCCCATCGGTGAAGTCGTGTCCGAGGGCAATGTGGGCCTGATGCAGGCGGTCAAGCGCTTCGATCCCGACAAGGGCTTCCGCCTCGCGACCTACGCCATGTGGTGGATCAAGGCGGCGATTCAGGAATACATCCTGCGCTCTTGGTCGCTCGTGAAGATGGGCACCACGGCGAACCAGAAGAAGCTGTTCTTCAACCTGCGCAAGGCCAAGGGCAAAATCTCAGCGCTCGACGAGGGCGATCTGCGCCCCGATCAGGTCAAGCAGATTGCCACCCGGCTCGGTGTCCCCGAGCAGGACGTGATCGACATGAATCGGCGGCTTTCCGGCGACACGTCGCTCAATGCGCCCCTTCGCGAGGAGGGCGAGGGTGAGTGGCAGGATTGGCTCGTCGACAACGCCCCAAGCCAGGAAACCGTGCTGGCCCGCGAGCAAGAGGGCCAGAACCGTCTTTCGGCCCTGCGCGACGCTCTCGGTGTGCTGAACCCACGGGAACGACGCATTTTCGAGGCTCGCCGGCTCGCCGAGAATCCGATCACGCTGGAGGATTTATCGGGCGAGTTTGGCGTCTCCCGCGAGCGTGTCCGGCAGATCGAGGTCCGTGCCTTCGAGAAAGTTCAGGAAGCGGTCAAGCGCAATATTGCCAACCGCGAACTGCCCCGTACCGGTATCGAGGCGCACTGACCAACCGATCCGGCGCGCCACCGAGGCGCGCCGGATCGTTCTCACCTATTGCCACGCGTCGAAGGCGCTCTGCATCACCTGGGCGCCAGCACTGCCCTTCTCGAACGTCAGCACCGCTCGCTTGCCCGAGGTGTAGCGCACAGCGATGTCGAACCAGTTGCGGTGGAGCAAAAGGTCGGTGTTGCGGTCGACGTCATTCGGAAGTGATGACAAGCCGATCAGGAACAGATTGTCCCGGACCCGGACCGGTAGGCCAGATACCGGAGAGCCACGTCCGTTCTCATCGTCCTTGGCCTGAAGCAGGCCGACATCCTGCACCGTTCGCGTGGCATCGCCACCGGTCTGACTGAATGCGAGGCTCACCGTGTGTGAAGCCGGCAACGTGGCGTCGAGGTTTCGCTGGATGGTCATGACCAGCGTCAGCCCGGCATCCGGAATCGTCACGGTCGCGACGACGGCATTCTGAAGCGGCTGGCCCTGCTCGCCATTGACGGTATCGAGCCGCCACGTCACCCGGCCGTTGGTCTTCATGGGCTGTGCGTTGTCGGCGCCCGTCCCCTCTTCGATTAACTCGGCCCTTTGGGCCACGGACAGGTTTTGCTGAGCCGGCGAGGAGGCGACTCGCGGAAGGGTGCTGCTCTCCTGACGCACCGCCGCTCGTGGCGCCGGCGCCGACTCGCCTCCCACCCGGTCGCCGAACTTCGTCTCGGCCTCAGGCTGCTGTGCATCGGCCGTCTCGGTGCCATTCGACGGCAGGCTCTGAGGCCGATCGCGGAGCATGAAGGCAGCGACAGCGATCAAACCGATCACCACCGCGAGTACACTGCCCACGAAGGCGTTGCGCAGGATATGCGAGCGCCCGGACCGAGGTGGCACGACCTCGATTCGCGGACGCTGACGCCCGTTTCCGGCATCGCCCGAGGATGTAGCGCCGTCCGGATCCTCGACGTCCGTCGTTGATGCGGCGGCGAACTCTGTCTCTTCGGGAGCGGGCGACGGGGCAGCACCGGATCGCGGCGACGAGATCGCGATCGGCGCCTCGCGCGGCTCGGGCTCCAGCGTGGGAATAACCCGCGCGAAGGGGGGCACGGCAGCCGGGAGGATCGGCTCGGGCGCCTGCGCGGGCACCGGTACCGGTGCGGGCGAAGCAGGCGGCGACGGCTCCGGGATTTCCGGAGTTGAGGCCGGGGATGGGTTCCGATCTGACACCACGACAGCGTCGTTGGCCGGTGCCGGCAAACCACCGTGATCCACTTCCAGCCGCTCGATCGCCGTGTCGAGCGCCCGGCGCTCAAGATCGATATCGGCCTCCGACAGGGGCGGATCCAGCGAGCGGAGCTGGCTGATCAAGGCATTCCGCGCGCGGTCGTAGACCGCCTTGCGCAGGGCGGGCGATCGGTCGGGCAGCGCATCAAGAGCGCGTGCCAGAAGCGGGTAGTAATCGGCCATGCTGCCTTGGTCCGCCCCTTCGGCCGCCGTCCGGCGCGGCCGGTCGAAGGCCGAGGACCGATGGCCGCTCCCGCCCCCGATGGTCGGTCACGGCCATCGGCCGGTGATGTTCTGTGCCCGGAACGCAGATCGGCATCCGCGAGCCGGTTCCTCCGATAGGATGCAGGGCAGTCGATCACCAGGACCGCCGCCCCGCCATACGCTGGTTCTAGATCACGCGGATGCGGGCTGGATACAGGCCGAAGAGGGGAAAAGCTGCGTCATCAACGGGATAGGACTCGGGGCCTCAATCCTCGAAGGGATTGTGCATCAAGATGGTATCGTCGCGCTCTGGGGAGGTCGACAGCAACGCCACCGGCGCCCCGATCAATTCCTCGATCCGACGGACATACTTGATCGCTTGCGCCGGCAGGTCCGCCCACGAACGGGCTCCGGCGGTCGTCTCGGACCAGCCCGGAATGGTCTCGTAGATCGGCTCGACCCGGGCCTGCGCCGCCTGGCTCGCCGGCAGATGATCGATCGTCTGCCCGTCCAGCTTGTAGCCTGTGCAGACGCGGATTTCCTCGAACCCGTCCAGGATGTCGAGCTTGGTCAGCGCGATGCCGTGGATGCCGGAGGTCCGCACCGTCTGGCGTACCAGAACCGCGTCGAACCACCCGCAGCGGCGCTTGCGTCCGGTGTTGACGCCGAACTCGCGCCCGCGGGCGCCGATGGTCTCGCCGATCTCGTCGTGCAGCTCGGTGGGGAACGGCCCCTCACCGACCCGGGTGGTGTAGGCCTTGGCGATGCCGAGCACGTAGCCGATCGCCCCCGGGCCGAGGCCGGAACCCGTCGCGGCTTGAGCGGCTACGATGTTCGAGGAGGTGACGAACGGGTAGGTGCCGTGGTCGACGTCGAGCAGCGCCCCCTGCGCGCCCTCGAACAGAATCCGCTTGCCGGCCCGGCGCTGATCGTCGAGGAGCGACCAGACCGTGTCGGCGAAAGGCAGGATCTTCGGAGCGATCGCGGTGAGCTCGGCCAGCAGCGTCTCGGCATTCACCTCGTCGATGCCGAGGCCGCGGCGGAGCGCGTTATGGTGGGTGAGCACCCGCTCGATTTTGGCGGGTAACGCGTCGATATCGGCGAGATCGACCACGCGGATCGCGCGACGGCCGACCTTGTCCTCGTAGGCCGGCCCGATACCCCGCTTGGTGGTGCCGATCTTGAGGCCCGCATTGGCGGTCTCGCGGAAATGATCCAATTCGCGGTGGAGCGGCAGGATCAGCGTGGCGTTGTCTGCGATGCGAAGAGACTTCGGCGAGACCTCGACGCCCTGCGCCTTGATCCGCTCGATTTCGTCGACGAGATGCCAGGGATCGACCACGACGCCGTTGCCGATGACGGAGAGCTTGCCGCCGCGCACGACGCCCGAGGGCAGCAGTGCCAGCTTGTAGGTCACCCCGTCGATAACCAGCGTATGGCCGGCGTTGTGGCCGCCCTGGAAACGGACGACGATGTCGGCCTGCTCGGAGAGCCAGTCGACGATCTTGCCCTTGCCTTCGTCGCCCCACTGGGCGCCTACAACGACGACGTTGGCCATGCCTGCCTGCTTACCCGCGACGGAAACCGGGACGGAGCAGCCCACGGGTGCGGGCTGCGTACGTCCTGAGCCGTTTCCGCGATCCGGGCGGCGAAATCAAGCAAGGCGGCCGCATGGCGGCCCTGGCGTTCCGCAGAACGCGGCTATTTCGCCTCGGTCCCCGGCTTCCGGCCCGGCAATTCCTGTGGCTTGATTACCGGCATGGAACCGGACTCGTCGGGTTTCACGACAGTGCCCGTCGTCCCGGATTCCGGCGGCTTGATCACGCCGTCGTTCTTCTGGAGCTTGTCGCTGAGCGACTGGTCCTGGGGCGGCGAGTCGGCGCTCGGGCGGACGCGATCCGGCGGCGTCTGGGTCGACGGCGGCAGCGCCGGATCGGTATCGCGGCCCTTCAGCGGCGCGTCCGGGTTCTGGGCATAGGCGGGCACTGCGAACAGGGCCGCCGCGACTGCGGCCAGCAGGATCTTCCTCGACAAAACTGGTCTCCCCTCTTGGAACACGTGTCCCAAGAGCAACAGCCGGATACCGGATCCGTTCCTGTCCGCGGCGCGGCGGGGCCGCCTCAGCCCTGGCGGGCCGCCTCGATGTAGAGTTCGCGCAGGCGCCGAGTCAGCGGACCGGGACGCCCCTCGCCGATCGACCGGCCATCAATCTCGATCACCGGCATCACGAAGGCCGAGGCGCTGGTGTAGAACGCCTCCTGGGCCTCGTAGGCCTCGGCCACCGGGATCAACCGCTCCTCGACGCGCAGGTCGGCCTCGGCGGCGAGCTTCAGCACGGAGGCCCGGGTGATGCCGGGCAGAAGCGCCGTCGAGAGCGGCCGCGTGACGAGCACACGGTCGCGACTGACGATGAAAGCGGTGGAGGACGAGCCCTCGGTCACGGCCCCGTCCTCGACCATCCAAGCCTCGGCGACCCCGGCCTCGGCGGCCTGCTGCTTGGCGAGAACCTGCGCCAGCAGCGCCACCGACTTGATGTCCCGGCGCTTCCAGCGGAGATCCTCGACGGTGATCACCCGGGCGCCGGATTCGGCCAGCGGGTTGGCCAGCACGGTCTTGGCCTGCGTGAACATCATCACGGTCGGCTCGGTCCCGGCCTTCGGGAAGGCGAAGTCGCGCTCGGCCACGCCGCGCGTCACCTGCATGTAGACCAACCCCTCGGTGACGCCGTTTCGCGCGACGAGCTCGGTCTGCAGCTTCTCCCACCCGGACGCATCGTGGGGATTGCGGATGCCGATCTCGCCGAGCGAACGATCCAGGCGGGCGAGATGCGCGGCGTTATCGACGAGCTTGCCATCAATGATCGCTGAGACCTCGTAGATTCCGTCGGCGAACAGAAAGCCGCGATCCATGATCGGCACGCGCGCCTCCTCGAAGGGGAGGAATGCACCGTTGAGGTAGACGATACGGGGAGTGGTCACGGAGTGCCTTCCTGTGTTGGTCGCAGGGCCAAGCAGGATTCATGCAGCGCTCAAGCTGCACCGAACACCCGCGAGAAGATCGTGTCGACGTGCTTGAAGTGATAGCCGAGGTCGAAGCATTCCTCGATCTGTTCCGGCGTGAGCGCCGCGGTCACTTCCGGATCGGCCTTCAGCAGGGCGAGAAAGTCGCCCTCGCCGCGCCAGACCGGCATCGCGTTGCGCTGGACCAGCCGGTAGGAATCCTCCCGGGACACGCCGGCCTGGGTGAGCGCGAGGAGAACCCGCTGGGAATGAACGAGGCCGCCGAGGCGATCGAGGTTCTTCTGCATGTTCGCCGGATAGATCAGCAGCTTCTCGATCACGCCGGTCATGCGGGCCAGTGCGAAATCGAGGGTCACGGTGGCGTCGGGGCCGATCATCCGCTCCACGGAGGAGTGGGAGATGTCGCGCTCGTGCCATAGCGCGACGTTCTCCAGGGCCGGAACGACATAGCCGCGGACCATCCGGGCGAGGCCGGTGATATTCTCAGTGAGCACCGGGTTGCGCTTGTGCGGCATCGCCGAGGAGCCCTTCTGGCCCTCGGAGAAGAACTCTTCGGCCTCCAGGACTTCGGTGCGCTGCAGGTGGCGGATCTCGATGGCCAGGCGCTCGAGCGACGAGGCGACGACACCCAGTGTCGCGAAGAACATCGCGTGGCGGTCGCGCGGGATGACCTGGGTCGAGACCGGCTCAGCGGTCAGGCCCATCTTCTCTGCGACGTACTGCTCCACCCGCGGGTCGATGTTGGCGAAGGTGCCAACCGCACCCGAGATCGCGCAGGTGGCGACTTCCTCGCGCGCGGCGACGAGGCGCCGCCGGTTGCGCTCGAACTCGGCATAGGCCTGAGCGAGCTTGAGCCCGAACGTCACCGGCTCGGCGTGGATGCCGTGCGAGCGGCCGATGGTCGGCGTGAGCTTATGCTCGAGCGCGCGGCTCTTGAGCGCTGCCAGCAGCGCATCGACATCGGCGATCAGGAGGTCGGCGGCGCGCACCAGCTGCACGTTGAGGCAGGTATCCAGCACGTCCGACGAGGTCATGCCCTGGTGAACGAAGCGCGCTTCGGGGCCGACGATCTCGGCGAGATGGGTCAGGAACGCGATGACGTCGTGCTTCGTCACCGCCTCGATCTCGTCGATGCGGGCGACATCGAACACTGCGTCCTTCCCTTTGGCCCAGATGGTCTCGGCCGCCGCCTTGGGCACGACGCCGATCTCGGCGAGCGCCGTGGTGGCATGCGCCTCGATCTCGAACCAGATGTTGAAGCGACTCTCGGGCGACCAGATCGCCGTCATCGTCGGGCGGCTGTAACGGGGGATCATGGGAGCCTCGGCACGGTCGGGAATGCGTGCGTGGCCGGTAGCATGCGCCAGCCCGACCGCTCAATGCGGTTCACGCAGGCCTGCACCTTCGGCTCGGAACCTGACGCTTAATCCACCCGGACCCAGCCCGGTCCCATAAGCCGCTCTTGGGGGCGGAAGCGGGCCTTGTAGTCCATCTTGCGCGATCCCTCGACCCAGTAGCCAAGATAGAGATACGGCAAGCCGAGTCGGCGGGCCCGGCGGATGTGGTCGAGGATCATGAACGTACCGGGCGAGCGCCCGGCTTCCTCAGGATCGTAGAACGAGTAGACCATCGAGAGCCCGTCCGCGAGCACGTCGGTCAGGCAGAAGGCGAGCGGCGCGCCGTAGCCGCGCCCGGTGATCGCCGTGTCCGGGCCGCGCCGCCGGTAGGATACGAGATGCGTGTCGACGTGGCTGTCCTCGATCATCATGGCGTAGTCGAGCACCGTCATGTCGACCATGCCGCCATCCCCGTGGCGGGCATCGAGATAGCGGCGGAATAGAGCGTATTGCTCGGATGCCGGGCGGTTGGGCTCCGGCGTCCCGATCCAGTCGTCGTTGCGGGCCAGGATGCGTTTCTGGCTGGCGCTCGGCTCGAAATCGTCAACGACGACCCGCACCGAGATGCAGGCCCGGCAGGTCTCGCAGGCCGGCCTATAGGCAATGGTCTGCGAGCGCCGGAAGCCACCCTGGGTCAGGATCTCGTTGAGATCCCGGGCGCGGCGCCCGACCAAGTGGGTGAACACCTTCCGCTCCTCCTGACCCGGAAGGTACGGGCACGGCGAAGGTGCGGTGAGGTAGAATTGCGGAGTGTCGCGCGGATGGCTCGTCACGCTTGGTCTTGACCCTGCACCGGATGGTCCTCGCGGCGCCGGCAAACCAGTCTACAGGCAGAGCGGCCCGGCTCAATGCCCAAGCGGCTCGCCGGGCGACAAATTCAACGCGCGCGACGTATCTCAGCGCGCGTGAACGACGGCCAGGCCGAGCAACAGATCGTGACCCAGCCGGCGATCCGATCGCATCAGCCCGAACAAAATATCAAGGCACCAGAGCAGGAACGTCGAGACCGCAACGTAGAACAGCAGGGCGTGAACTGCAGCAGTGATAAAATCGACCGCTCCGCCGCGCTCGGGCGCGACGACGCGAAGACCCATCAATCGCTGACCGACCGTGCTCTGTTTGGCACCGCCGACCGTGATCGCGCTGTAAATGATACCGCTCGCGGGCAAGACGGCGAACAAGGTCCAGCCAAGTCCGAACGTCACGACGCCGATGACCGTGATCAGCAGTGTGAGCACGGCGGTGAAGCCGAAGATGAACAGGATGTCGAGGAGGTACGCGACCGTGCGAGCGCCCAGGCTTGCGCGAACGAACGGAACAGGCAGCGAGGCGGCGTAGCCGGAAGTTTCGAAGCGCTCGGCGTAACCGGGTTGTGGGTTCTGCATGGTGTCGCGTCCTGCGAGCAAGGCTGCAAAAGAAAACGTAAGAGCGCCCTGGATCAGCTGCAAGGGCCGTCCGGGTTGGGTTTAGTGCTCGGCAGGATCGTCGGCCGCGGCGTCCGGCGTTTCGAGATAGAAGCGCTTGAGCAAGTAGAGCGAGGGCCCCGATAGGTTGGCACCCTCTGTGGCCAGCGCGATGAGGGTCGCGCCAGCGTCGAAGCGGCAAGTCAGCCAATGCTGTCGATTGCCCTCTGCGTAGTCGACTCGAACTGTATCCGCCGCGGGGCCAGGCGCTGCCCGGAGGAGTCTGACACCAGCCTGAGGCGCGACTGCCGGCAAAGCGCGTCGGCACGTCGCGACCCGCTCCCGCCGCAGGGTATCCTGGCAGGCGGCGAGCCCCCCGAGGAAACCCGCCACCGCCGCTGTCCCGAGGAGCCAGCGGCGCGCGTGCCTCACGAGGCGTTGCGGAGGCGCTCGGCGACCCGAGGCGCGTGATAAGTCAGGATCCCGTCCGCGCCAGCGCGCTTGAAGGATAGAAGAGCCTCGACCATGGCGCGGTCGCCGTCGAGCCAGCCGTTGCGAGCCGCAGCCTCGATCATCGCGTACTCGCCCGACACCTGATAGGCGAAGGTCGGCACCTGGAACTCGTCCCGCACCCGGCGGATGATGTCGAGATAGGGCAGCCCAGGCTTGACCATGACCGAATCCGCCCCCTCCTCCAGGTCAAGGCGAACCTCGCGCAGCGCCTCCGCGGAATTGCCCGGATCCATCTGATAAGTGCGCTTGTCGCCGACCAATGCCGCCTTGGTGCCGATCGCATCGCGGAACGGCCCGTAGAACGCGCTGGCGTATTTGGCCGCGTAGGCCATGATCTGCACGTCGAGAAAGCCGGCCTTGTCGAGCCCAGCCCGAATCGCACCGACGCGCCCGTCCATCATGTCCGAGGGGGCGATGATGTCGGTCCCGGCCTCGGCCTGGATCAGGCTCTGCTCTACCAGGACCGCGACGGTCTCATCATTCAGGATGGCGCCGTCCTTCATCAAGCCATCGTGCCCGTGGCTTGTATACGGATCGAGCGCAACGTCGGTCATGATGCCGATCTCGGGAACCGCCTGCTTGACGGCACGCACCGCGCGGCAGACGAGATTGTGGGTGTTAAGTGCCTCCGAGCCGGTCGGATCGCGTAGCTCGACCTCGGTGTAAGGGAAGAACGATACCGCCGGGATGCCCAGCCGCGCCGCGCGCTCGGCATCGCGCACGATCTCGTCGACCGAGAGCCTCTCGACCCCCGGCATCGAGGCGATCGGCTCGCGCCGGCGCTCACCGTCGATCACGAACATCGGCCAGATGAGATCGTCGACGGTCAGCGTATTCTCGCGGACCAGGCGGCGCGACCAGTCCGCCTTGCGGTTACGGCGCGGGCGCTGGGTGATCTTCAGCCCTTCTGGCCGGGCGCTTTCGCGGGCGGCCTCCAGGGCGATCGGGCGCGGCTCGGGCAAAAGGTCTGACATGCGGCTTCGGTATCGTGCGCGCGGTAAGGCAACGATCGCGCGGCGCATCGGCGCTGGGGCCGCTGAACTAGCATAGAGGCCAGGCGCGGTGAAATCAGGCCGTTGACGCAGGGCGCCGGAACCGCTTCAACTCCGCGCTTCCCCCCGAGCATGGATCCCGGCCTCCCGACGATGAACCGGCCTTCTTCAATGATGAGCAGGCCATAGTGCCCGGCTCCTTCCCGATGCGACGCAAGAGCGCCCGCCCCGGCGATCCACCGACCGATCGGATCGAACGTGCGCAAGGGCCGGCACCCGGGACCTGGGACACGCTGCTCGTCTGGTTCATGCGGATCACAGCCCTCTTCTGGCTGGGGAAGTGCATCGCGTCCTGGGCGGAGATCCTCGACGTGCTTCCGGGATCGCGGCCCTTCGAGATCGAACCGTTCGGCCGGCAGGCGGCGATCGTTTACTTCGCCGTGGTGGATGCGGCAGCGGCCATTGGACTGTGGTTGACGAGCGCCTGGGGCGGCGTGATCTGGTTGCTGGCCGTCACATCCGCACTGACATTAGCGGTGTTGACCCCGCAACTCGTGCCGATGCCGGTGCCGCTGCTCGTATTCGGCCTGACCGTCGTGCTGATGTACTTCCTGCTGTCCTGGCTGGCGGCGCAGGAAGCACGGTGAACGAACCGTTCTGATCTTCGCTTCAGTTTGTCTTTACCGCGAAGAGTAAATCGGGAATTCATCCTGTCGCTTAAATCGCCTTTCATTCCCGACCCATAGCTTAGCCATCATCAGCGGCACCGGATCGAACGGAAGCCGCAGCATCAGACGGTGAGGCAGACGATGAAGACCCAGAGCGCCCGAGTCGCGAAGAGCGAGATCCCGGAAGAAGCCCCGTCCGCCAAGGGCTCCTACCTGGAGGCGCTCCACTTGGTCGAGCGGCTGCACCGCCGGCTCCTGGATGTGATCAAGGACGAGTTCGAACGGCGCGGCCGGGAAGACGTCAACAGCGTCCAGGCGCTGCTGCTGTACAACATCGGCGACAAGGAACTCACCGCGAGCGAGTTGCGGACCAAGGGCTACTATCTCGGCTCGAACGTGTCCTACAACGTCAAGAAGCTGGTCGAGGCCGGCTACCTGCACCACGCCCGCTCTAAGACGGACCGCCGCTCGGTCCGAATCAGCCTCACCGACAAGGGACGGCAGGTCCACGAGATCATCCAGGGTCTCTACGACAAGCATGCCCGAACGATCGCGCCGATCGGCGGCATCTCGGACGATGATTTCGGCCGGTTGAACACGGCCCTGGGCCGTCTCGAGCGCTTCTGGACCGACCAGATCCGTTACCGGCTCTGATCCGCCTTGCTCAGAGGTTCAGCAGACCGACGATCCCGGCGATGACCGCGTAGGCGAAGCCGGCATTGATGGCGACGCCGAACACGCCGATCACCAATCCGCCCATCACGACGAGGCCGTCGCGCTCGACGAGGCCGAGGCCCACGAGACAGACGGCGAGACCAAGAGGAATTTGCCCGACAATCGGCGCAGCCACGATCAGCGCCAACGCCAGCGTCAGCAAGGCGATCCCCATGCCACGCATGCCGAGCGCGGTCTCGAACACGCTCACTCGCGGACGCGACCAGCGCTCCAGCCGCCGCAGGATCGGGACCGCACGGGTGACCGCCCGCCGGACATCTGTGAGCGCGATCGAGCGACCAAGCAGAATCCGGGGCAGCCAGGGTGCCGACATGCCCGCCGCGATCTGCACGGCCACGAGAAGCAAAAGCAAGCCGCAGATCAGTGGGATCGGCGGTGGCATCGGCAGGCAGTTCGGCAAGCCGAGCAACACCACAAGCAACGCAAAGGCGCGATCCCGCAGGACCGCGACGATGTCGCCCACGGTGAGGCGCTCCCCCTCCTGGCTCGCCAGCACAGTGAGGACGTCCGACGTTCGTGCACCGGCAGTCAAGGATCCGCCAACCTTCGCTGTCCTGGGGCGGGCTCTAGCCGAGATCACCCGGCAGGCCAAGCGCGGGGCGCTCACGCGACCTCATACCGGTTGTGAACCGCGAAATTCAAACCTCAGATACGCATCTCGGGCTTCAAGTAAATCTGACGTCGACCCTAGCATTCAGGCCTGGCCGAGTGGCCTCGCGAATAAAACGCCTGCGCAATCCCAGGTATCTTTTTAGTGAATCCATGCCGAATCTGGCTGCCCATTCCCAAGATTAACACTAGGTTTACGGCCTCACCGCCGGGAGCCGCTCCGTGTGCATGCGCCGGATCGTCACGAAATGCCACACGAGGAGGATTGTTGCTGTCCTGGCGGCCCCAACTCTTCTTGCACAGGCACTTCCAGCACGCAGCGGCGAGATCGACACGCTGCTGTTCGGCAGTTTCGACGCGGCATCCGCGACATTTCTGACCGTCGGCGCGAAGGTCGGGCTGGGATCCCTCGACAAAGACGGCTTCGTCGCTTTAGCGAGCGTCGGCAGCGGCCGACAACGGGAACGCGGCGACGTCGGCCTACCGCGCACGCGCTACACGTTCAGCGCGGCGGCGGTGCTGGGTTATCAATGGTTCTTCAACTGGGGCGTGGCGGCCATCTTTGCGGGACCCGAAGGGTCGGTGGAGATGCTAGCCGACCCACACGCACCGATGGTCTTGCCTGCCGCGTATGGCCTGCGCGTGCACGGCGAGATCTGGGCCCGCCTGACCGAGAACACGCTCCTCCAAGCAACTGCCATCGGAGGCTCGACGCGCAGCAGCCTGTGGGCACGCTTGGCCTGGGGCTATCGGTGCTGGGATGCCTATCTCGGCCCTGAACTCAGCGTCTACGGCGATGAGACGGGCTATCAAAAATGGGATCTCGGTTTGCACGCGACCGATTTCGCCATCGCCCGCTACAGCTTTCGTGTGTCCGTCGGCCTCCAGACCGAGTCGGGCCGGCGACGTGCATCCCCTTACGTGGCGTTGGCAGTCTGGTCGCCCTGGTGATCAGGGTCGGGCTCGGCCCTCAAAGATCCGAGGAATCGGGCGGCATCCTGTTGAATTTCGATACGACGGTGCTCGCCCATGCCGCGCAGGGTTCGATAAGGCATCATCATCCGCTGATTTCCCGCCAGCTTGTCCTCGTTTTCGATCAAGAAATTCCAGTACAAGTAGTTGAACGGACAGGCGTCCGGCCCCGACTTGACCTTAACGTCGTACGCGCAGCCAGTGCAGTAATCTGACATGCGGTCGATATACGCTCCCGAAGCCGCGTAGGGCTTCGAACCCATCACGCCCCCGTCAGCCCACAGCACCATGCCGTGAACGTTGGGCAGTTCGACCCATTCATAGGCGTCGGCGAACACGATCAGGTACCATTCCTCGACCTGTGCCGGCTCCAGGCCGGCGATCAAGGCAAAATTGCCGGTCACCATCAGACGCTGAATGTGGTGAGCGTAGGCGTGGCGGCGGGTATCCGCGACCACGTTGGCGATGCAATTGAGCTTCGTCACGCCCGACCAGTAGAACCACGGCAAGTCCCGGCCCGCACCCAATGCGTTGGTCTCGCGATACTCAGGCATCCGCGCCCAGTAGACGCCGCGGACATATTCGCGCCAGCCGAGGATCTGCCGGATAAACCCTTCGACACAGTTGAGCGGGGCGGATCCATCCCGGTATGCGCGCTCGGCGGCCCAGCAGACTTCCTCGGCGGTCAAGAGGCCGGCATTCAGGGGCGGCGATAGCAGCGCGTGATACAGATACGGTGCCCCCGCCTTCATGGCGTCCTGATAATCACCGAACGTCGGCAAACAGACAGCGATGAAGTGCTTGAGCGCTGCGAGCGCATCGGCCCGGGTCACCGGCCAGGAGAAGGGTGCCAAATCGCCGAAATGATCGGCGAACTCCCGTTCGACCAGTGCAATAGTTTCGCGGGTTGTCGCATCGGGTTGGAAACCGATTCGGTCCGGCAGCCGATGTCCCTTGGGGAGGCGTTTCCGGTTGTCGGGATCGAAATTCCAGCGGCCGCCGACAGGCTCGCCGCCATCCATGAGCAGGCCGGTCCGACGCCGCATGCCGCGGTAGAACGTCTCCATTCGCAGATGGTGGCGCCCCTCGGCCCAGCGAGCGAAATCCTCGCGCGGGCACAGAAATCTGTTGTCCGAGCGGATCTCCAGCGGGACGGGCAACGTCTCGCGCCAGTCCTGCATCATATCCCATACCCGCCACTCGCCAGGCTCGGTGACGACGACTCGCTCGGGCGCGTGGCGCGCTACCGCGCGCTTCAACTCGCCGGTGAAGCTGCCGGCGTTGTCGGGATCGGTCAGGTGGACATAGTCGACCGTTACCCCCTCGGCCTCCAGTTCGGCCGCGAAATGGCGCATGGCTGCGAACAGGAAAGCGATCTTCTGCTTGTGATGGCGAACGTACGTCGCCTCGTCCCGCACCTCGACGAGCAGGACGGTGTCGCGTGCGAGATCGAGGTCGATCAGGCTCGATACGCGCCGATTCAGCTGATCGCCGAGGACGAAGCGGAGCGAGCCCCCGGTTCGCGCTGTAAATTTCGCTGCCACCCCTCAGCCCTTGGTACGCAGGGTCGCGCGACCGCCATCGACGCCGATCACTTGGCCGGTGATCCAGGCCGCCTCGTCTGAGACCAGGAAGGCCGCGAGCGCCGCGACATCCTCGGCACGACCGAGCCGCTGAAGCGCGTGCATGGCGGCGATTCCCTGGGCCAGGGTCTCGTTGCCGGTGATGGCAGCGGCCAGCGGCGTTCTTGTCAGTGACGGCGCAACCACGTTGACGCGGATCTGCGGCGCCAACTCGGCTGCGAGCGAGAGGCCGAGCCCCTCGACGGCGCCCTTGGCCATCGCGACGGAAGCATGGGCAGGAAACCCTTGCGCGGCCGCCACCGTCGAGAACAACACGATCCCGGACCCCGCCTCCCCGGCACCGGCCTTGAGCGCAGCGGCAGCGGATTGCACGGCCGAGAAGGCCCCAAGGGCATTGATGCGGAAATCAGACTCCGCATCGGCCCGGGTCAGGCGCCCAAGCGGCCGCAGGTTGATCGTGCCGATGGCGTAGACCAGGCCGGCCAGCTCAGAACCGGCCGCCTCGCTGGCGGCGGCGAAGAAGTCCGGATCGCCGACATCGCCCGCCGTGAACGTCGTTTCGCCGAGTTCGTCGGCCGCGCGCGACAGGCGCTCACCGTCCCGAGCCGCGAGATGAAGGGCATAACCACGGGCCCGTAACGCCCGGGCGGTGGCCAAGCCAATGCCGCCCGTCCCGCCGTAGATCAGAACCTGTCGCACCTGCGGTCCTCTTGCTACCCATCCTGCTCCGGACAAAGTAAGGCCGGTAGCGCCCCGGGGCAGGCGGCTGGCCGCTCCGCTCCACGTTCACAAGGTCGCAGGCGGCAAGCATGAAGTTCGCGTTCGCCGGCATCGACTTTTTAGGCGGCGTGTTCGAGGGTCTCGTCGAGGCCGGCTGGAAGCCGATCAAGCTGTTCACCCGGCCCTGCGACGGGATCTACGATCACAACGACGTGCTGGTCGCCCGTGCGCGTTCGATGCGCCTCCCAATCCAGCTGTCGCGCATCCGCGAACGCGATATCGAGGCGCTGCAGGCCGAGCATGGCAGGGATTGGGCTCTGGTGGTGGCGGGCTATCCCTGGCTGGTGAAGGGCTGGCGCGGCCGTGCCACCTACGGCCTGAACATCCACCCCTCCCCGCTACCGACCGGGCGCGGCCCCTACCCGCTGTTTCGGGCGGTCCTGGACCGTTACGAGACCTGGGGGGTCACCGCTCATGTGCTCGCCGATGGCTTCGACACCGGCGATATCCTGGCCCAGGACATCTTCAGCCTCGACACTATCGAATCTCACGAGACCGTGCTGGCCAAGTGCCAGATGGCGGCCCGGCGTCTTGCCATCGGACCGCTCGGCAAGGAATTGCCCGCGCGCTGGCGTCGCGCCGAGCCCCAGGGCGACGGCTCCTACTGGCCCCGGGCCACCGACGCCGACCGGACCCTCGATTTCCGCCAGGAAGTGGAGCCGATCCTGCGCCGGGTCCGGGCTTTCGGCACCGTCGAGACGATCGCTAGGCTGGGCGATGCGCGGGTCTACGTGGCCGAGGCGCTGGGCTGGCGCGAGCGCCATGGGCATATACCGGGGGCGGTGGTGCATCGCCATCGTCGGCACGTGGTGATCGCGGTGCTGGACGGCTACGTGCAGATCACCCGCTGGTCGCCGGTGCCTCTGGCCGAGGCGGGGCAGGTCGGTCGCTGAGATGGAGCGCTGAAACACCGGGAACACAATCGCGACGGCCGGGGTTTCCGCGAGCCCTGAACGTCACGGAGCCTTTCATGTCGACACGCGCAAGCCTCGCCGCAGCCCTCGGGTTTGCCGCGCTGTTCACCGGCACCGCCTTCGCGCAGGGCGTGATCGTCGAGTCCGACGATTTCGGCCCGGACGACGAGGTCGTGGTGCGCGACTATATCGTGAGCCGCCCAATAGGCCCCGGCCCAATCGTCGGCTCCATCCCGTTGCGTCCCGGCACCATCGTCCCGGAGGATGTGCGTCTGGCCCCGTTCACGGATGCGCCGAACCCGCGCTTACGGCGCTACGGCTATTTCGTGGCGCCGGGAGACAAGGTTGTCGTGGTTGATCCGACAACCCGAGCGGTCGTGCGCATCTTCGACCGCTAAGAACCGCGTTCGTCTTTCAACGCCGGTTCGGCTAACACCCTGGCGCGCACCAAGAATTGCGCCCGGGGGAAACATCATGAAGGCCAAGCCTTTTGCGCTCTCGAGCGAGACACTCCTCGTCTCGGTGCTGCTTCTCCTGTCGGCGGCCATGATGTTCGAGTGGATGGTCGACTCGCCCGAAAGCCCAGGGTACGCACTCCTGCGCGTGATGGGCGCTGCCCTCGCGGCCTTTGTGGCGATCCTGCCGTTCCGTAGAGCCTAGCAGCCACGCCTACCAGTCGCTCAGTGCGGCGCGCTTCCAGCGATCCCGGGCGACGCAGCGATACTCGAACGCTTCGTCCCAGGCATGGTCGCCAGGCGTGCAAGCCTCCCTGCTGTTGCGCGGCGGATTCGGTTGCGCCTCCCGGACCGAGGCGGCCTGGACTTGGCCCGCGTCGCTGACCTTGAATACCGCCCCCCTTGCCGTCCCATAGACGAGATCTTGACCGTCGAAACCAAGGGTGCGGGCAAAGCTCCCGTCTCGATGACCGTCCACGGCGATCGACTGGCCTGACCCCAGCAGGATCGGTACACCGGAAAATCGGCCGGCGGCGGTATCGATCCCGATTCCGTAGGTCCCCTCCCCCTGGAACGAAAAACCTCGATCGGTCACCGAGCCCGTGAGGTTGCCCAGCAGGATGCCATAGCCAGTATGGGCGCCCGGCACCCCGCCGGTAGAAATCTGCAGCCCGACCCGTTGCCGGTTACGGTCCGTGGTCGGCGACTGCGCAGAGACATCAATCTCCGCGCCGATGCAGGAGGCGACCGGGTCGGCTTCGTCGGTCATGTCCACGCAGTTGAAATTGCCCGCCCAGGACGGCCCAACTGGGCCGATTCCGTTGGCCTCCTTGAAAATCGTGCCGTTGACGGCGACGTTCTGCGCGCCCGTGCTGGCGAGGCTGCGATTGTGCAGTTCCCCCGTGATTGTCCACTCGTAGCCCGCATTGTGCGGACCCGACGAGCCAAGCGCCCAGAGCGCCTTGTAGGTATGGCCGGGCTCCCCCGATCCGTCGGGAATGTGTCGGTCGATCCGTAGAGTCGAGACCGCATCGAAGCCCGCGGGCCGGTTCCACAGGAAGGCGTGGCCGCCATCAAGACCGGGCAGGCCGCTGCCCTGCACATCGCGAGAAAAACCTGGTGGCCAAGGGAGGGGCAGTGCGTGGATTGCGGGCTGGTCTGGCGTCTCGGCACAGACAGTTGCCGGCATCGCGGCGAGGACAAGATAGACTGGAATCGTGAGGGCGGGGCGAAAGCGCATGATCGTCTCAGGATGTCCAGTTGAAGGTCTATCGGTCTTCGCGGCTACCCGCAGCTTGATGCGCCGGCACGGGAAAACGTTATGAGACCCGGCCCTTTGGTTGGGAGCCGACGCCCGGGCCGCGCGTTTGGATCCGACGGCAAGCCATGCTCAAATGCGACTTGGGCGAAAAGGGAGAGCGGCGGTGTCAAAGTCGCTGAAGTTTCTGCGGAACTGGTTTCTGCTGTCGATCCCGGTCGGGTTGTTTGTGGGGCGCTTTATAAAAGCCGGTAAGGGACCGCCTCTACGCAACGATGAACGTCGGTAGGATACGGGTCGCTTCGTAGGTGGGATACAGTGGCGTGGTGGTGCGGCGGTTCCTCCGCGAGCGTTCCGCCGATAGCCCTAGAGCTGCGATTTATTTTCCTACAAGCGTGGATGTGATCAATATATCATTAGCTGTTTCGATGCATCTTTACTGGCATCGCGCCATAGTGGCCGACTTCGTTAGGGTCATTCGGCCATGCCCCGCAACGCCAGGCCTCCGATCGCCTTCGTCGAGCGCCGTGCAAGCGCCCGACAGGCCACCGCTCTCCTGGCCTACGCCCAGCACCCGGACGGATCGCGCTTCCCCTGCCGGGTCCAGAACCTCTCCGACGGCGGCGCGATGCTGGAATTCCTCGGCCCGCACGTGGTCGTGCTGGAAACGGCCTTCGACCTCGTCTTGGCCAATTCCGATATGCGCTACGCGGTGAAGCTCATCTGGCGGAAGGAGCGGACCGCCGGGGTGTTGTTTTGTATGTAATAATAGTCAATTTTGTTGCACGGCCGGCGAAATCGGTCCGAAAATCATTTGGTTCTCGTAAAAAAGAACAAAACTCGGAACCGCATGACCGCTGCATGCAAATTATGCCCCGACGCAATCTAAGCAGTACTACACTTGCTTGGACTGCACCTAGATTCACCAGGTCATAATCAGTTCAGATTGTGTGGTGAGCGCGCTGGGACTCGAACCCAGGACCTACAGATTAAAAGTCCGTTGCTCTACCAGCTGAGCTACGCGCTCGCGTCCGAGGGACCGCCGGGGGCGGCCGCAGGGGGACGGCGCGTTCGCAATAGGTGAGCGGAGCCGGGGGGTCAACACGGGGCTGAGGCTGGAACATATTCACCGGCGCCGCGGGCGCGCTCGACGATGCCTCGGGCTTCGGCGAAGGCAGCGTCCGGGTCGAGCTCCGTGGTGTCCAACTGAACTGCGTCTTCGGCCATGCGTAGCGGTGCGGCGGCCCGGGAGGCGTCTCGGGCGTCGCGGGCTTCGATATCGGCCAGGATGGCCCCGAAGGTCGCGGCCTCGCCGCGGCCGGCAAGTTCCAAGTGGCGGCGACGGGCGCGCTCCTCGGACGAGGCGGTGATGTAAAGCTTCACGCTGGCATACGGGCAGACCACCGTCCCAATGTCGCGCCCGTCCAGGACGGCACCCTGGGGATCGGCCGCGAAGCGCCGCTGCCAAGCCAGCAGGGCGGCGCGAACCTCCGGGACCGCCGAAATCCGAGACGCGGCCTCGCCCATGGCGCGCTCGCGCAGGCGCGGGTCGTCGAGCCTGTCGACGTCGAGACCACGCGCTGCGTCGGACGCCGCCGCAGAATCGTCCAGCGACAAGCCAGCATCGATCAGCGTCAGCGCGACCGCGCGATAGAGCAGCCCCGTATCGAGATGGGGCAACCCGTAATGATCCGCCAACCGCTTGGCCAGCGTTCCCTTGCCCGACGCAGCCGGGCCGTCGATCGCGATGATGAGCGGCATGATCTAGGCCTCGATCCGGCCACCGAGGGCCTGCATGGACGGCAGGAAGCTGGGGAAGCTCGTGGCAATCATCGCGCCATCGTCCACCGTGACCGGCGCCTTCGTGGCGAGCCCCATCACCAGGAACGCCATGGCGATCCGGTGATCGAGATGCGTTGCCACCAGGCCGCCGCCGGGCGCGGCCGTGCCGTCGCCCTCGACCACGAGGTCGTCGCCCTTCACGCTGTGTCGGACGCCGTTGGCAGCGAGCCCCGCCGCCACGGCCGCGAGGCGGTCGGATTCCTTCACCCGCAATTCGTGCAGCCCATTCATACGTGTCCGGCCCGCGGCGAAACTCGCTGCCACCGCCAGGACCGGGTACTCGTCGATCATCGCGGGCGCGCGCTCGGCCGGTACGTCGACACCGGTGAGACGGCTCGCCCGCACGCGCAGGTCCGCGACGGTCTCCCCGCCCTCCTCACGCTCGGCCACGCGCTCGATCTGCGCGCCCATCTCGAGGAGGGTGGTGATAAGCCCGGTGCGCAGCGGGTTCATCATCACGCCCTCGATCACCACGTCGGAGCCGGGCACGATCAGGGCCGCCACCAAAGGGAAGGCCGCCGAGGACGGATCGGCCGGGACGATCACGTCGGTGCCACGCAGAGTCGGCTGCCCGGTGAGCGCGATCTTGCGACCATGGCCGCCCGGCCCGTGCGGCTCCACGCGAACTTCGGCGCCGAAGAGGCGCAGCATCCGCTCGGTGTGGTCGCGGGTGGCGGCCGCCTCGATCACCGTGGTGGTGCCGGGGGCGTTGAGACCGGCGAGCAGCACCGCCGACTTGATCTGTGCCGAGGCCGCCGGGGTCTCGTAGGTGATCGGGATCGCCTCGTTGAGGCCGCGCAGGGTCAGGGGCACGCGGCCACCATCGGCCTCGGACAGCACCTGCGCGCCCATGCGGGTGAGCGGATCGAGGATCCGGCGCATCGGGCGCGAGCGCAGCGACGCGTCGCCGTCGAAAGTCGCGGTGACCGGCTGGCCGCCGACCACGCCCATCATGAGCCGCGAGCCGGTGCCGGCATTGCCGAAATCCAGAACCTCGGTCGGATCAGTGAGGCCGCCGATGCCCACGCCTCGCACCACCCAGCGCCCTTCGCCGAGGCGCTCGACGCCGGCGCCGAGCGCCTTCGCGGCAGCTGCGGTGCGCAGCACGTCGTCGCCCTCCAGCAGGCCCTCGACCCGGGTCTCGCCTTGGCTCAACAGCCCCAGGATCATGGCCCGGTGCGAGATCGACTTGTCGCCGGGCGGACGCAGGCGCCCGTTGAGCGGCGTGCCCGGTGCGGCGGTGAGGGGTTGGGGAGGCGAGTCGTGCGACACGGGGGTGTCCGTTCGGGAGTCTCGGGTGGGCCAGGATCCGGCGCATTGCGCGGGGGCGCCGCGGAGCTGCAATCGGTCGGTGAACTGGCGGCGCGGTTAACACGCGTGCCGGCCCGCGTCATCCATCGCGCCCGGTGGCTGACGACCCTGAAACGGGGGGCTGCGGCTCGATTGACAGGGTCAGAGGCCGCGACTAACGGGCCCGTCTTTCGAAGACGGCAGAGACGACGAGGTGTGCGCCCGTGGCCCGACCCGAACTTGGCATGAAGCGCCAATGCATGAGTTGCGGCGCGAAGTTTTACGACCTCGCTCGCGATCCTGCGAGCTGCCCGAAATGCGGTGCGCTCTACCAGGCGGCGGCGAGCCGCGTCGCAGCGCCCGTCTTGGCACGGGCCCCGGAGGCCGACGACGCGGATGAGACGGACGAGAAGGGTCCGGAATTGGTCTCCCTCGACGAGGTGGAGGCTGCCGAGGACGAGGCGGATCCGACGCCGGAGGACGTCACCGCCGACGAGGACGGGGAGTCCGACGCGGACGACACTTTCCTCGAGGAGGAGGATTCCGGCGACGACGTCTCCGACCTGATCGGCGGCGATCTAGAAACCGACGAAGAAAGCTGACCCCATTTCGAGCCCTCCCTTCGAAGAGTCTGCGGCGAGTCGGAGGGGGTCGGCATTTCGGCGAAGAAAGGCCGAAAAAAGGGGTTGAGTCCGCGTCACGAGCCGCCTATAGAACCGGCGTCGCCGGACGCAACCCGGTTGGCGAGACCCCGCGGGACCCAAACCGCGGTGGACAAGTGGGGCCTTAGCTCAGCTGGGAGAGCGCTTCCATGGCATGGAAGAGGTCATCGGTTCGATCCCGTTAGGCTCCACCATTCTTCCTTCAGCGTGACGCCGCCGGTCCAGGCCGGCACCGCTGGGAAACTCGGAAATTCCTTATCCAGCGAAGGACCGGCTCACCGGTTCAGGTGCCCGAGCGGCAGCGCCGTCGTGTACTTCACTTGGCCGAGCGCGAAGCTGGAGCGGATGTTGGCCACCCCCGGGATGCGGGTGAGGTGGTCGAGAACCAGTCGCTGGTACTGGCCGAGATCCTCCACCACCACCCGCAGCATGTAGTCGGCCTCGCCGCTCATCAGGTAGCATTCCATCACCTCCGGGCGGCTGCGCACCGCCTCGTCGAAGGCCTGGAGGGCGGCCTGGGTCTGCTTCTCCAGGGAGACGTGGACGAAGACATTAACCGCGAGCCCGAGGCTCATCGGATCCACCACCGCGACGCAGCCCCGGATGATCCCGGCCTCCTTCAGGTCGTTGACCCGGCGCCAGCACGGCGAGGTCGAGAGCCCGACCTGCTCGGCGAGGTCGGCGATGCTGATCTCGCTGTCCTGCTGCAGGCGTTCGAGGATGCGCAAGGAGGCTGCGTCGAGATGGGCCGGTCGGGAGACCATTTTTTCGCTCTTCGGTTTGCCGTGGGCATAGCATGCCGCCGATTGCGGTGCGGCAGGAAAGTTTTGGCGCCCATCGATGTGGGAGCCCGTTTCGGCGCGCACCCAACGTCATTACGAGCGTAGCGAAGCAACCCAGGGAACCTCCACGGTTAGAGATCGCGCGCCGCCCTGGGTTGCTTCGCTGCGCTCGCAATGACGGCAAGGAACGATCGAACCGGACGTCGCATCGGAGGCCGGCAAATGGGCCGGCACGGACGGCGGTACGATCTACCGAATTCATCGGTCAACCCGGCAAAATATGCCAATCTTCGCGCGCGAAGAACAAAAGTTCGGCATGTCGCCCCGCGGCGGAATCCGTATGCTCCGATCAAAAGCTGGGAGCTGCGCCGATGAACGCCATACCGCCGAGGACGACGATCGCGCGGTCCGCCGAGGTCGATCACGATCCGGCCGAGACCCAGGATTGGCTGTCCGCCCTCGAATCGCTGTTCCGTACTGAGGGCGCGGCCCGGGCGCGGTTCATCCTCGACCGGCTGGAGCGGCGCTCGAAAGAGATCGGCATCCTCGACGAGGCCCTGCCCTACTCGCCGTACCGCAACACCATCGCGCTGGAGAAGCAGCCGCGCTACCCGGGCGACCTCGACATCGAGGAGCGGCTCACCTCGATCATGCGCTGGAACGCGCTCGCCATGGTGGTGCGCGCCAACATGGCCTATGGCGAACTCGGCGGGCACGTGGCGAGCTACGCCTCGGCGGCGGAGCTGTTCGAGGTCGGGTTCAACCACTTCTTCAAGGGCGGTGCGGACGGCGACCTCGTCTACTTCCAGCCGCACTCGGCGCCGGGCGTCTACGCCCGCGCCTTCCTGGAAGGGCGGCTCTCCGAGGATCAGCTGAAGCACTACCGCCAGGAGATCGCCGGCGACGGCCTCTGCTCCTATCCGCATCCCTGGCTGATGCCGGATTTCTGGCAGGTCCCGACCGGCTCGATGGGCATCGGCCCGATCCATGCGGTCTACCAGGCGCGGTTCATGCGCTATCTCGGCCATCGCGGCTTGGTCGATACCTCCGCCCGGCACGTCTGGGGCGTGTTCGGCGACGGCGAGATGGACGAGCCGGAATCGATCGGCGGCCTGGCGCTCGCCGCCCGGGAGAAGCTCGACAACCTCACCTTCGTCATCAACTGCAACCTGCAGCGGCTGGACGGCCCGGTGCGCGGCAACGGCCAGATCATCCAGGAGCTGGAAAGCCTGTTCCGGGGCGCGGGCTGGAACGTCATCAAGGTGCTGTGGGGCTCGGAGTGGGACGCGATCTTCGCCCGCGACACCAACCACGCCCTGCTGCGCCGCTTCGCCGACACCGTGGACGGCAAGTACCAGACGCTCGGCGCCAAGGACGGCGCCTACAACCTCGCGCATTTCTTCGGGGAGGACGAGGAGGTCCGCGAGTTGGTCGCGCACATGTCGGATGCCGACGTGGACAAGCTGAAGCGCGGCGGCCACGATTTCCGCAAGCTCTACGCCGCCTTCGCCGCCGCCAAGGCGACCAAGGGCCGGCCGACCGTGATCCTGGCTAAGACCAAGAAGGGCTACGGCATGGGCGGCGCGGGCGAGTCGCGCATGACCGCCCACCAGGCCAAGAAGCTCGACGTCGATGCGCTGCGCGCCTTCCGCGACCGTTTCGCTCTGCCGCTCTCCGACGCGCAGGTGGAGGGCCTGGCCTTCTACAAGCCGGCCGAGGATGGGGCCGAGATGCGCTACCTGCGCGAGCGCCGGGAGATGCTGGGCGGCGTGCTGCCGGCCCGCCGCCGGACCGCACCCACCGTGACGGTACCGCCGCTCTCGACCTATGCGGGCTTCGCCCTGGAGGCGGCCGGCAAGGAGATGTCGACCACCACGGCGGTGGTCCGGCTGTTCGGCAACCTGCTGAAGCACAAGGATCTCGGGCCGCGCGTCGTCCCGATCGTCGCCGACGAGGCGCGCACATTCGGCATGGCCAACCTGTTCCGGCAGGTCGGGATCTACGCGCCGGAGGGGCAGCTCTACGAGCCGGAGGATGCCGGCTCGATGCTCTATTACCGCGAGGCGCGCGACGGGCAGCTGCTGGAAGAGGGCATCACCGAGGCCGGGGCGATCTCGTCCTGGACCGCGGCGGCCACCGCCTACAGCGTCCACGGCCTGTCGATGCTGCCGTTCTACATCTACTACTCGATGTTCGGCTTCCAGCGGGTCGGCGACCTGATCTGGGCGGCGGCCGACCAGCGCGCCCGCGGTTTTTTGATCGGCGCCACGGCGGGCCGCACGACGCTCGGCGGCGAGGGCCTGCAGCACCAGGACGGGTCGAGCCACCTCGCCGCCGCCGGAATCCCGAACTGCCGGGCCTATGACCCGGCCTTCGCCTACGAGATGGCGGTGATCGTCGATCGCGGCGCCCGGGCGATGATGGAAGAGGACGAGGACGCCTTCTACTACCTCACTGCCATGAACGAGAATTACGCCCAGCCCTCCATGCCGGAGGGGGCCGAGGCCGGCATCCTCAAGGGGATGTACCGCCTGTCGGGGCCGGATTCGGAGACCGCCGCGGTGCGGCTGCTGGGCTCGGGCGCGATCCTGCCCGAGGTGATCGCGGCCGCCGGACTGCTGGCGCAGGATTGGGGCATTGCCGCCGAGCTGTTCAGCGTCACCAGCTTCAGTGAGCTGGCCCGCGACGCCCGCGAGGCCGAGCGTCAGGCGATGCTCCACCCCGAGTCCGAGGCGCCGACTAGCCACGTGGCCGCCCTGCTGCCGGGCGCGACCCCGATCGTGGCGGCGACCGACTACGTCCGCGCCTACCCGCAGCTGATCGCCTCCTATGTCGGGGCACGGTTCGTGGCGCTCGGCACCGACGGGTTCGGCCGCAGCGACACCCGCAACGCGCTCCGCCGCTTCTTCGAGGTGGACCGCCAGCACGTGGTGGTGGCCGCCCTGCACGCGCTGGCCGAGGCCGGCACGGTGCCGCGCGCCACGGTCGCCGAGGCGATCCGGCGCTATGGGATCGACGCGGACACGCCGGCGCCCTGGACGATCTGACGGCCAGTGCGACCTGAGGAACTCCCACCCGCGACCTCCTCCTGAGGTGCGTCCGCGGAGCGGACGCCTCGAAGGAGCCCTCCAGCCGGCCGCGTGATCCCTGGAGGTCTCCTTCGAGGCTGCTGCGCAGCACCTCAGGATGAGGGGAGTGGGTGGAGGATCCCCCGAAGATCACAAACGCTTCGCGAGGCCCGCCCCGGACCTCGCCCCACCAAAAAACAATCCGCCCACGACAAGCCACGGAAACCCGCCCGCATGAGCGCCGCGCTGCAGATCGCCCTCCCGGATATCGGCGATTACCGGGACGTGCCGGTGATCGAACTCCTGGTGAAGCCGGGCGACCGCCTCGCCGTGGACGACCTGATCCTCAGCATCGAATCCGACAAGGCGACCATGGAGGTCCCCTCCCCGGTGGCCGGCACCGTGCGGGAATTGCTGGTCGCTGTGGGCTCGAAGGTCTCGGAGGGGACGCCGATTCTCGTGGTCGAGCCTGCGGAGGGCGGTGAGGCGGCTGACGCGCCTCCTCCTCCCCCCTCTGCGGGGGAGGGTACCCTGCGCAGCAGGGGGGGAGAGGGGCAGCGCGACGATGCGGGTTTCACACCTGTCGTGCCTCTTCCGGATACCGCGCTCCCCTCTCCCGACCCCCTTCGGGGGCCACCCTCCCCCCTTCGCGGGGGAGGGTGGCCCACGAAGGGGGTTGGGGGAGGGGGTGGCAGGATCCGGAAGGGGCACGACAGGTGTGAAACCCGCATCGTCGCGCTGCCCCTCTCCCCCCCTGCCGCGCATTGTACCCTCCCCCGCAGAGGGAGGAGGAGGAGGCGCGTCAGCCGCCTCACAGCCCTCCGCAGGCTCGACCACGAGAATCGGCGTCCCCTCCGAGACCTTCGAGCCCACAGCGACCAGCAATTCCCGCACGGTGCCGGCCACCGGGGAGGGGACCTCCATGGTCG
>NZ_JAKSYN010000031.1:0-286 GCF_022829565.1 Methylobacterium sp. J-001
AGTCGGTCGCCAACCAGGCGCTGTCCACCCAGATCACCACCACCGGCACCGCCTCGACCGCCTACTCGGCCCCGGCCGCCAACACCACGCTCAACCTCTACGTCAACGGGTCGGCGACCACCGTCGCGCTGGCCTCGACCGACACCCTCGACCAGGCCCTGACCAAGCTCAACACCGCGGTCGGCGCCGGCAGCTTCTCGAAGAGCACCGACGGCACCAAGATCGTGATGAACGCGTCCTCGGACGTGGAATTCAAGACCTCGGCCGACCAGACCGCGCTGGGCTT
>NZ_JAKSYN010000032.1:0-2570 GCF_022829565.1 Methylobacterium sp. J-001
CCGGTGTCGTCGACCTTCAGGTCGCCATCAATCGCTACATCGCCGAGCACAACCGATACCCAAGGCCCTTCATCTCGACCGAGTCTGCCTCTGCGACCTTCGATGCCCTCAGCCGAACCCCTAAAACATCCATCTGAGCCATTGCAATAATTTTTGCACCGGAGCCATGGTGTCAGTTACATAGGCACAAGAGCTCTCTCATCTGTCGCTCCTGACGAAGACAATCCCGGCGATCAATCCCGTAGCGCGCTGGGTAGCAGTGAAGATGGTGATGTTATAGTGTCCGGGTATACGACAGTTCAGAAGTAGCGCGAATCTGGCAGGCCACAAATATGGCACAAAAATATGTTGTTTCGGGTGCCAGCGGTCGGAAATCGCATTGTCCTATCTAACTAAAGGGATGTCATCAACCTATGAAGCAAAATAGAACATGGTTATCTTTATTTCGGCAAGGCCCCCGTCATGACAAATTCAATAAATCGCGATAATCAATATTGTGCGCGAATCCCGTCGATAAGTTTAAGATCTAATAGGAGCTAATCCGACTGCTGCTCTTTCTTATAAAAAAACAATTTCTATGTAATAGATACATAGCGAAACTTGACGCTTGTTGTCGGTCAAATTTCACAACGATTTATCAGGTTTCTTAAATTTTGAAAATCATTTGACTCTCATAACTCTAATTCACACTTTATAAACTCTATAATAACTTAAAGTTTTATAGCGAACCTTTAGTTTTATATTTACCCAACAGATGGCTTTTGTACTAGATCCGAGTGTTGACGTCATCGCACCGCAGGTGTAGAACCAGACAGTCATAATTTATATAAATAATATGGACAAATTTTTTAGTTATAACAATCTTTTAAATCTAATCGAAGAAAAAGGGCCTGAGCTTTGAAAATCTTACACGTGGTGAATCATACTAAAAAGCTCAACGGCAATGTTCATGCCGCTGTAGATTTGGCCTGCGCGCAATCCGCTTTAGGACACGAAGTTTTTGTTTGTAGCGGTACCGGCGATTTTGATCAGCTATTGTACGAAAACAATGTCGGCGTTATCAATGTTGAATTTCGTAGAAATGCTTCATCTTTAGTGAAGTCAATACTCCTGCTTCGTCAAATCATCAAAAATCGCAAAATTGAGATCGTTCATGCCCATATGATGTTAAGCGCAATTATAAGTTGGTTTTCGTCCCGGTTTTTGAAGGCTTCTTTTGTTACGACTGCTCACAACGCATTCGAACGCTCGTCATTGCTTATGGGATTAGGAGATCGCGTCATTGCGGTAAGTGAGAATGTCAAGAAAACTATGATCAAAAAAGGAATACGGGAGGCAAAAATTCGGACCGTTTTAAACGGCACTATTGGTGCGGCCCGTTTAAAGTCATTGAACAAAGAGGGGCGAATTTTAGAACGTGGTTCTATTATGTTTATAGGGGGACTACACCCAAGAAAAGGTGTAATCGATCTCATAAATGCCTATGACAAAATCTTCAGGCTCGGCGAAACGCCACGATTATACATTGTCGGAGAAGGGCCTCACCGTCGGGAGTACGAAAGTTTTTGCCGTACTCTAAGCAGTAATGGGAATATAACTTTTTTAGGTCCGACCGATGATCCTTTATCACTGCTGAGATTTGCGGATATATTTGTTTTAGCATCACATGCAGATCCTGCCCCGCTAGTATTAGCTGAGGCTCGTCAGGCCGGCTGCGCAATCATTGGCACCAGAGTGGACGGCATACCTGAATTATTAAATGGAGGGAAGTCAGGGATCTTAGTGCGTGCCGGCGATGTCTTGGAACTTGCAGAAGCAATGTCAAGTCTTACTCACAACGTTTCGAACTTGCGGACCTGGAAAGAAAACAGTCAAATCGATATCGAATTTTTGAATATCGAAAGAGTGGCCAGAGCTACTCTAGATGTTTATTATGAGATTTATAAATAGATATGCACATATTTCTATACCCCGTAATTACTTACCTCTTTGACGTCTGGCTTTAAGCGCCGACGGTTTTAAGAATGGCGCCAAGGGGGGGCCGCGGTCTTTGAGTCACGCGGTATTGAAGGCGGTACGGATGGCGGCCTCGCTTTCGGCGGCCCTAATTGCGCGGTAGCCATTGGTCATTTTCCGGTGGATCACGGCCGAGCGCAGCAGCCGTTCAGAGCCGTTTTTGTTCAGTTCGACTTCCCGAGATTGGCGAGGTATAGTAGGAGTTGAGCGGGTGCCTGGCCGATCTTCGCCTGCAGGTCGCGGGTCAGGTCTCAGCGGTTCGTCGCGGCAAGGACCGTGCCGAGTTGCCGATCTAGACTCCGGCGCTTGGCGGATTGATGTTTGGTCCCGCCGTGTGGTGATACATCTGGTTCCACATGGAGGGATGCGCAGCAGGCCAAGTTCTCCATGGAAGCCCCACAACGACTGAGCGGCTGTGTTGAAGGTCAAGTCTCGAGGGGCTGCCAGGGCGTGCGGTCGCGGACGATGGCGTTGAGCGTCACCAGGGGCTTTCGCATCACTGCCACGAGGGCGACCTTCCTCAGCCGGCCACGCCCAGTGAGCCGCTCGTAGAA
>NZ_JAKSYN010000035.1:0-7078 GCF_022829565.1 Methylobacterium sp. J-001
TTCTACGAGCGGCTCACTGGGCGTGGCCGGCTGAGGAAGGTCGCCCTCGTGGCAGTGATGCGAAAGCCCCTGGTGACGCTCAACGCCATCGTCCGCGACCGCACGCCCTGGCAGCCCCTCGAGACTTGACCTTCAACACAGTCGCTCAGTCGTTGTGGGGCTTCCATGGAAAACTTGGCCTGCTGCGCATCCCTCGCAACATGATAGTCAACCGTACTACCACGCCACGGGATCAAACGGCTGGTCTCGAACAATTCATCGACGATTCGCCCCCTGTTGTCGGACAGAAAGCGCCGCCGCGGTTCGACCTTAGCCAGCAACTTTCCTTTAATCATCCGACCTTTTTACTTTAAACCCAGCATTAGGGTTCGGATCCGATTAAGTTTGCAACGCTTCGATCGCAGCATTCATCGAAGGCTCATTATAAAACGCCTCTCAGGTCAATAAAGCATATCGGTCGCTCAATAAATAAAAAAACCAGTCTGGATACTTACATGAAAGTGTAGCCTATAGCCAACTCCCGATGTACTGTACTGCATTGAAAATTTAACATAAAAGGATTTCTGAAAATACCGATATTCTAAATGCCCGACAAAAAAAACATGATCAAACCTGAAGCGTAGCCTTGGAAGAGTTTTGATTAGATGGAAATAATTTCAGTCGAAGATCCCGTCAGAAAATTAGGGCTCAATATTCCTGCGCTTAAAAAGCATTAGGGGCGGCCAGTAATAGCGGTTAAAAAAGAAGGCAGTATAATGAATTTATTGTAAAGCAGTCTCTTCACCTCAAGCGCCCCCTAAATTTCGACAACAGCGGCGATAAATCCGGATCGTCTATTAAATACACCAAAATAGTATATAGAATGCCTGCCAATAAGTATGAAATCAATAGATAAAAAATTGAGCCGGGAAGATAACTGATCATTAAATAATTAGCCAATGCGACGGCTAGGCTTGCTTCAAATGGCTTTCTGATCGAAGATAGCGAGTAAAAATTAAATCCAAACTTGCGTCCTGCTCCTATAGTTAAAACAACAATAAACACTAGGGACGAAAGGCCTATTGCAAGCACAGAAAAATAGACACCGAAAACCGCTCCCGCAACTACAGACAGAATACGACTTAAATATAGCAGGCCGAGTGCGTACAAAATCGACAAGGGAGCGCCGATAGCTGTTAGCACCGCCCCGATAAGTCCGAATACTGTACTTAAAGCATTAAAAAAGATTAGAACTTCCACTATCCAAGCTGCGTCGTTCCATTTATTTCCCATTATGATAGAAAATAAAGGCGCTGAAGATGTTATTAGCAATGCTGCAATTGGAAATAGAACGTAGCATACCGTTACTAGAGTCCGTCGAGTTAGTTCAGCCAGCCGGCTCCTATCTTCGTGCAAAGCCTGAGCGTACAGAGATGCCCAGACTGGGTTACCAACAGCCTCACACGAAAACCTCGAAATTTGAGAGCCCAAATTGTAATTTCCTAACAGCGCTGATCCATATATATTTTGGAATACAATATTCTCCACTGCTCTACCAACAAACTCGGTTAGCCTGCTACAAACTATCGTTGTGCTAACAACAATATGCTTCGTGACAGCTTTGTAGCTAAAGTGAAATAATGGCATGTGGAATGCGGCTAAGTTGATTAAAAATGATCTCGACAAAAAACTTACAACAAATTGGAAGCCAAGGCTGATCGCCCCCATGCCTTTTATCGAACAAATGATTCCGCAAAAAGCTCCAAGTGCTGAAGAAAATAAGTCGCAAACTGCCAAGTACTGTATTCGCCCCCTTCTGTTTAAACGCGCGGCAGGTACATTAGTAATACCCATTATTGGCAAGGAAAATGATAATAATATCATCAGTTTCGACAATGAAGGCTCGTCTGAAATGTAGGCTATTAGCAGACCGATAAAAATAACAACGATTTGCAGAAGAAAACATAAAATCAATATGGCCCAAAAAGATGATGACCAAACAATTTCATTGGCCTCATCTTCGCGCGACAGTGTCCCTCCCACTCCAGCATCGGCTAGCACGAGAAAGAAAGTAATTGCCGGTAGGGCCAAAGCGTAAACGGCAAACTCTTTCGGACCAAGATAACTCGCTATAACAGGCAACGTGACCAACTGTATAGAAATTTTTAGGCCGCCTAGTACAGCACCTACCACCGAATTTTTCGCCATAGACACGCGATGGTTCCTCTCTACTCAGTTTCCGCACATAAAGCGCGCTGTGCATGACCTAAATTTCATGCTTCTTAAAAAAATAAATTATTCTTCGATCTGTAATTTACGCTCCCATCTAAACAATCGGGAACGGCCACCAATCTGAATTTTTCAGCCGAATTGTAAAGACGATTGCGAACCACCGGACGAGCTTGCAGAAAGTATAGAATACAAAGAGTACCATCGCATATATCACAGGGTCGTATATCATATTTTCCCGCATCAGCAAGAAAGAACGTCCTCTTAGGCGAATGCATTAATAAAGCAATACGCATTGATGGAACAAATTTTCGGCAAGGTCGGTCAAATATTAGATCCAGTCTCGTTTGGCCTTGATAGGCCATTCCAGTCGCTGCCATATTTAATAACGGAAAGACGTCAAAATATGATTGGAGGCATAATCGCCGTCATGACCATGGCCGGGAAATTGTCATATATCGCTTATAATTACCTCATTGGCTTACTTGTATTTTTCTGATAGGGCAAGGCTTCTCTCTTGTGGCATAAATTATCCGATTTGATATGGTAGCCAACTCAAGTTCCTCACTTCACATAAAATATTGTGACTATTAGGAACAAGTTCCCGCCCTGGATGTCGAGGAGTCTAGCAAAAAAAACTCTTTCATGAATCTACAAAGAACGTAGCTTAGAGGAAGGGCAGAATAAGACACAGATCGGGTTGTCGCTATTAATTGCCGTCGTCCACACTTGCTGCACCGAGATAGTCCACGATCGAATTTTTAGGAACTGCAATTGTTTATTTTTGAAGGTACGTGTTCGTGTCATGAAAGATTTTAAGCACCAACGGTTTAGATGACGGCAGCGAATGGCTTTCCTTTTAAAAGTCGTGCCGTATCGACGACGGTTCGCATGATGGTCTCGCCTGCGGCGGCCGATACGGCTTAATACTCGCTGGTCGTCTTTCGTTAAATGACGGAATGGCGCACCAGCCTCTTCCTCCGGCTGGCTCTTCAGAGTGAGGGTAATCATCGTGATCGCCGTGTCCTCGTTGGCACGAGGCGCACCTGAACGGGGCAGGTCGACCAGACCGTCGAAGCGGTGGGCCAGGAAGCGGGCACGCTAGTACATAGACGCAACCGAACACACCACGTGCTTTTCCGCCAACTAACTGCCATCGCTTTAAAAATCTTACTGCCTTGTATGCGTTTTGCCGGCGTCAGAGCTTTAAGTCGTAACGCTCGGACGGCTGATCCCGAGGCTGCGGGCGATGCCGGTGCTCGTGGAGCCAGGCTCGGCACAGGCCAGCACGATCCGCGCACGCTGGGCCAGCGCCTGACCGACGTTGCGGCGGTGCACCAGGCCCTCCAGCCGCGCACGCTCGTCCGCGCTCAGATGAAGTTCGGCTGGTTTGGGACCGCGAGCCATCGCAGCAACCTCCGCTCGGAAGCCCAGCAGATGGCTCTCACGTCCCGAGGAGCCGCGCTCCAGCGTGCTGAGCGTGGAGGACGAGGCGGTTGTCGTCGCCTTCCGGCGGCATACGCTACTACCGCTGGACGACTGCCTGTATGCGCTGCAGCCGAGCCTGCCGCACCTGACGCGCTCGTCGCTACATCGCTGCCTGCAGCGCCACGGCATCAGCCGCCTGCCGAATGTCGACGGCGAAAAGCCGAAGCGCTCGCGCTTCAAAGCCTACCCGATCGGCTGCTTCCACATCGACATCGCACAGGTCAGCACCGAACAGAGCAAGCTGCACCCGTTCGTGGCCATCGACCGCACGGGCAAGTTTGCCTTCGTTCAACTTCACGAGAAGGCAACTCAGCGGATCGCAGCGGCCTTTCTACGCGATCTGGTCGCGGCCGTGCCCTACGATCCACACGGTCCCGACCGACAACGGCATTTAGTTCACCGACAACAAGCCGGTGAACGCGGAGGCCGAAGCGAAGGCGGCCGCCTACTGGGCGAACCAAGACGGGCCGGCCTGTACCGCTGGCATTCGTTCGAATGGGCCTGCGAGCAGACCAAAATCGAGCATCGCCTGACCAAACCACGCTGCCCGTGGACGAACGGCCAAGTCGAGCGGATGAACCGCACCATCAAGGACGCCACGGTCAAGCGCTACCATTACATCGACAACGACGAGCTGCGCCGCCACCTGCAACTGTTCGTGGAGGCCTAAAATTACGGTCGCCGGCTGAAGACCCTGCGATGCCTCAACCCCCTACGAATTTATCTGCCAGACCTGGACGAAAGAGCCCGAACGCTTCAGGCTCGATCCGTCACACCACATGCTAGGACCAAACAGAGGATCAAACGCTACATCGCCGGGTACAACCGACGCGCCAGACCTTCCGTATGGATCAATTCGGTGACCGATATCCTCGCAGCCCTAAGCCAACCCCCTGAACCTTCCGTCTAAAACAGTGCACTAGCGCATCAGAGATGTGAAAATCAACGAAATTCGAAGTCGCAAGCGCGGAGGCCCAAGCTTAACCCATCTTTTAATCAAAACAAATGCAAATCACCAAGGGCGATTAAATCCAACAAATTTCACGTTTTCCTATACCCCACTCTTTAACACAATATTACAAGTTTCATCCAAGACTACATGAATCCAAAGCTGACATTACCGAACGGCGTTCTGCCGCCGATATTGGTGTGACGAACTCATGCCCAAAGGGCTGGAATCGCTATATAGATATAAATCTGTTAAATTTATGAGCGCATCGCGAATTCATTGAAGAATGAAGGTAACGCAAACTACGGCCGATTGCGCGAGACATCGATAACGCCAAATGCTATACCAGAGTAACTCGAAGCGGAGACGGCTTGTGTCACATAGCAATATTTCAAAAGGCATCTGGATATCGTTACTTTTGATAGTATCACCTGCTGTTAATGCCGCAGGCAGGGACACTTATCTACTAGGCCCACAGGATAAGATAGAAATTCGAGTAAACGACATCAGAGCCGGATCTGGAGATGCTCATGCGTGGTCATCTTTCGACGGAGAATTCTATGTAAACCCAGAAGGGCAACTATCCTTGCCGCTTGTTGGAGAAATTAACGCGACTGGAAAAACAACGGCTGAAATTTCGAGTCTAGTAGCGAACTCTGTCAAGAACGAGGTGGGCCTCGCACAGCTCCCGAAAGTTTCAATTCAGATTATTAAATTTCGACCATTTTATATAATGGGGGCCGTCGAAAAACCAGGGGATTACGAGTTTCGACCAGGACTTACCATTCTTCAGGCCGTCAGCATAGCGGGTGGCCTATTAAGGCAATCAACAGCAACCATACTTGGTTACCAAAAGGATGCCTTGACACAGCTCGGCGAGTCTAAAACTTTAGAAACCGAAAAGTTAAGTCTCGCAATAAGATTAGCTAGACTCGATTCAGACGCTGCCGGGTCAGACCGTATCAACTTACCGGGAAATATGAATTCTCAATATAACACGCCTGAGGCCCAAAAGATTTTAAGCGATGAAACTTTAACCCTCGTGAGTCAGCGCTCTGGATTAAAAGCACAACGAACTGCGATTGAACGACAGCAAGAGAGTTTGAAAAGCGAGATATCAACGTTAGATAATAAAGAGAAAACGGTCAGCAAGCAGCTTGAATTATCAAACAACGATCTTGAGCAAGTCCGATCGCTTGCTAATAGAGGCCTGACCATTACAACAAGGCAATTAGCAGCTGAACAGAATGTTGCAGCGTATCAAGGCACGTTACTAGACGTGCAGCTTGCATCAATTCGCGCGAAAGAGGCGTTATCTAGGAGTGCTAGAGACCTTCTTGAGGTTGAGCAAAAACATAAAGATGATATTTCGCGTGAGGCGGGGGATTTAAGATTAAGGATTGCTTTAATTGCAAAAAAAATAGACGCGAATTCTCAGCTATTAAACCATTCCTCATCGATATTAAATACGCAGGAGAAAGAATTTAGTGATATTTCCTTAGTCCGGTACTTGCTTACAACACGTATCGGTGACGAAACACAAACTCGTTATGTATCAGCGTCTGAGATGTTACACCCTGGAGATGTACTTAGAGTAGAGGTAAATAGTTCATCCGGCGTGTCTGGCAGTCCTTTGAATCAGTCGGCTGAAAAATGACCAACCAGGCGCCAGAGCCCTGCCCTTTCAGGCCGAATTGTAAGCATTGTATACAACTGCGTGAGGTAATTATTACACTCTCGGTCGAAAGGCGGAAAAAGGTTCCGTTGGTACTGGCGAAATGTTAAAGCAGGCACTTCGATCGGGAAAAGAAAGGAGTGAACCATAGTGACGCGTCTCATTCTGAGAGAGCAGATTTATTGGTTAAATACAAATCCTCAATTTAGGGTAAGAGACATGCGTCGATCGTCTTGACGGTCTCGCGCGTACCGGTGAACTCGTAGTGGTTACAGTTTCAATGAGTCCGCGACCAAGGTAGGGAATCTACACGACCATTGCCATCGCTCACGTATTCTTATTGAGTTTGAAGTTTCCGTTGCAGGAGGATCGCGATTGCACAGTTGTTTTGGCTCTTAGAGCTGTTGTCGTTTAGGTTGGGTCATAAGCGTCGTATCCGGCGGCGGCGATGTAGTTGCGGCATTCCTTTGGAGTGAAGGCTGCGCACCGCCGCTGCCCGAACCGTCCCAGACCTTTAGGCAGCCATCGCCCGGGCCTTCGCAGCCTTCAACCCAACGGAATGCCGCAACTACATCGCCGCATCCGGATACGACGCTTATGACCCAACCTAAACGACAACAGCTCTAAGAGCCCAAACAACTGTGCAATCGCGATCCTCCTGCAACGGAAACTCCAACCTCACTAAGAATACGTGAGCGATGGCAATGGTCGTGTAGATTCCCTACCTTGGTCGCGGACTCATTGAAACTGTAACCACT
>NZ_JAKSYN010000094.1:0-155527 GCF_022829565.1 Methylobacterium sp. J-001
GGCGGTGGGCGCGCTCGGCCAGGCGACCGAATTGCCGTTCCAGGCCGACGGCATCACGCTCGCCCAGGCGCTCGCCAAGGCGCGCGGCCTCTCGGACTTCGCCGCCGATCCGGCCGGAACGTTCATCTTCCGGTTCGAGCCGGCAAGCGTGGTACGCCGCCTGAACCCGGCCACGAAGCTCACCGGCACGCCGCTGGTCCCGGTGGTCTACCGGATCAACATGCGCGACCCCAACAGCCTGTTCACCACCCAGGCCTTCCGCATGCGCAACCGCGACCTGATCTACGTTTCCAACGCGCCGTTCACCGAGGTCCAGAAGGTCCTGACCGCCTTCAGCGGTGTCACGGGCCCGCTCAGCTCCGCGGCCACCGCCTACGCCTACGCCAAGTAGGCCAGGCCATCCCGCCGGCTTCAGGGCCGGCGGGGTCGGGATCTTGAAAACGCAAACAGGGCGCGGATGCCATCCGCGCCCTGTTTGCGTTTCCACATGGTGGACCGCGCGGGAGTCCCCGGCGCGGCTCGGAAGAATTCAGCCGCGCTTGGCCAGCAGCTGCTCGATCAGCGAGCCGCCCTTGTCGATCGCCACCATCTCCTCAGCCACCGCGTTCACGGTGTCGCGGATCTGGTCCGCGGTGTGCTCGGAGGTGAGGAAGAAGCGCAGGCGCGAGGCCCGCTCCGGCACCGCCGGGTGGATGATCGGCTGGACGTTGATGCCCCGGCGGTAGAGCCGGTCCGACAGGGTCACGGCCTTGAGCGAGTCGCCCACGATGATTGGCACCACCGCGAGGCCGAGGCTGAAGCCGGTGTCGAGGCCGAGCTTCTTGGCGGTGGCGAGGAACAGGGTGCCGTTCTGGCGCAGGCGCTCGACCCGCTCCGGCTCGGCCTGCATCACCGCCAGGGCCGCCTCGGCGGCGGCAGCGAGCGGCGGCGACATGCCGACGCTGTACACGAATCCGCCGGCCGTGTGCTTGAGATACTCGATGAGCGCGATCGGGCCGCAGATATAGCCGCCGCAGGTCGAGAGCGTCTTGGACAGGGTGCCCATCCAGATGTCGACCTCTTTGGGGTCGACACCGCAATGCTCGAACAGGCCCGCGCCGGTGCGGCCGGTGACGCCAAGGCCGTGAGCCTCGTCCACCATGAGCCAGGCGTCGTAGCGCTTCTTGAGGGCGACGAGGCCAGCCAGGTCCGGCGCATCGCCGTCCATGCTGTAGAGGCCCTCGACCACGATCAGCGCCCGGCGGTGCTCGTGGCGGGTGTTCTGGAGCAGGCTCTCCAGGGCGTCGAGGTCGTTATGCGCGAAGGAGCGCCGCTGGGCGCCGGAGAGCTGCGCGCCGGTGACGATGCTGTTGTGGGAGAGCGCGTCGTGGAAGATCACGTCGCCGGCTTCCAGAAGCGCCCCGATCGTCGTGACGTTGGTGGCGTGGCCGCTCACCATCACGATGCAGCCCTCGGTCCGGTAATGCTTGGCCAGCGCCTGCTCGAGGCTGATATGGCCGGGCCGCTCGCCCGCCACCACGCGGCTCGCCGACGCCGAGGTGCCATAGGCCTCGATCGCCTCCCGAGCCGCGTTGCTGACCCGGGGATGCCCGTTCAGGCCGAGATAATCGTAAGAAGAGAAGTTGGTGAAGGTCTTCTGGTCGATCCGCGTGGTTGCGCCGGCCTTCGCGTCGTGGACGCGGAAGAACGGGTTGCCCAGGCCGATCAGCTGCGCCGCCTGACGTTGCAGCTGCAGCTCGCGATAGCCGGGCAGGTTCTCGAAGTTCTGCGCGGCCGACTGCCCGGCCGGGGAGGCCGCCTTGACGGGGGCCGGGCGCGGCGTCGCGCGTCCGAGGCGGTTCGTCACGAAGCCGGCGAGCGCCGCGCGCCCGCCGTCAGGCCGTGCCGTATCGGTCATGGGTTGGTCTCTTTGATCTCGCTGGAAGTCTGCGCGATGAGTTCCCTGAGCGGCGCCATCATCTGCGCGTCGATCTCACCGCCGATATGCTTCGAGACGAGGCTCATCGCGACACCGGCGGCCTCATCCATGGGGGCCGAAACCGCCTGAATTAAGGACTCCGACAGCTCATTGACCGTCATGCCGGACGAGAGACCGGCCGGCGGTGCGTCGAGGGCGAAGCGCTCCTGCAGGCTGGCGCCCAACTCGACACCCATAAGCGAATCGAGGCCGATTTCGGAGAGCTGGCGGACCCGGCTGATATCGTCCTTCGGCAAGCGCAGGATGCGGGCGATATCCTCGACAATCGCGTCCGACACGGACTTGCGGACCGCCTCCACGTCGCCCCCCTTGAGGAGCGCGCCGATATTGATCGCCTGGACGCCGCCGGCCTCCACCTGCTGGTCCGACCCGAGGTCGGCGTAGCTCGGCGAACGCATGGTCGCGAGCCGCTCGCGCGCCTTGCCCCAATGCATCGCCGCGATGGCGATCACCGCCTCGTCCGACGACGCGCCCTGAGCCTCCAGCGCATCGGCCATCAGTTCGAGGCAGCGACGGGCCTCCATCGGGGTGACGCCGACGCGGCCGGCGAGCCCTTCCATGACCGCCTTGTTGCGGGCGAGCATGCCGACATCGCCGATCGCGCCCCAGGCCACCGCCAGCGCGGGCAGGCCGCGGCGGCGGCGCTGCCGAGCCAGCCCCTCCATGAAGCCGTTGGCGGCGACGTAGGAGCCCTGACCGGGATTGCCGATGAAGGTGGTCGCCGAAGAGAACATGACGAAGTAGTCGAGGCTCCGGTCCCGGGTGGCGGCGTCCAGGTGCTGGGCGCCGATCACCTTCGGGCCGATCACCGCGTCGAGCGCTGCCGCGTCGATGTTGGCGATCAGGCCGTCCTGGAGTACCGCCGCGGCATGGAGCACGCCGGCGAGCTTCTTGCCGCCCTGCTCGATCTCCGCGATCAGGCGGTCCACCGCCGAGCGGCTGGTGATGTCGACGGCCTTGGCCTCGACCGTCACGCCGCGCCCGGCGAGTTCGGCGACGATCGCCTTGGCCTCGTCGGTGGTCGCGCCCTTGCGGCCGGCGAGCACGAGGTGCCTGGCGCCCTTGTCGACGAGCCAGCGCGCCGCCTCCAGGCCGAAGCCGCCGAGTCCGCCCGTCACCAAGTGGACGCCGTTCTCCGAGACCGTGAACGGCCGGCGCGTGTCCTTGAGGATCGTCCCGGCCTTGGGCGGGCTGATCACGATCTTACCGATGTGACCCGATTGCTGCATCAGCCGGAAGGCGTCCGAGGTCTCGGCTGCCGTGAACGGCTGGTAGGGCAGGGGCTTCAGGCCGCCGTCGTTGAACAGCGCCATCACCTCACGGAACATCCGCGCACCGTCGTCGCCCTGATGCTGGAGCACCTGGTCGAGGTCGACGCCGAAGTAGCTGAGGTTCCGCCGGAACGGACGCAGGCCGATATGGGTGTTGGCGACGTAGTCACGCTTGCCCAGTTCGACGAAGCGGCCGAAGGGCCGCAGCGCGTTGAGCGAGCGCTCCATCGCCTCGCCGAACAGGCTGTTCAGGACGATGTCGACGCCGTCGCCGGTGATCGCCCGGACTTCGTCCACGAAGGCGAGGGAGCGGGAATCGAGCACGTGCTCGGCGCCCAGGGCCTTCACCAGGGCCCGCTTTTCACGGGAACCGGCGGTGGCGATGACCCGCGCGCCCTTCAGCTTGGCGATCTGCAGCGCGGCGAGTCCGACGCCGCCCGCGCCGCCATGGACCAGCACCCACTCGCCGCGCCGCATCCGGGCGCAGGAGACGAGGCCGTAATAGGCGGTGAGGAAGGCCACCGGGACGGTCGCCGCGGCCATCGGGTCGAGACCCTGCGGCATCGGCGCGACCACGAGTTCGGGCACCACGATATGGGTGGCGAAGCCCGACTGGGCGAAGGCGACGACGGGGTCGCCGACCTTGAAGCCCTTGATGCCCGCCCCGACGGCCGTGACCCGGCCGGCGCATTCCAAGCCCAGGCGCGGGCCGGCGAAGCCGTCCTCCAGGATCTCCTCGGGCAGCATCGAGAGCGCCCACAGAACGTCGCGGAAGTTGAGGCCGGTCGCCTCGACCGCGATCTCGATCTCGCCCTTGCCGGGGGTGCGGCGCGCGGCAGGCCCCCAGACCATCTCGTTGAGGCCGCCGGTGTTGCTGCGCTCCAGGCGCGCGGCCTCGGCCGGGACGGCATCGGCCGGATCCCGGTGCTTCGGCCGGCCGGCATGGAAGCGCACGACCTGCGTCCGCTCGTCGTCGAGCACGATCTCGGTCTCCGGCGTGCCGGAGAGGATGAGGTCGCGCAGGCGCTCGGAGGCGCGCTTCGACGACATCTCGGGCGAGAGGTCGATGCGGCGCACGTCGAGATTGGGCGCCTCGTTGGCGAGGGTGCGGGAGAAGGCCCACACGCCGGCCTCGATGTTGGTGGTCTGGCCGCCGCGGTCGCGGGTGGCACCCGGCGCCACGACCCACAGGCGGGTCTGGCGGGCGCCGAGATGCTCGGTGCAGCGCTTCAGGCTGAGGCAGCGGTCGCGCAGACGCTCGGCCGCCTCGCCGCCGCGGGTGAAGGCACCGGCCAGGAACACCACCGTGTCGGGGGTCTCCTTCTCCAGCTCCATCAGCGAGGTCTCGGAGTCGAGGATGATCGAGACATGCACGCCGCCCGCGACCAGCAAGGTCGCCAGGGAGGAGGCGGTCTCGGCCGCGAACTCGTCGTCCGAACCGATCACGAAGGCGAAGCTCTGGGCCGGGGCGGGGCCCGGACGCACCGGAGCCTCGGCGACCAGCAGCAGGTCGTCGCCGTTGGCCGAGGCCGCGCGCTCGACCGCGACCTTGACCAGACCGTGGGCGCTGAGCGTCCGTTGCCAACCCTCGATATCCTCAAGGCGCCCGACCGGCATGCCGCCGACCGCCTCCTCGAACCAGCCGTTGGTGAGGCCGAACACGAGGTCGCGGAACAGGGACGCGCCCGGCTCCACGGCGACCAGCAGACCGCCGGTGGCGAGCGCCCCGGCGAGCTGGCCCGGGAGGGCGCGCTCGCCGCGATGCAGGCTGCCGGAGGCCAGGATCAGGTCGAAGCTGCCGGGGGCGAGCTCGTCGGCCGCCTCGACGACCGCGGCGCCGTGGGTGAGCGACAGGCGGGCACGCTCGGCGAGCCGGCGATCGGTCTCGAACACGGTGAGCCGGGCCTCGGCAGCCGCGGCGAAGGCCGCGGCCTGGGCCGAGAGCGGGCCGAACCCGACCTGCAGGACCCGCAGGGCCCGCTCCTTCGGGAGCTGCCCGCGGCTCGTCTCGATCAGGTCGGCGACCACGTCGGCGGTGTGGCGCGCGGTGGCCGAGCGCATCACGAAGGCGTCGATGGCGCCCTGCGGCAGGGCCGGGGCCTCGGTCAGCTTGCCCGCGAGCAGGCGGTCGACCATGGCGCCGACATCAGCGATCAGCACCAGCTCGGCGGAGAGATCGGGATGGTCGCCGGCGATCCAGCGCATGATCTCGTCCGGAGCCGGCAGCGCGGAGCCGTCGCCCAGGGTCCAGTTCTGGCCGGCACGCTCGGCGAGCCCGCTGCTCTCCAGGGCGTAGAGGGCGTTGAGCAGCCAGGGGCGCAGGGCCTCCGGCACGCGCCGGTCGGTGACCGAGACGGTCTCGCCCTCCGCCAGCCCGGAGGCGAGGCGGTAGGCCAGCGAAGTCGCCCAGCCCTCCAGCAGGAGGTGCCCCGGCGACAGGGCGGCATCGGCCGGACCCTTGGCCTCGGCGGTGAGCGGACGCAGGCGTGCCGCCACGCTCGGCCGGCGCTCCATCGGGATTGCGGTCGGCTCGGTGGCGAGTTCCGGCACCTGCGAGATCGCGTAGGCTGCGAGGTCGCCGCCGCCCTTGGCGCGCAGGGCCTGGAAACGGCCCTCGCGGATGGTCGCGACCACCGCGCCGTCGGCGTCGAGCAGGGTGAAGTCCGCCAGGATCGAGCGCTCGTTGCAGCGCCGGGTCCGGATGATCGAGCGGGTGATCACCGCGCCGGGGCGCAGCAGCCGGACCTCGCCGAAGCGGACCGGGATATAGGCCTTGCCGGCATTCTCGCCGAGCAGGTCCGCGAACAGCAGGATCAGCCCGTGGAAGCAGGCGTCGAGCCGGGCCGGGACCAGCGTGAAGCGGGTATCGGGCTCGGCCGGAGTGAGGTCCGACACGATGGTGGCGTCATCGAGCCGGGCGCTCATGGCGACCTGCCGGAAGCTCGGGCCGAAGCCGAGGCCGGAGGCGCGGGCGCGGGCATAGAGCGCCTCGCCGGTCAGAACCTGCTCGCCGGCGCTGTCGAAGTCGAACCCGTTCAGGTCGGGCGCCTTGGGAGCCGTGAATGTGCCATCGACGATCTTGGCCTGGGCGTGGAGCTGCCAGGGGGTCTGGGTCAGGCGCGGGCGACTGAGGACCTGGATGCCATTGCCGGTCCCCGACAGGCGTACCGCGACCTCGCGCAGGGCCTCCTCGGCGAACACCATCGGCGACAGGATCTCGAAATCCGCCAGGACGACCTCGTCGTGGCGCGTCGCCTCGCGGACGCAGGCCAAAGCCATCTCGACGAAGCCGGCGCCCGGCATGATCACCTGGCCTTCGACGCTGTGATCCTCGAGCTCCGGCAGGGTCGCGGGATCGACGAAGCCGTTCCACTCCAGACCGTCGAAGGTGGTCCGCGAGCCGATCAGCGGGTGATAGGGGCGGGCGCTCATGGCGCCGACGCTCTCGGGGGTGTCGGCCAGGCGGAACGGGCGCCGCTGCCACGGATAGGTCGGCAGGCGCACGTCGCCCCGGGGCGCGTCGCCGAAGAGCAGGGCCTCGTCGACCTGGGCCCCCTGAACCAGGGCGGCGCTGACCGCCTTGGCGATCGGGTCACCGCCGGACGCCTTGCGGTGCATGACGCCGACCGTGGCGGTCTCGATGCCGAGCGGCTCGACCGCATCGCCGACATGGGACATCAGGGTCGCACGCGGGCCGACCTCGACGAAGACGCGGGCGCCGCGACGGGTGGCATCCTGCACGGCCTCGCTGAAGCGCACCGGCTCGCGGATGTTGCGCCACCAGTAGCTGGCACCGAAATTGTCGCCCTCCAGCACGCTGCCGGTGACGGTGGAGACCATCGCGGTGATACCGGCGTTGGCCTTCAGCCCGGCGAGGTCGCGCAGCAGCGGCTTCTCGGTCGGGTCCATCAGCCTTCCGTGGAAGGCGTAGGCGAGGTCGAGCTTGCGGCCACGGCGGCGCTTGCGCGACAGGGCCTTGAGGGCGGCCTCGATATCGGCCACCGGCCCGGCGACCGTGACGGCCTTGGGGCTGTTGTAGGCGGCGATGTCGAGGGAGGGGTAATCCTTGAGGAAGGACTCGACCTCCTCGGCCGGCATCAGCAGCACCGCCATGGTGCCCTGGCCGTGCGTCGTCTCCTGGTGATGGCTGCGGTAGTAGATGACGCGGACGGCGTCCTCGAGGGTGAGGATACCGGCGGCCTCGGCAGCGGCGATCTCGCCGACGCTGTGGCCGAGCACGTAGGAGGGGATGAGCCCCTTGGCCTTGAGGGCCGCCGTCGAGGCGCTCTCAATGGCGAAGATCAGCGGCTGCGAGATGCTGGTGAGCGCCAGGCGCTCGTCCAAGTCCTCGGCGTAGAGGGCCTGCTTCAGCGACCAGTCGGCATAGGTCTGGAACAGCGTGTCGACCCGGTCGAAGGCGGCCCGGAAGGTCGGGTTCTCCTCATAGGCCTCGCGGCCCATGCCGGCCCACTGGCTGCCGTTGCCGGAATAGACGAACGCCACCTCGGCGGCGCGGTCGACTGCGGTACCGGTGAACGCGTCTTGGGCATCCTCACCCTCGCCGACGGCGCGCAGGGCGGCGGCCACGTCGGTCTTGCCGTCCAGCGCGATCGCCAGGCGGGCGGGCAGGCGCTCGCGCCGATGGGCGACCGCGGCGGCCACCGTGGCGACCCGGTCGGGCTCGGCCTCGAGGCGCTCGGCGTAGTCGAGGGCGAGCTCGTTCAGAGCGGCGCGGGTCTGGGCCGAGAGCAGCAGAACCTGGGCGGACGGCGCCGGGGTAACGGCGTCCGACTGGGAACCCGAATTGCCATCGGTGATCACGACGTGCGCGTTGGTGCCGCCGAAGCCGAAGGAATTCACGCCCGCATAGCGCTCGCGCGCGCCGCGGGTGATCGGCAGGGCTTCGCGGACGACGCGCAGATTCAGCTCGTCGAACGGGATGTCGGGGTTCAGCTCGGCCGCGTGCAGGGATGGCGGCACGAGATCGTGCTCCAACGCCAGCGTCGCCTTCATCAGACCGGCCAGGCCCGAGACCGGCTCGGTATGGCCGATATTGGTCTTAATCGAGCCGATCGGCAGCGGCGCCTGGCGGCCGCGCCCAAGCTTGGTCCCGATGGCTGAGGCCTCGATCGGGTCGCCGACCGGGGTGCCGGTGCCGTGCGCCTCCATGAACGCGAGATCGTCGAGGCGGATCTCCGCGTCGCGGTACACCCGCTCCAGCAGGGCACCCTGGGCGTAGCCGGAGGGCAGCGAGATACCGGTGGTGCGGCCGTCGGAATTGATGCCCGAGGCCACGATCCGGGCGCGCACGGTGGCGCCGTTGCGCCGCGCAGCCTCAGCCGATTGCAGCACGAACACCACGCCGCCCTCCGAGCGCACGTAGCCATCGGCGTTCTTCGAGAACGCCTGGCACAGGCCGGCGCGCGAGAGCATCTGCGCGGTGGAGAAGCAGATGAAGTTGAACGGGCTCGCCAGCACGTTGACGCCGGCCACGACCGCCGTGTCCACGCGGCCGGACTGGATCGCCTGCACGGCGTTGTCGAAGGCGACGAGCGAGGACGAGCAGGCGGTGTCGACCGTAAAGCTCGGACCCTTCAGATCGAAGATGTACGAGATGCGGTTCGAGATGATCGAGAGCGTGTTGCCCGTGGCCGCGTAGGCATCGCCCGAGGCCGCGTCGAGAATGCGCAGGTTGCCGTAATCGAGCGAGGAGGCGCCGACGAACACGCCGATGTTGCTGCCGGCCACGCTCGACGGGCGCAGACCCGCATCCTCGAGGGCTTCCCAGGTCAGCTCCAGCAGCATCCGCTGCTGCGGATCCATCTGCTCGGCCTCGCGCGGCGAGATGCCGAACACGGCGGGGTCGAACGACCAGATGTCGTCGATGATGCCGGCGGCCCAGGTGTAGCTCTTCCCGCGCTCCTGGGCGCGCGGATGCGCGAACCGGTCGAGGGAGAAGCGGTCGCTGGGGACCTTGCTGACGGCGCAGCGGCCCTCGGAGAGGAGTTGCCAGAGCCCGTCGACGCTGGGGGCCCCGGGCAGTCGGCATGCGCGTCCGACGATCGCAATATCTGTACGTTGTGTCACGTTCGGTTCGCACACGCTCGTTATCGGAAGTCGGCTCGGCTCGCGACGAGTGAGTAACCTCTCACCCCTTACTGTGGCACCATTGCGGTGTCCAACCTGCCCCCAGGCAAGGTCATCCCTGCCCAGCCAGATTGCGCTGGGCTGTGACATGTATTCATCAGACTGCAGTCTAGTGCCAACAGCCGAAATGCCAAGTTTGCACCATTTGACCGCCTGTTGAGACGGTCCCACGACCATCGAAATGCCACAGTTGCGGACTCGCGGACGGAGCCCGTCTAGCGGTATCGCCAGGGTTTTCCAAAGAGATCTTTGCCGCAGCCTGCAGATCTAAGACCGCAAAGCGACGACTCGACGCCGTCCGGCCGACGGTCAAGACGCGGCCGGACCGGCCTTATCCTTGGTGCTATCCTTCGATCGTCCGACGCCGCGATAGATGAACCCGTGACGCTCGGCGGTCTCCGGATCATAGATGTTGCGCAGATCGATCAGCACGGGCGCCGGCCCCACGGACGCCATGGTCTGGCGCACCCGGTCGAGGTCCAGCGCGCGGAACGCGTTCCACTCGGTGACGATCACCAGGGCGTCCGCCCCCTCCGCGCAGGCATAGGCGTTCGCGGCGTAGTCCACATCCGGCATCAGCGCGCGCGCCTGCTCCATCCCCTCCGGATCGTAGGCGCGCACCTTCGCACCCGCGTCCTGAAGTCCGGCCACGATCGACAGGGACGGCGCCTCGCGCATGTCGTCGGTGTCGGGTTTGAAGGTCAGGCCGAGCAGCGCCACGGTCTTGCCGCGGACGCTGCCGCCGCAGGCCTTGATCACCTTGCGGGCCATGGCACGCTTGCGCTGGTCGTTGACGGCCACCACGGTCTCGACCAGCCGAAGCGGCGTCCCGGCATCCTGCGCCGTCTTGACGAGCGCCAGCGTGTCCTTGGGAAAGCACGAGCCGCCGTAGCCGGGGCCGGCATGGAGGAACTTGCTGCCGATCCGGTTGTCGAGGCCGATACCCCGGGCGACCTGCTGGACGTCGGCGCCGACCTCCTCGCAGAGATCTGCCATCTCGTTGATGAAGGTGATCTTGGCGGCCAGGAACGCGTTGGCGGCGTACTTGGTCAGCTCGGCGGTCCGGCGGCTCGTGACCACGATCGGCGCGGCATTCAGGTAGAGCGGCCGGTAGACCTCGCGCATCACCGCCTCAGCGCGGGGATCCTCACTGCCGACCACGATGCGGTCTGGGCGCTTGAAGTCGGAGATCGCCGCACCCTCGCGCAGGAATTCCGGGTTCGAGGCCACGGCGACATCTGCCTCGGGACGAAGTTCGCGGATGATCCGTTCCACCTCGTCGCCGGTGCCCACCGGCACGGTCGACTTGGTCACGACCACGGTGAAGCCCGAGAGCGCCCCGGCGATCTCCCGGGCGGCGTCGAATACGAAGGACAGGTCGGCGAAGCCGTCGCCGCGCCGCGAGGGGGTACCCACCGCGATGAACACCGCATCCGCTTCGCCCACCGCGTCCCGAAGGCTCGTCCCGAAGGCGAGCCGGCCCTGGCGGACGTTCTCGGCCACCAGCGCATCGAGGCCGGGCTCGTAGATCGGCATGCGGCCGGCGTTCAGGCTGGCGATCTTGTTCGGGTCGCGGTCGATACAGACCACGCTGTGGCCGAAATCGGCCAGGCACGCCCCGGACACCAGGCCGACATACCCGGCCCCAATCATCGCAATCCGCATCCGGCCCTCCCGGCAGCCGGCCGCGCGGCTTGTTGCGACGCAGCATGGTCCGGGACCGGCAGCGATGCAACCCGGGCCGCTCGGCCGCGTCCGATTCTGTCGCGACGATGCAACACCGCGGAATCACGACTGTTTTTTGACACTGCGCCCGGGGCCGCGGTGACGTCGGCCGGAGCTTGTTGCCGGCGCGAGACCGGAACGTGCACGTTCGCGGCTTCGCAGCGCCGTCGGCTTCCTGTAGAAGCGCGGCCGCCGGCCTGGCGAGGCCGGGCGCCGCCAAGCCCATCGAAAAATCGGCGAAGGACCGCGATGACCGAATTGCCGAACGTGCACGTGCGCGCCGAAGTCTTGGCCCAGGCGCTGCCCCATATGCAGCGCTACGACCAGGAGATCGTGGTCATCAAGTACGGTGGCCACGCCATGGGCGACCGCGCCGCGGCCGAGGATTTCGCCGAAGACATCGTGCTGCTCGAGCAATCCGGCCTGAAGCCGATCGTCGTGCATGGCGGCGGCCCGCAGATCGGCAAGATGCTCGACCGGCTCGGCATCCAGTCCGAGTTCCGCGGCGGCTTGCGGGTGACCGACGAGGCCACCGTCGAGGTGGTCGAGATGGTCTTGGCCGGCTCGATCAACAAGCAGATCGTCGGCTGGATCTCGGCCGAGGGCGGCCGGGCCATCGGCCTGTGCGGCAAGGACGGCAACATGGTCCGCGCCAAGCGGGCGATGAAGACCGTGGTCGATCCCGAGAATCACACCGAGCAGGCGATCGATCTCGGCCTGGTCGGCGAGCCGGAGCATGTCGAGCGCGGCGTCCTCGACGCGGTGCTGAAGGCAGAGCTGATCCCGGTGCTGGCCCCGGTGGCCTACGGGGCGGACGGTCAGACCTACAACGTCAACGCCGACACCTTCGCGGGTGCCATCGCGGGGGCGCTCCGGGCCAAGCGCCTGCTGCTGCTCACCGACGTTCCGGGCGTGCTCGACAAGGACAAGAAGCTGATCCCCGAGCTGACCGTGGAGGATTGCCGGCGCCTGATCGCCGACGGCACCATCACGGGCGGGATGATCCCCAAGATCGAGACCTGCATGTACGCGATCGAGCGCGGCGTGGAGGCGGTCGTCATCCTGAACGGAAAGGTCAACCACGCGGTGCTGCTGGAGCTGTTCACCGATTACGGTGCCGGCACCCTGATCCGGCGGGGCTGATCCCCGGCAGGGCGGGACGACGGTGGGTGGATTGGACGCGGCAACGACGACGCCGCTACCGCATTATCGTCGTCCCGGCTCAGCCTCGCGCAAGCCTGCGCTGCAAGCCTGACCGTTTCAGGTCGCCGTTTCCGAAGGGACAGACGGCCGGGGCCGCGTCGCACCGCGGGTCTTAGGATTGCGCACGATTGCAACGCGATCGAGCCTGGTTCTAGAATCCCGTGGGATCAGGATCTCAAAGGGACACGGTGCACCACCCGGAGAAAGCCCAGTTCACCACCCCCGCGTCCCGAGGGTTTGCCGATGTCGACACCTGGGTGTTCGACCTCGACAACACGCTCTATCCGAGCGACGCGCAGGTCTGGCCGCAGGTGGACGAGCGCATCACCCTCTACGTCATGCGGCTCTACGGGCTCGACGGCATCTCGGCCCGCGCCTTGCAGAAGTATTTCTACCACCGCTACGGCACGACCCTGTCGGCACTGCTGACCGAGACGGACGTCGACCTGCACGAGTTCCTCGATTTCGCCCACGACATCGACCATTCGACGATCAAGCTGGACCCCGATCTCGGCGACGCGATCGAGCGGCTGCCCGGGCGTAAGCTGATCCTGACCAACGGATCGCGCCGGCATGCGGAGAATGTCGCGGCCAAGCTCGGAATCCTCGACCATTTCGAGGACGTGTTCGACATCGCCGCCGCCAACTTCATCCCCAAGCCCGAGCGCTCGACCTACGAGCGGTTCCTGGAGACCCACGGGGTCGAGCCGACCCGGGCTGTCCTGTTCGAGGACATTGCCCGCAACCTCGCGGTGCCGCACGATCTCGGCATGGCCACCGTGCTGGTCGTGCCCAAGATCGTCGACCCCTATCGGGAGGCCTTCGAGCAGGAGGCGGTGCGCGAGCCGCATATCGACCACATCACGGACGACCTCGCCACCTTCCTGTCCGCCTGCGTGCTGCCCGAGGTGACACGGGGCGCGCTGGGGGCGACGCGCCCCTGAGGCGGCGGCGCGCATCCCCAATCGACAAGCCAGCAACGATCCTGTAGAGAGCCGCCCAACTCACAACAGGATCGCCGAAATCCTGGTGCCGGACGCCCATGAGGGGCGACACGGCGCAACGGCTGGAGCTATGCCATGAACATCATCGAGCAGCTGGAGCGCGAGGAAGTCGCGCGCCTTGCCAAGACCATTCCCGATTTCGAGCCGGGCGACACGCTCATCGTCAACGTCCGCGTCAAGGAAGGCGAGCGCACCCGCGTCCAGGCCTACGAGGGCGTCTGCATCGGCCGCCAGGGCGGTGGCCTCAACGAGAGCTTCACGGTCCGCAAGATCTCTTACGGCGAGGGCGTCGAGCGCGTCTTCCCGGTGCATTCGCCGATGATCGATTCGATCAAGGTCGTCCGCCGGGGCAAGGTGCGCCGGGCCAAGCTGTACTACCTGCGCGACCGCCGCGGGAAGTCGGCCCGCATCGTCGAGCGGACCGATCGCTACAAGGCCAAGGATGCCCCGAAGGCGGCCCCCGCCGCCGAGTAAGGGGTTTCGGACGCCCCTGGCGCATCGCCGGGGGATCCATGGTTCTCGACCGGTCCGGCTCAGCCGGACCGGTTTTTTCATGCCTTGGGGGTCACGCGGCCCGGACCCGGTCGAGGAACTGGGTGATCTCGGCGGAGAGCCGTCCGGATTTCTGCGACAGGTCCGCCGCGGCGCCGAGCACCTGTTCGGCCACCGCGCCGGATTCTTGAGCGGCGATCGAGACCTCGGTGATGTTGCCCGTCACCGCGCTGGTGCCGTCCGCCGCCTGCGCGACGCTGCGCACAATTTCCCCGGTGGTCGCCTCCTGCTCCTCGATCGCAGCCGCGACGCTGGTCGCGAGCGTGTTGACCTCGTCGATGGTGCGGCCGATCTCCTGGATCGCCTCGACGGCCTGTCGGGTCGAGGCCTGCACGGCCCCGACGCGTGTCGCGATCTCCGCCGTCGCCTGCGCGGTCTGGTCGGCGAGTTCTTTGACCTCGGACGCGACTACCGCGAAGCCGCGCCCGGCCTCGCCCGCCCGGGCCGCCTCGATCGTGGCGTTGAGTGCGAGCAGATTCGTCTGGCTGGCGATCGCAGCGATCATGCTGGCCACGGCGCCGATCTTCTCCGCGCCCTCGGCGAGATCCCGCACGATCACGTCCGTGCGCTGGGCTTCGGTCGCGGCCTGCGCCGTCATGGCCGAGGAGCGCGCCATCTGGCCGGAGATTTCCCGAATCGTCGTCGACATCTCTTCGGTCGCCGCGGCCACGGTCTGTACGCTGGCTGAGGTCTCCTGAGCGGCATCGGCGACCTGACCGGAGCGCGCGCTGGTCCGTGCCGCGCTCTGCGCCATGGTGGCCGCATTGGCTTGCATCTCCGTGGCGGCGGAGGTCAGGCCCTGCATCAGGGTCCCGGCGCTGCCCTCGAACTGACGGGTGAGGGTGTCCAGAGCTTGGGCGCGCTCGATCTTGGCCCGGGCGTCCCGGGCGGCGGCGACATCCATCTCACCCTTGGCGACCAGGGCCTGGCGAAACACCTCCACGGCCTCGGCCATCCGACCGATCTCGTCGCGCCGCTCCGTATCGGAAATCAGGCTCGCGATATCGCCCTCCGCCAGCGCCTGCATCCGCCGATGCAGGCGGCCGAGCGGCCGGGTGATGCTGCGCCCGATCAGCAGCGAGCCCAACACCGAGACGCCGACGATGCCCACGAGCAGGCCCAGCACGATGATCGCCGCCGACCGGAACGATGCGTGGATATCGTCGATGTAGGCACCGGTGACGATGAAGATGTCCCACGGCGCGAAGCGGGTCGCGAAGGAAACCTTCGGATAGACACCCTCTCGACCGGGCCGGAGATACGCGTATTCCAGCAACGCCGTGTCGGACGATTTGAGTCCATCGAGGAATGCGCGGATGATCGGTATGCCGTTGACGGTGAGGTCCAGCTGATTCTTGCCGATATCCTGACGGTTCGGCACGGCCACGGCGACGCCGTCCATCGTGTAGATCGCGATGTAGTTGGTTCCGCCGCTGTAGCGCATCGCCATGGTCGACTCGGCCAGCTCGGACAGGGCCGCCTGTCTGGTCAGGACGCCAGCCTTGACGCGTTCGTCGAGAACCTGGGCGTGCGACTGAATGAGCTCGACGATCGTGCGCAGAGATTGGACGCGCTCATTGACTTTCTCGCGTTGGTAGAACTCCAAACCAACGCCACCCATCAGCGCAATAATTAAACATGTCAAAAGCGTTTGCAGCGAAAGCTTGTGAGAAAGCGATAAGTTCTTCAACGAAATGCGCATATCGATCTCAGCTCAACGCGTTGCTTGATCGATATATATTAACGCGCGTGCTGAACTCAAGATTTCGCTCTGCGGTAAAATTTTCGCAACTCAATATTTTCAGCAGGCAAATTGTTGAGATCGGAAATTGATACCTTAGCGTTGTCGTGCTACTGAACTGCACCAGCTCTCATGCAAGAGTTCGTATTGAAATCACATTTGCGAATATGACATTCTGAATAAAAAGACACAGATCCCTCCCATTGTTGCATGGCAGATCCGCGATTGGGCGTGGATGAAACGACCGCACAGGTATGTCTGCGCCGCGGTGCGACCATCGCCGTCACGCGCGCCGCACACGAGGATGCAAGGGGTCCGGGGAGGAATACTCGGACGGAAGCGGTGGTCTGGATCCGCTCCCCGGGATTGATGTCGGCGGACGGCCGCCTTCCCCAAACCGAGGGGCACCCAAATCCCGCGCAGGAGCCGGCCTCAGCTCCCGCGCAGGGCCTCCAGGACCTTGCCGCCGGGGCGGCCAGTGGGGGTCATGCCGAGCTTGCGCTCAACATCCTTGATCGCGTCGCGGGTCTTCTGGCCGACCTTGCCATCCGGCTCGCCGACATCGTAGCCGCGGGCGGCCAGCCGGGTCTGGAGGTCACGCCGCTCGGCTCGGGACAGGGGCGGATCGTCGGTGGGCCAGGCGGCCTGGACACCGGCCTTGCCACGCAAGCGATCGGACAGGACCGCGATGGCGAGCCCGTAGGATTCGGCCGCGTTGTACGAATAGATCGCATCGAAGTTCTTGGTCACGAGGAAGGCCGGCCCGTCGATGCCGGCAGGCGCGATGATACCGGCCGGTCCCTCGCCCGAGAGCGGGCGTCCATCCACGCGGGTCACGCCGAGGGAAGCCCAATGGGCGATCGGCTTCTTGTTCTTGCGGCCGGCGGCGCCAACGCTGAAGCTGCGGGGCAGCTTCACCTCGTAGCCCCAGACCTGACCGTTCTGCCACTTAGCCACGTGCAGGAAGTTCGCCGTGGAGCCGACGGCGTCGGCGACGGAATCGACCACGTCGCGCCGCCCATCGCCGTCGCCGTCGACCGCGAGCCGGTGATAGGTGGTCGGCATGAACTGGGTCTGGCCGAAGGCGCCGGCCCAGGATCCCGTGAGGCGCTCCGGCGCGATGTCGCCGCGCTCGATGATGCGCAACGTGGCGATCAGCTCGGACCGGAAGAAGTCGCGGCGGCGGTTGTTCGAGCAGGCGAGCGTCGCCAGCGACTGCACCAGCGGCATCTTGCCGAGGTTCTTGCCGAAATTCGATTCAACACCCCAGACCGCCGCGATCGTGTAGCGATCGACCCCGTAGCGTGATTCGGCCTGGGCAAGAGCGGACGCGTTCTGCCGCATGGCGGCGCGCCCGTCCTCGACCCGCTCGTCATCCACGAGCGCCGCCATGTAATCCCAGATCGGCGTCTTGAACTCGGGCTGCGCCTGGGAAAGCTCGATCACCTTGTCGTCGAAGCTGATGCCGCGGGTGGCCGCCTGGAAGGTCTGAGCCGACACCCCGGCCGCTGCCGCCTGACCCTGGATACCCGCGAGGCAGGAATCGAAATCCGCGCGCGCCGGCACCGCAGCCAAGCCCACGAGCAGACCGAACCCGAGCGCGAAGCCCGATCCAAGGGGGTGATTCCGCATCCTGGCGTTCCCGTTCGACGTCCGTTGTATGGGGATCGAATCAGGCAACACCAGGGTTAAGGACCCGTTAGGGCATCGTAGCGACGCAGCGTTTCCAGCGACTTGACGTGGCCGACGCCGAGCGAGATCCGCTGCCTCGGCCGATCCTTTGGGCCGAGGCATTCTCGGGCGAAAACGCTCTCGTTTGACAACAAATTATTGTTCCGCGATAATTTTTGTCGAAGCGAGTCGTCCCCTGCCTATGCCGAACGTCGTACCCCTGCCCACGGCGCAGACCGAGCCTCCGGAAACGGCGCATCCGGCGCTCCACCGCCAGGGCCGTTGTTTGGCGCGGCTCCTGACGTTTGCCCTGGGTCTGACAGTGTTGTTCGCCGTCGCGGTACTGGCCTGTAGCCTCCTCGCCGGCGACGCATGGCTCTGGCTTGCGCCGGGCGCGGCCTTTCTGGGTCCGCCGCCGGCCGACACGCCCGGCCTCGTGCCCTTCGACGCCCTACCCCAAGCGACTCGCTGGGCCTATGCCGCCACCTTCATCCTCGACACCCTCCCGGTGATCCTAATCCTCGCCGAGGGGCGCATCTGGGCCAAGGATGTCGGTGCCGGGATCGCCTTCAGCGCAGCGGGACCGGCCCGGATACGCCGAATCGCCGTCAGCTTGACGGACTACGCCGTTGCGCCCGCCCTCGGGCACGGTCTGGTCCTGCTGGCGGGGCACGGCGTCGACGTGGCTTGGTTCCATGCGTCGTCGCTGCACGCTCTGGTGCTGGCTGCCTGCCTCACGGTTCTCGCCGAAGTCGCGCGGATCGGGCACGCCGCCGCGTGCGATCTCGATGGGTTCGTCTGATGCCGATCGTCATGCGCCTCGACGTGATGCTGGCCAAGCGCAAGCGCCGCTCAAAGGATCTCGCCCAAGCCATCGGGATCACCGAGGCGAACCTCTCGCTGCTGAAATCCGGTAAGGTGCAGGGTGTCCGCTTCGCGACCCTGGACGCGATCTGCCGGGAACTCGACTGCCAACCCGGCGACCTGCTGGAATACCTGCCGGATCACGTGACCGAGCGCCCGCGCCGCGCCAGTTGAGGCCCGACGATCTCGCAAATCGCACCACCGTTCCGCGGATCGGGAGATCCTGCCGTGTCCCGTCGCTCTCTGCGCTTGTTCGTCTGCGGGTTGGTTGCCGTGCTGCCCGTATCCTGCACCCCGCCTATAAGCGCGGCCGGCCCGGCGGCCGTGGCGTCCGACGCAGCGACGACCCGCGTCCCGATCGTCTACGGATCTCAGCGCCCCCTCGTCGAACTGGTCTTCACCGGCGCCGACGGACGCGACCGGCACGTGCTGGCCTGGGTGAACATGGGCGCCCCGGCGTTCGTCCTCTCCAAGAGCCTCTATCGCGAACTTGGCGTCGGGGCCGGAGGCGACCTCGCGTTCCGGATCGGCGCACTCGGCATCACCGTGGCGGCGGCCTCCGTGACCGACGGCCCGGGAGAACTGGACGGCCGGGATTTGTTCGACCTTCTGTTCGCGCCGCGCCGGGTCGAGGCCGTCTTACCGGCGAGCGTCCTCCGCCGCTTCGCGATCGCGCTCGATCCGGCAGCCCGGACACTTACCTTGGCTCCGCCTGGGAACCTCAAGCCCACGGGCGTCGCGATCCCGATCCACGTCGATCCGGTGAGCGGGATCGCCACGGTCGAGGCTCATCTTGGCGATAGGGTCCTGCCGCTCGTCCTTGATGCGGGCGCGCCCTACACGTGGCTGCGGGGCAGCACGGCCGCCGAACTCCTGCGGTCACATCCGGATTGGTACCAGGCCAACGGCGCGGTGGGGCGCAGCAACCTCGCCATGGCCGATCTGGGCCTGGAGCGGGATGGCACCCTGCTTCGACTGCCCGACCTCGCCATCGGCGATTTGATCCTGCCGGCGGTCGGCGCCCTTGGCACGGGTTCAATGCTTGGGCGCGTCGGAGATGCGCTCGCCGGTGAACTGTTCTGGGACCTTTGGCAGAAGCCGGCGCCGATCCCGGTGGTGGGCTGGCTCGGCGGGAACGCGCTTTCAGATTTCAGGCTGACGATCGATTACGCCGCCGGCCTGAGCTACTGGCAGCGCGAGCGGCCCGCGGATCCGCACGACCTCGATGGCATCGGACTCACCTTGGTGCGCGCCGGGGACGCTTACCGAGTCGGCCGAGTCGCCGAGCGGGATGGTCGGCGCCTCGTCGCGGGTGTTGAGCCGGGCGATCGGCTCATCGCAGCCGATGGCCGGCCGTTCCGAGGCATGCCGCCCGAGGCCGTCTGGGAGCTGCTCCGGGGCCGGCCCGGTACGGTTCGGCACCTCGACCTGGAGCGCGACGGTCGCCCCCTTCAGGTCGCCGCGCCCGCCGTCCCGTTCTGAACTGCGGCCCGACCCGATCAGGCCCATTCCCGCGCGGCAAGCTTCTGCTCGTAGGCGTCGATCGCCGCGCCGCGCTGCAGGGTCAGACCGATCTCGTCGAGGCCGTTCAGCAGGGTGTGCTTGCGGCCGCTGTCGATGTCGAAATGCAGGGTCCCGCCATCCGGCCCCTTGATCGTCTGGGCCGCCAGATCCACCGACAGGGTCGCGTTCGAGCCGCGCTCGGCATCCTCGAACAGCTTCTCCAGATCCTCCGGAGAGACGGTGATCGCCAGGATGCCGTTCTTCGCGCAGTTGTTGAAGAAGATGTCGGCGAAGCTCGTGGAGATCACGCAGCGGATGCCGAAATCGGTGAGCGCCCAGGGGGCGTGCTCCCGGGAGGAGCCGCAGCCGAAATTGTCGCCGCAGACCAGGATCCTAGCATTCCGGTAGGCCGGCTTGTTGAGCACGAAGTCCGGATTCTCGGAGCCGTCGTCCCTGTAGCGCATCTCGGCGAACAGGCCCTTGCCGAGCCCGGTGCGCTTGATCGTCTTGAGGTACTGTTTGGGGATGATCCGGTCGGTATCGACGTTGATGATCCGCATGGGCGCCGCGACGCCCTCCAGCGTGGTGAATTTTTCCATCGTCCGAGGCTCTTGGAGGCAGGGTCTGGCCTCGGTTTAGCAGCCTCGGGGCCGGCCCGGAAGCGTCAGGCCAGATCCCCGGCCTCGGCCAACCGCAGGGTGCCGTCGTGGAGCGCGGAGGCGACCAGCGCCCCGGCGATCCCGGCGTCGCGCAAAGCCCGCAGATCGTCCGGCCCGCGCACGCCGCCGGCGGCGTAGACCCGGCGACCCGGCGCTCGCAGGGCTCGAAGCGCGTCGAGATCGGGGCCGGCCCCGGCGCCGACCCGGGCGAGCGTCATCGCGATCACGTCCGGTGGCCAGAGTGACGGATCGTCGTGGAGCGAAGCGGGCCCGAGGCGCTCCGTGCCGCGCGTATCGAGGGACAGGACGGCGCGATCCCCGAGATCCGCGACGAGCCGGGTATCCGCCTGGCTCTCGCTGCCGATCACCGGCCGCCCGAGGCCGGTGGCGAGGAACGTCGCGACGCCCGCCGATTCGGAAAAGCCCGCATCCACCCACAGGCCGATGCCCGGGCAGGCCCGGGCGATGGCCTCCAGCACGGCCAGATTCGGCCCGGCGCCGTCCATGATCGCATCGAGATCGGCGACGTAGAGGGTTCTGGCCGGCCACGCGTCGAGCAGCCCGCGCGCCACGGCGGCGGGCTCGGAGCCCTTTGCCAAGGGCGTCTCGATCGGGGCATAGGAAGAGCGCTCGCCCCGGCGCGCCCGCACCACGCGGCCCCCGCGCAGGTCGAGCACCGGGATCACCGCGAAGCCGGGGCGCCCGGTTCGATCATTCAGTGAGGCGTTCGTCGCGGTCATATGCGCATGCCAGGGGGAAAGACGATCGGGTGGGACCTCGGCGGGGTCCACGTCAAGGCCGCTCTGGTCGAGGATGGCCGGGTGGTCGCGGCGGCGCAGGTCCCGTGCCCGCTCTGGCAGGGGGTCGCGGCCCTCGCAGGATCCCTGGCGGCCCTGCCCGACTGGGCGAGGGGCGAGGCCCGGCACGCCGTGACCATGACGGGGGAGCTCACCGATTGCTTCGCCGATCGCCGCGAAGGCGTCGCGGCGCTCTCAGGCTGGGCGGACACGCACCTGTCCGGCGGCGTGCGGATCTATGCCGGCCGCTCCGGCCTGGTCGCCCCGGAGGCGGCCGCGGACGTGTTCGCGGACGTGGCCTCGGCCAATTGGCACGCCACCGCGGCGCTGACCGGTCGGCTCGCTCCCGACGCCCTGCTCATCGATATCGGCTCGACCACCGCCGACCTGATCCCGATCGTGCGCGGCCGCCCGGCCGCCACCGGTTACAGCGACGCCGAGCGCCTCGAGAGGGGGGAGCTGGTCTATACCGGAATCGTCCGCACCCCGGTGATCGCGCTGGCCGATCATGTCCCGTTCGCGGGCCGCCGCACCCGGCTCATGACCGAGACCTTCGCGCATATGGCGGACGTGTACCGGATCCTAGGCCTGCTCCCCGACGGGGCCGACCAGCAGGCGAGTGGCGACCGCAAGGGCAAGTCCGTGTCGGAGAGCGAGACGCGGCTCGCCCGGATCGTCGGGCGCGACCGGGGGGAGGGCACCTCCGAAGCTTGGACCCTGCTGGCGGCTCATTTCGCCGAATCGCAGCTGCGGCTGCTGCATGACGCCGCCGCTACCCTGCTCAGCCGGCCCGACCTCGCCCCGGCGGGGCCGTTGGTTGTCTGCGGCGCGGGCGCCTTCCTGGGGCCGCGCCTGGCCGAGCGGCTGGGGCGCGAGTCCGTCCGGCTCGTGAGCCTGCTGCGCGACCGGATCGCCGGCGATCCCGACTGGATCTCGACCTGCGGGCCGGCCGTCGCCGTCGGCCTCATTGCCTCGGAGGACGCATTCGCATGAGCGCCATCAAGATCCTGGCCCGGGTTCTCACGAGCCGGGTCGGACCGCATATCGAACTGGCCGTGGAGACCGAAACCGGCGAAGTCCTGAAGGTGCTCGCCACCGAGGACCAGATCGACCGGCTGGTGGACGAGCTGGAGGACATGCTGAACTCGCCCGGCGAGCCGGACGACGGGGAGCCGCCGGAGGCGGCCTGAGCGGGCCAGGGAGGGCCAGGCCCCCGCGATGGGTCTGATCGCTGCCAAGATCGCCATCACCCCGACGCTGATGTGGGCGGTGTCGGCGGCCTCACGCCGCTGGGGCAGCCTGGTCGGCGGGCTGCTCTCGGGCCTGCCGCTCACCTCGGCGCCGATCTCGATCTACCTTGCGGTCGAGCAGGGCGAGCGTTTCGCCGCGGACGCCGCCATCGGCTCGGTGGAGGGGCTGGGGGCGGTCACGCTCTGCTACCTCGCCTACGCCGTTTGCGCGCCACGGATGGGCCCGGCCGCGGCGCTCTCTGCCGCTCTGGCGGCCTTCGTGCTTGGCGGACTCGTGCTGCACGGGCTGATCCGGCCCGGCCTGTGGCTGGCGACCGCGATCGACCTCCCGGCCATGGCTTTCGTGGTGGCTCTCTGCTCGCGGACGGCCGGGCCCGATGCGCCGCCGCGCCGCCCGCGGCCGCCGCGCTGGGACATGCCAGCCCGCCTCGCCGCGGCGACGGCGCTCGTCCTGCTGGTCTCGGGCCTCGCGCCGTATCTCGGCTCTGGCCTGAGCGGGCTCCTGGCACCGATCCCGATCATCTCCTGGCCGCTCATCGCCTTCGCCCGCTTCCAGGACGGCGTCCGCGCCTCCCTCGAGGTGGTACGCGGCAGCGCCCAGGGCGCATTCGGCGTGCTGGCCTTCTACGTGTGCATCCACCTGCTGCTCGGCCGGACCGACATGGTCACCGCCTACGCGATCTCGATCGCCCTGTCGGCGACCTGCGTGCTGCCGTGGCTGTTCGCAAGTCGCCGCATCCGGGCGGCAGGATGACGGGATCGACGGCGCCCAAGCGTCCGACGTGAGGGACGCGACCGCGTCATTCGACCTGATACAGGGCGACGCGCCCGATGCCCGCGATCCCGATCCTCTGCGCGCTCGCGCGCGACAGATCGATGGCATAGTTCCGTTTGGCCTTGGTGCGCTCGTTGGTTCGATCCGTGATCCGAACGATGACGGATCGGCCGTTCCGAGTATTGACGACCTTGACCTTCGTCCCGAACGGCAGGGTGTGGTGCGCGGCCGTCAGCTTGTTGGGATCGTACTGTTCACCATTGGCCGTTCTACCGGGGTGCTTGTACCAACTCGCTCGTCCGCTCCCGAGAAGTCTCGCCTCAGCTGCTCGCGGCTCATGTCCGGGATAAGCATCGGCCGTCTCCGGCTGCGCTGCGACGGCGGTGGTGGTCGAAGGCTCGGCCGGGGAAGGCTCCGATCGGGCACCGGAGAGCCCCTCTTGTGCCGCCCCGGCATCGATCGTCTCCCCGAAGCGCCCCATGAGACCCGCCTGCTCCTGGCGGACCGGATGAACCGACGCCGGAAATTTCGGCTGCGCGGGGAGGCTGAACGTCGACGCCTCGGGCGGATCCATCTCTTCAGGTGACGATGAGAAAGCTGGAAGCTGGGCCGTGAAGTGCCGATAGGTGAACACTGGCGCTTCTCGTCTCAGGACAAACCCTTGATCCGCCTCACCGCGGCGTTCCAACTCCTGCGATTGACCATCCTGAGCCTGCGCGGCAGTGGCCGACAGGATCGAAACGAGAAGAAGGACTTGGCCCAACCCTAGCCTGTCTTGACCGATGGAGCGGATCATAGCTGTCACCCGCGATTATTGATAATCACCGGCTACTCAAATCATCCAGTCCACCGCAGTTCCAATAAATCAATAAACCGGCCTTATTGGAGGTGTCATTTGACGAACTATCGCTTCGGCCACGCTTGCCGATCGACCTGTCCGGTCATCCGCCTCTCGAATCCGCATTCGCTCGCACGAGGTGATCGATCGAACTCGGACGCGGCCCGCGGGAGCCCGTCGGCGAAGGTGTTTCGGCCCCGCCTTGCGAGTGTCGTGCAGCAATCCGGTGCCGCGCACGCTTCCCGCCCGGAACGGGTTCCTGGGTCGCTTCGATGCCGCCGCATGACTCACCGCGCGATCCAGCCGCCCGTCGCGCCAGACGCATAAACGAAAAGCCCGCGGCCGAGGGGCCGCGGGCTTTCCAAGTGTTCCGATGCGTGCGGATCAGGCCGCGGTGCGCTTGCGGGCTTCCTGCTTCGTGTCGACGCCGGCCGCTTTGATCTCGGACAGCTTCTGGGCGACGTTGCGTGAGAACACGAACTCGGCCGGACGCTGGTTCTCCAGGCTGACCTCCGGGGCCATCGCGCCGTCGGTCTTGATGCCGCGGATCGCATGAACCAGCGGCTTCCAGGGCTTGCGGACCGAATCGACCACCGAGGAGGCCTCGTAGCCCGAATGGACCATGCAGTCGGCGCACTTCTCGTAGTTGCCGGTGCCGTAGGAATCCCAGTCGGTCTCTTCCATCAGCTCCTTGAAGGTCGCCGCGTAGCCCTCGCCGAGCAGGTAGCAGGGCTTCTGCCAGCCGAACACGGTGCGGGTCGGGTTGCCCCAGGGGGTGCAGTGGTAGGTCTGGTTGCCGGCCAGGAAATCGAGGAACAGGCCCGACTGCTGGAAGGTCCACTTCTCGCGGCCCTTCTCCTTGCCGTGCCGGAACACGCCGCGGAACAGCTCCTTGGTCGCCTTGCGGTTCAGGAAGTGCTTCTGGTCGGGGGCTCGCTCATAGGCGTAGCCGGGGGAGACGGTAATGCCGTCGATGCCCATCCGGGTCACGCTGTCGAAGAAGTCTGCGATCTTCTCCGGCGAGGAATTGTTGAAGAAGGTGCAGTTGATGGTGACCCGGAAGCCCATCTCCTTGGCCTTGGCGATGGCCGCGACGGCCTTGTCGTAGACGCCGCGCTGGCACACCGACTGATCGTGCATCTCCTTGTCGCCATCCAGGTGGATCGACCAGGTGAAGTACGGGCTCGGCTTGTAGTCCTTGATCTTCTTCTCGAGCAGCAGCGCGTTCGTGCACACGATCGCGAACTTCTTCTGATCGATGATGCCCTGAACGATCTGCGGGAGATCCTTGTGCAGCAGCGGCTCGCCGCCGGCGATCACCACCACGGGGGCGCCGCACTCGCGCACGGATTCGAGCGCGTCGGCGACCGGGAGCCGCTTGTTCAGGATCTCGTCCGGGTAATCGATCTTACCGCAGCCGGCGCAGGCGAGATTACAGCGGAACAGGGGTTCCATCATCATCACCAGCGGGTAGCGCTTGCGGCCCGTGAGGTGCTGTTTGAGGATGTAGCCGCCGATCTTCGCGACGTACCGGAGGGGGATACCCAAGATTGCGGCTCCTTACTGCGTCGGCCCCGGGGCGTTGGGGTGCTTACCGCGAAAAAAACTCGAATTCCAGCGCTCTAGCTTGGAACTAATCTGAAACGACCCCATTTCGGCGAGGCCATAACGACTTATTCCGTTCCTGACGCAACCGCGCCACATGCATTGCCTGCGGCGGGGTTGGCGGATCAGATCGCCTGACGGTTGAGGACAGCACGTGCATTGCGTCCGCAATGCGACCGAAATCCCAAGATTTTGGTCGCCAGCCCGAGATTGCCGTGCGCCATCGCACATCCGCCTAGGCAAAGGCTGTACCGGGCCCATCGCGTTGCAATCTGGGACTGCCCTCTTTACTGAGCCCTGTGGCCGCGATGCAAGGGTTGGCACACGGCTGGCGGCTGCGGCAGCACTCCGTATCGGACAGCCCGGCTTGCGCAGACGCGTTGTGCGACCAGATTGTGCGGTGCGGCGTTCCCCGACACCGAACGGCGGCCGCGCGGATGGCGGGGCGGCCGTCACGCGGGCGTTTGAGCCCGGTCGCGCCGATCCTCGGGGCGAATGGGAATAGCCGGTCGCGCATGGGGCGCGTCCGGGGCGAACAGGCAGGGTGCTCGTGATCGAAGGTCTCGTCGCGTTCTCGGTGCGGTATCGGTGGATCGTGATCGCCCTGATGGCGTTCATCACGGTCGCGAGCCTCGGAGTCGCGGCACATCTCTTCCGCATCAACACCGATGTCGAGCGGCTCATCGATCCGAAGGAGCCCTGGCGCCAGGACGAGATCAACTTCGAGAAGGCGTTCCCGCAGCGCGGCAACACCATCGTGGCGGTCATCAACGGCGAGACGCCCGAAGAGACTGAGGAAGCGGCGGCCAATCTGGCCAAGGCGCTGACCGCCCACAAGAACCTGATCGAGACCGTCTACCGGCCCGATGGCGGCCCGTTCTTCGACAAGAACGGCCTGCTGCTGATGCCCCAGGCTCAGCTCGACAAGACGCTGGAGGAGCTGACCCAGCAGCAGGGCCTGCTCGGGCCGCTGGCCGCCGACCCGTCCTTGCGTGGCGTGATGCGGGTGCTCTCGCTCGGCGCGCGCGGCGTGAAGAGTGGCGACGCCAAGCTCGCAGATCTCGACAAGCCCATGGGGCAGATCGACGCCACGCTGCAGAAGGTGCTGGCCGGCAAGCCCGCGCGGATGTCCTGGCAGGAGCTGCTGGCCAACGGCGAGAGCAGCGTCACGGACAAGATGAAGTTCGTGATCATCCAGCCGGTTCTGGACTTCAACGCCCTGGAGCCCGGCTACCAGGCGACCAAGCTGATCCGCAACGTCGCGCAGGATCTCAAGATCGACGCCGAGCACGGCCTGCGCATGCGGCTGACCGGCACGGTCGCGGTGGCGGACGAGGAATTCGCGACCCTCTCCGAGGATGCAGCCCTCAACAACAGCATCATCGTCGGCGCGATCGTGCTGTTCCTGTGGCTGGCGCTGCGCTCCGGCAAGCTCGTCGGCGCGGTCCTGATCACCACCTTCGCGGGCCTCATCGTCACGGCCGCCCTCGGCCTGATCATGGTCAAGGAGCTGAACCCGATCTCGGTGGCCTTCGCGGCCCTGTTCGTCGGGCTCGGCATCGATTTCGGCATCCAGTTTTCCGTGCGCTACCGCGCGGACCGCTACGAGCAGCCGACCCTCCAGAGCGCGATCCGGGCCGCGGCCCGCGGGGTCGGCTGGTCGCTGACGCTGGCGGCCGTCTCATTGGTGGCCGGCTTCTTCGCCTTCCTCCCCACCGCCTTCCGGGGCGTCTCGGAACTGGGCCTGATCGCCGGCGTCGGCATGGTCGTGGCCTACCTGTTCTCCCTGACCCTGCTGCCGGCGCTGATCGCGGTGTTCGAGCCCAAGGGTGAGAAAGCCGCCGTACAGACCGAGTGGCTGGTCGGCGTCGATCCGTGGATCATCCGCCAGCGCAAGCCGATCCTCATCGCGGTCGGTTTGGTGACCCTGGCCGGAGCGCCGCTGCTCTGGCATCTGCCGTTCGATTCCAACCCGATGCATCTGCGCAGCACCAAGACGGAGTCGATCGCCACCTATCTCGACCTGATCAGTAACCCGGAGACCAGCCCCAACCTGATCGACGTGCTGGCCCCCAACGTCGACGCGGTACCGGCCCTGTCGAAGACCCTGGCGGCTTTGCCGGTGACCTCCTCGGTCAACAGCATCGATACCTTCGTGCCACGGGACCAGGACAAGAAGCTCGCGGCGATCGCCGACACGGCCCAGCTCCTCGATCCGGTGCTCAATCCCGGCCGCAAGCCGCCGCCGCCGACCGATGCCGAGAACGTCAAGGCGCTCAAGGATGCGGCCACGGCCCTGAATGGGGTCGCGGGCGACGGCAAGGATGCCGCGGGCGCACAGACCGCCAAGCAGCTTGCGGGCACCCTCGACAAGCTCGCCGGCGGGCCCGTTCAGCTGCGCGAAGCGGCCTCGGTCGCCCTGACCAAGGATCTCGTGCCGCTGCTGCAGCGCCTGCGCGACCTGCTTCACCCGGAGAAGATCACCCTCGACAACCTGCCGCCGCAGCTGAAGGCCGATTGGGTCGCCGCGGATGGGCGCGCCCGCATCGAGGTCCATCCCAAGGGCAATTCGAACGATGACGAGGTGCTGCGTACCTTCTCGGACGAGGTCCTGAAGGTCGCGCCCCACGCCACCGGGGCCCCCGTAGCCACGACGCAATCGACCTATACGATCCTGGGCGCCTTCGTTCAGGCGGCCGTGACCGCCTTCGTGCTGATCTTCGTCATCCTGTCGGTGGCGCTGCGCAAGCCCTGGGACGTGGCCATGACGCTGGGCCCGCTGGTCATCGCGACCTTGTGGACCCTGATGGCGCTGCGCATCATCGGCATGCCGCTGAACTTCGCCAACATCATCGCCCTGCCGCTGATGCTCGCGGTCGGCGTCGCGTTCCACATCTACTACGTGATCGCCTGGCGGGCGGGGGTGACCGACATGCTCGCCTCAAGCCTGACCCGGGCGATCTTCTTCTCGGCTCTCACGACCGGCAGCGCCTTCGGCTCCCTGGTCCTGTCGAGTCACCCGGGCACGGCCAGCATGGGCAAGCTGCTCGCCCTGTCGCTGTTCTTCACGCTGATCGCAGCGTTCTTCGTGGTGCCGGCGACGCTGGGCGAGCCGCCCGCGCAGCCCGACGACGACCGCCCGGAGGGTGAGAAGGCCGCCGGCGCCGCCTTACGGAAGAGCACCGCCACGGCGGATCCGGTGCTGGCCAAGTAGGCCGGCCCGGATCTTTCAGAGAACCTTCTCGAAGAAGTGGTCGGGATAGGGGTCGTCGTTGAAACGATCGATCTCGACCCAGCCTGCCTTGCGATAGAGGGCCAGAGCTTCCGGCAGGGCGCTGTTGGTGTCGAGGCGCAGCAGCGCGATTGACAGGTCGCGGGCGGCGGCCTCGACGGCTGCCATCAGGCGCCGGGCGAGGCCGAAGCCCCGGGCGGCGGGGTCGATCCAGAGTCGCTTCACCTCGGCGACCGGACCACCGCTGCCCTTCAGGCCGACGCACCCCACCGGCAGCCCGTCGGCCATGGCGAGCAGGAACGTGCCGCGCGGCCGGACCATGGCCTCCGCCTCCGGATCGCAGGACAGCGTGACGTCGAACCCGGTCGCCAGCCTGCGCGCCAGTTCGGCATAATACGCTTCCAGGCAGACGCGGGCGGCGCCGCTTCGCGGGTCGGCTTCCGCGATGGCGATCCGGTCGCGACCGAGGGTGAGGGCGACCAGGTCCATCGCACGCAGCAACTCGTCGGCGCGGGGCGCGCGCTCCACAAGCGCCGAAGCGCGCGCATCGGACAGCTCCTCGTAGGCCGAAAACTCTCTTTGTCCCGCCTCCGTCAGGCGCGCGATCCGGCGGCGGGCATCGGCGGGATGCGGCTCGGTGGCGACCAAGCCCTCCTCTTCGAGGCTCCGAAGGAGGCGGCTCATCAGTCCGGAATCGAGGCCGAGATAGGCGCGGATCTCGGCGACGTCGGTGCGCCCGGCGCCGATCGCGTTCACCACGCGGGCCGCCCCGAGGGGCCGGCCGCGTCCGAGGAAGGAACCGTCGAGGGCGCCGACCTCCGCGGTGACGGCGCGGGCGAACCGGCGGAATCGGGCGATCGAGTCGAACATCATAATATCTGACTTTAGTCAGGTATCTGCGGCGGTCAATCGTCGGTGAAGGCGGCACCGGAACCGGGCCGTTCGGTGTCCGAGGCGGCGACCGCACAGGCTATGCCCGATGGTCAGCCTCTTTTCCTTGGATGCGACGCGCTTTAACCTCACACCATGACCACGATCGCGTTGGAGAAGGCGGCACCGGCCTTGGCGGAACTCGCCGCACGCGTCGAAGGCGGTGAGACCATCGTCGTCACCCGGGACGGCAAGCCGGTGCTCGACATGGTGCCGCATCGCCATACCCGCGGGCTCGATCTCGAAGCCGGCGAGGCATTGCTGCGTGCCCGTGGGATCAGTCGTACGCCCGGCTTCATCACCGATGATTTCGACGCGCCCCTGCCTGAAGACTTTCTGATCCAGCCCTATCCGAGTCGTGAGGCTGATCTTCGACAGCCACGTTCTTCTTGCCGTCGCGCTGAAGCGGCTCGACTCGATGAGTCCCACGATCGCGCGCGCGATTGCCCAGCCCGATGTGGATCCGGCCGCCAGCGCCGCGAGCCTCTGGGAGATCGCCATCAAGGCGCGTCTCGGTAAACTCGATCCGGGCATGCCGCTCGGGATGGTGGCAGAGTTCTTCGAGGCTGTCGGGATCCGGATGCTACCGATCACGGCTTCACACGCCGTCGCGGCCGTCGAGCCGATGCCGCCGACGCGTGATCCGTTCGACAGGATGTTACTGGCGCGGTGTCTCGTGGAAGGCCGACGCCTGGTTATGCTGGACCACGCCTTGCGTGATCATCCTCTCGCGGCTCGCTTCGCGGCGAAAACCTCGGACGCTTTTAATCCGAAAAATCCGAAAACCCGCCCCTGAGCGCACCCGACGCGTCGGCGGCCGCCCGGGCGGCCGGAGCGATCAGCGAGTCGCGCTCGTCGGCGTAGAGGTAGCCCGGCGCCTCGCCGGGAAAGCCGCCTTCCGTGGCCGGGTGGGTGTAGAGCTCGGTCAGGCCGTCCGGCAGCTGCGCCAGGAGCGCTGCCACCCGGGGCGGCGTCATCGCGCCGGACCAGGCGAGTCCGAGGGTGCGGTCGGGGATCAGCAGGCCAGCCTGGCGGGCGCGCACGGCGAGCAGGGCCGCCCAGGGGGCGATGTCGAGGGCCGGCCGGGGCCGGGCGCTCGCCTCGGCCCGGCGGAGCAGCTGGCGCGGCTCCCGAGGGACGCGGATCGCCCGCATGCCGTAGCCGCGCCCGATGCGCAGCACCGCGCCGGCGATCAGCGGGTGGACGTGGAAATGCTTGTGGGCATTGACGTGGTCGAGGGGCAGGCCGGTCGCCCGGTAAGCCTCGAACTGCGCCGTGATTTCGGCGGCGAGCTGGTGCCGGGCGGCGGGCTTGCGGGCGAGGTCGAGGCCGACCCGGGCCATGTCGGCGCGCATCAGGCCGGCCGCGTCGGTCAGGTCCGGCAGCTGCGCCGCCGGCAGGGTCGGCCAGGCTTCCACCAGGACGAGGTGGAGGCCGACCCGCAGGGACGGCATCCGCTTCGCCCGGGCCACGGCATCGGCGGCGGCCGGCGCCGAGACCATCAGGCTCGCCGCGGTGAGGATCCCCCCCCGGTGAGCCTGCTCGACGGCCTCGTTGACCTCGAGGCTCAACCCGAAATCATCGGCCGTAACGACAAGACGCTTCACAATGACCTCGTCATGGGTGTCGAGAGGGCAAGCCCTCTCGCGGGTCCAGGGCAGAGCCCTGGAAAAGAGGCGGGGCTCCGCCCCGCACTCCCCGCCGGGGCCGCAGGCCCCGGACCCCTGTTCCTACGCCGCCTTGGCGGTGCCCTGACGCTCCTTGAGGAAGCGGTAGAACTCCACGCCTTCGCGCAGGCGGCGCTTCATCATGTCGGGGGAGCGCACCATCTCGCCGACGATGGAGGCGATCTTCGGGGCGCGGAAGTAGAACTTCTTGTAGAACTCCTCCACCGACGTGAAGATCTCGGTGTGCGACAGGTGTGGGTAGTGCAGCGGCGCGACCTGCACGCCGTTCTCGTCGACCAGCTCGGCGTTCTCGATGTCGAGCCAGCCGTTCTCCACGGCCTGCTTGTACAGGAACGTGCCCGGGTAGGGGGCCGCCAGCGAGACCTGGATCGTGTGCGGGTTGATCCGCTTGGCGAAGGCGATCGTCTCCTGGATCGTCTCCTTGGTCTCGCCCGGCAGGCCGAGGATGAAGGTGCCGTGGATGGCGATGCCGAGCTCGTGGCAATCCTGGGTGAACTTCTCGGCGACCTCGACGCGCATGCCCTTCTTGATGTTGTGCAGGATCGTCTGGTTGCCGGACTCGTAGCCGACGAGCAGCAGGCGCAGGCCGTTCTCCTTGAGCACCTTCAGGGTCTCGCGGGGCACGTTCGCCTTGGCGTTGCACGACCAGGTCACACCGAGCTTGCCGAGCTCGCGGGCGATCTCCTCCGCGCGCGGGAGGTTGTCGGTGAAGGTGTCGTCGTCGAAGAAGAACTCCTTGGTCTGCGGGAACTCCTTCAGGCAGTACTTGATCTCCTCGATCACGTGGGCGACCGAGCGGGTGCGGTAGGTGTGGCCGCCGACCGTCTGGGGCCACAGGCAGAAGGTGCAGCGGCTCTTGCAGCCGCGGCCCGAATAGAACGAGATGTAGGGGTGCTTCAGGTAGCCGATGAAGTACTTCTCCATCTCCAGGTCGCGCTTGTAGACGCTGGTGACGAAGGGCAGCTGGTCCATGTCCGTCATGATCTCGCGGTCCTCGTTGTGGACCACGACGCCGTTCGCATCACGATAGGACAGTCCCTTGATCTGGGACATCGGGACGCCGTCGGCGACTTCCTTGACGGTGAAATCGAACTCGTTGCGCGCGCAGAAATCGACCACCGGGGCCTGGGCCATCGCGCCGGCGGCATCGACCGCCACCTTGGCACCGATCAGGCCGGCGATGAGCTTCGGGTTCGCGGCCTTGAGGGCCTCGATCGTCTTCACGTCGGACTTGAACGACGGCACCGAAGTGTGGAGCACGACGAGGTCGAAGTCGTTGGCCTGAGCCACGATCTCGGGGAGCTTGATGTTGTGCGGCGGGGCATCGATCAGCTTCGAGTTCGGCACCAGGGCGGCCGGCTGAGCCAGCCAGGTCGGGTACCAGAACGACTTGATCTCGCGCTTAGCCTGATAACGGGAGCCGGCGCCGCCGTCGAAACCGTCGAAGGTGGGGGCCTGGAGGAAAAGCGTGCGCATGGGGTTCAAGGCCTCAGGGCGTTGCCGGGGGGAGGGGTGAGGAAGCGGAAGCCGCGTTCAGCGTGTCGGTGCGCCGGCATCGCGGCCGAGGTCTGCATCCGGGATCAAAGTACCGTCCGCAACCACGTGATAATCATGACCTTTCCATGTCACCGCCCCCGACACGAAGGCCCAGGAGAAGTTCAGGAACGAGAGGATGTCGCGGATCGGCAACAGTCCGTAGGGGTGCGGGGCGAGGCCGAAGGCCCGCTCCAGCTGCCGGCACAGGACGATCCGGCCGGCGAGCGCCAGGCCCGCCACCACCAGCGCGCCGGTTCCGGCGCCGGGCAGGAGCGCGCCCACGAGGGCCAGTGGAAAGGCGTGGGTCACGATCGAGCCGGCATAGCCGGCCGGGTCGACGTTGCGGATCGTGCGGTTCCAGCGCAGCTCGTGCCGCCAGAGGCCAGTGAGGTCGGTGTCGACGCTGGTATGGCCGATGGTGAAGCTCGGGATCACGATCCGGCCGCCGAGGCCGCGCAGGGCGGCCCCGATCGCGTAATCGTCGGCGAGGTCGTTGCGGAAGCGGCGGAAGCCACCCACCGCCTCGAGGCTCACCCGGGTGAACGCGATGGTCGAACCGAAGCACGGCTTGGCGAGCCCGAGGCTCAGGCCCATCACCACGTTGGGCAGGAACTGCGCGTCGATCGCCAGAGCCGAGAGCTGGTCGTAGAGGCCGCGGAAGGCCGGGACGCCGTGATACAGGCAGGTGACGCCGGAGACGCCCTCCTGCGACAGCTCGGCCACGAGCCGCTCCACGTAGTCCGGCCGGACCACCATGTCGCTGTCGGCCAGCACGATCACGTCGTGGGCGATCCGCTCGGCCATGTTGATCAGGTTCGAAACCTTGCGGTTCGAGCCGTGCTGGCGTCCGTCGATCACGAGGTCGATGCGGGCGGCCGGGTAGGCCTGCTTCAACCGCTCGACCACAGCGATGGCCGGGTCGGAGGCTTTCTGGACGCCGAACACGACCTGGACCGCGCCGGCATAATCCTGGCGCAGCACGGTCTCGAGATTCTCGTAGAGGTTGGGCTCCAGGCCGCAGAGCGGCTTGAGCACCGTCACCGACGGGCGAGGCGCACCCACGTCCAGCGCTGGCACGGGCCGAGCGGCGAAGCGGCCGGCCAGATAGGCGGCGACCAGCGCATAGAGACAGCCCGCCGCCGCCAGGAGAAGGCAGAGCAGCGAGAGCCACGACAATGCGGTGAGCGCCAGGGCGGTGAGGTCCATCCGGTCGGGTCCGTGCGGTCGTCCGGCCGCCTCAGGCGGCGATCGCCGCGTGCGCGCCGATCGGGGCGGCACGCATAGCGGCTATAGTTACGACGTCGGTAGTCACGGTGTCGGTTTTGCGGCGAGCATGCCGTCGGCCCGCTGGCGCAGGAATTTCACCACCGCGTCGGCACCGCCGGACTTCAGGGGCGCCGACAATGCGTTGCGCTGAGCGGCGATCTCGCTCACGTCGCCGTTGAGCAGTACGTCCTGGATGCGATTGCCGGCGTTGACCACGAAGTCGACCGCGGAATCGTCTCCGTCCGCCGCGGTGACCCGGGTGGGTACCACGCGCTGGCTGCCGCGCTCCTCCACCGTCGGGGTCACCTCGAACTTGCCGCCGGCCGCCCGGGCGAGGCGATTGGCGTAGGTTACGGTGAGGCTGCGCTTGAACGCGTCGGTGACCGCCTCCTGCTGCTCCGGGGTGAAGCTCGACCATTTCGGGCCGACCGCGACGCGGGCCATGGCGGGAAAATCGAAGGCCTTTTCGAGCGCGGGACCTATGGCGGCGACCCGAGCGGGCAGGGGGCTCGGCCCGCCCTTCAGGGCATCGGTGAACGCGGCGTAGAGATCGCGCACGGTCTGCACCGCGGGATCGTCCGCAGCCCAGGCGGAGACTGGAGCGAGGAGGGGGGCGGCCAGCAGGGCGACGGCCGCGAGCCGACGGGTCAGGCGCACTTCTTCAACTCCTCGCCCTCGCCAATCCGCGAACCCATGCGGGGCGGGGCGTAGCTGTAAAACGGGCCGAGCGTCGCCGGCTGCGGGACGAGCTTGGCGGTGCGCCCGGGGGCGACCTCCGGCTCACGATCGGTTTCCGCCGCGGCCTCGACCGCGAGCTTGGCCTCGATCCGGTGCCAGAGCAGCAGACCCGGCACGCCGACGCCGAGATCGGCGAAGCGCTTGACCAGCGACAGGGCCAGGGCCGCCTCCGCAGGAATATTGAACAGGCCGCAGAGCGCGATCAGACCACCCTCCTGGGCCCCAAGGGCCCCCGGCACCGCGAAGGCCGCGCCACGGACCGCCTGAGCGAGGCTCTCGATCACGAGCGCCTGCGCGAAATCCACCGGGTAGCCCATGAAATGCAGGCAGATATAGACTTCGAGGGTGCCGATGACCCAGCCCACGAGGTGGATCGCCAGCGCGGCGACGAAGCGGCCGTGGTTGCCGTACATCCGGCGCAGGCTGTCATAGAGCTGGTCGATCGCCCCGAAGGCGCGCCACTCGCGGCCCGAGGCGAAGCGGCTCATCAGGCCCTGGATGATCCGGTGTCCGGCCCGCCGCTGGATGAGATAGAAGGCGCCCAGCGCCGGCACCGCGACAGCCAGGCCGCCCGCCACCGTCCGGGCGATCGGGCCATCGCCGGCGATCAGCACCAGCAAGCCGAGGCCGATCACCGTGAACAGGAGCTGCGTCAGCGCCTGCGTCATCAGGTCCACGAACATGCTGGCGCCCGCCATCGCACCGGGCACGCCGCGCTTGGACATCAGCCGGGCGCCGACGAAGTCCCCGCCCACCGTCGCCACCGGCAGCAGCGTGTTGATTCCCTCGCGCACGAACCGCAGCGACACGCAGTCGGCGAGCCTGGCCGCGCCAGCCGGGAACACGACGTGCCAGCCGAGCCCCGCCCAGGCGACGGCCGCCAGGCGGGCCACCACCACCAGGGCGGCGCCCCAGCCGGCGCTCATGACGGCGGCCGACACGTCCTCCAAGCCGGAAGACATGAACAGGCCGACGACCGTGCAGAGACCGGCGATCGAGGCCAAGGTCGTCAGGCGCTTCATAATGGTCTTTCAAGCTCGCAAATGGCTTGATGCGGGAAATCGGTCACGGTCGCGGCAGAAATAGGTCCGGGCGACCAAGAACGTTTCTGCCACGTTGCAGCACGGATTACCGGTGTCTATCACCCGTTTGACACACCGGGAGCCAAAGCGGTGGCCGGGCCGAGGAGCCCGCGCAGAAGACCGCGGCACGTCGCAGAAGGGGCACACGTCATGGAGCGCGAATCACCGATCACGGCCGTCGAGGCCGTGAGCGACGACACGCATGCCGGCGGCCTCCGGGGCGGAATGGAGCCCGGCGTGCCGGCGCCTCACTCCCCGGTCATGGCCTGGAACGAGTGGGACCCGCTGGAGGAGGTGATCGTCGGATCCCTCGACGGCGCCACCATCCCGACCCACCACCTGACGGTGATCTTCAACCTGCCGCGGGCGGCCCAGCCGTTCTACCGCTTCGCCAGCGGCTGGAGATACCCGAAGTTCATGAAGAAGCTGGCGCAGCAGGAGCTCGACAACTTCATCAAGATCCTCGCCGGTGAGGGCGTCAAGATCCGCCGCCCCGACGCGGTCGACTTCTCCCGCAAATTCAAGGCGCCGCGCTGGACCTCCCGGGGCTTCTGCGTCGCCTGCCCGCGCGACCCGTATCTCGTCATCGGCGACGAGATCATCGAGAGCCCGATGTGCTGGCGCTCGCGCTACTTCGAGGGCGACGCCTACCGGTCGCTGTTCAAGGAATATTTCCGCGCCGGCGCCCGCTGGACCTCGGCCCCGCGGCCGCAGCTGACGGACGACCTCTACAATTACGATTACCGGGTGCCGAACCTGAAGGCCGGCGAGCCCATGCAGTTCACGGTCAACGAGTTCGAGCCGGTCTTCGACGCCGCCGACTTCGTCCGCTGCGGCCGCGACCTGTTCGTGACCCGCTCGAACGTCACCAACCTGATGGGCATCGAGTGGCTGCGCCGCCACCTGGGCCCGGGCTTCCGCATCCACGAGATCGAAAGCCGCTGCCCGCAGCCGATGCATATCGACTCGTCGTTCATGCCGCTCGCACCCGGCAAGGTGCTGGTGAACCCGGACTATATCGACGTCGAGAAGCTGCCCGCCGTGCTCAAGAAGTGGGACGTGCTGATCGCCCCGCGCCCCGACCCGGTCGAGGGCTTCATGAGCAAGATCTCGATGTGCTCGCCCTGGACCTCGATCAACGTCCTGGCGATCACCGAGAAGAAGATCGTCGTCGACCAGAGCCAGCCGACCCTGATCAAGGCCCTCAAGGATTGGGGCTTCGACCCGATCCCGGCGCCGTTCCTCAGCTACGGCCCCTTCGGCGGCTCGTTCCACTGCGCCACCCTCGACGTCCGCCGCCGCGGCGTGCTGAAGTCGTATTTCTAGGACCTGCTCGCCCATCCCCGTCTCGGGGATGGGCGAGCACGCGGTGGGCCGTTTTTCCAATGACGGCTGCCGAATAGAACACCGTGTCATTCCGGGGCGCCGCAGGCGAGCCCGGAATCCGGAGCCGCCGACGGCGCAAAACTCTGCAGCATCTGAGTTTCTGGATCCCGGGCTCCGCTGCGCGGCCCCGGGATGACAAACCGGTTCCCCCTAGCCCGACGCAGCCTCTTCGTCGGGGAAGAGAAGACCACCGTCAGTGGTGATGACGCCATTCAGGGCGCCGAAATCCCCGCGATCAGCGCCGCATTGAACCCCTCGGGGTCGGACATCTGCGGCGCATGGCCCAGTGCCGGGAACTCCACGAGCTTGGCCCCCGGAATCGCCTTGGCGGCCGCCTTGCCCAGCGCCGGGTAATTCCCGAGCGAAGCCCGCATCTCCGGCGGGGCGAGATCCTTGCCGATCGCCGTGTTGTCCTTCTGGCCGATCATCAGCAGGGTCGGCACCGCGATCTGCGGCAGCCGGTAGACCACCGGCTGGGTCAGGATCATGTCGTAGAGGAGCGCCGAGTCCCAGGCGACCGCCTCCTTGCCCGGGCCGGCGTTGAGCCCCGCCAGCATCGTCACCCAGGGCTCGTAGCGCGGCTCCCACTGGCCGGCATAGTAGGTCGCGGTCTCGTAGGCGCGGATCGATTCCGCGGAGACCTTCAGCTCGCGCTGGTACCATTGCTCCACAGAGGTCGGCGGCACGCCCTTGGCGCTCCAATCCTCCAGCCCGATCGGGTTCACCAGCACCAGCTGCGCCACGTCCTTCGGGTAGAGCAGGGCGTAATGTGCGGCCAGCATGCCGCCGGTCGAATGGCCGACCAGGATCGGCTGCGCGATCCCGAGCGTGTCGAGCAGGGCGTGGGTGTTCTCGGCGAGCTGCCGGAAGGTGAACTGGTAGGCGGCCGGCTTGCTCGACTTGCAGAACCCGATCTGGTCCGGGGCGATCACCCGATAGCCGGCCCCGGTCAGCGCCCGGATCTGGCTCTCCCAGGTCGCCGCGCAGAAATTCTTGCCGTGGAGCAGCACGGCGGTGCGGCCGTTCGGCCTCTCGGGCCGGACGTCGAGATAGGCCATCTGCACGGGCTGGCGCTGGGACGTGAAGGCGAAGCGCTCGACCGGGAAGGGATATGCGAACCCTTCGAGTTCCGGGCCGTAGGTCGGCTCGGCCAAAGCGGCACCGGGGAGCATCAAGGCCAAGAGGGCGGATGCGAGGACGGATCGGAGCATGGGCTGCCTTGGGCGCCTGATCGGGGGCGGCGGGACGCGCCGCGCCGCCCGCTCAGATCGGGCATCGGGGCCGTCCTGTCCAATCGATGAGCGCGTGCATCTTCGCGGCTGCGCCGACCCGCGCTATCTCCGGGACGTCCCGCCCGGTCCCCGCCGCGGTGCGCAGGAGTCCACCGCGATGCGCCTTCCCACCCTGGCCGTCCTCATCGGCGCCCTGGTCCTCGCCGCGGTGCCGGCCCGGGCCGCGGATGCCTGCGATGCGCTCGCCGCCAAGGTCATCCGGATCACGGGCGCCTCGCTCGCCGGGCGGGAGGGGCCCTACGCGGTGTTCCGGGCCCAGGATGCCGAGCGGATGAGCCTCGATTGCCGGGCACCGGCCCGGATCACGATCGCCTCCCGCGACCGGGAGCCCGCAATCGCCTACTTCGTCCTGGTCGGGCTAGCCGCCCGGGCGCTCACCGGCGCGGAGCCGCAAGCGGCCGAGGTGCTGGCGCTCAACCTGCATCAGGACAGCCTGCTGGCCGACGCGCCGCGGCGCGGCGGTACCGGCAGGACCCTGATGCTGTGCGAGACCGGCCCCCGGACGGATGGGCTCCGGGACGACCTCACGGTCTGCCGGGTCGCGCCTCGGCCCGGGGTTTCCCGAATCCGCCGCGCGGGTTAGAGCGCAGCCCATGTCGACACTCGAAACACCCGGCCCCGTCGTCCAGGTCGGCGAAGCGCGCTTCGCCAACCACCTGCCGCTGACCCTGATCGCCGGCCCGTGCCAGCTCGAGGGGCGCAATCACGCCCTGGAGATCGCCGCCGCGCTCAAGGAGATGGCGGCGGGCCTCGGGATCGGCCTGGTATTCAAGACCTCGTTCGACAAGGCCAACCGGACCTCCGGCAGCGCGGCAAGGGGCATCGGCCTCGAGGGGGCCCTGCCGGTCTTCGCCGAGATCCGGGAATCCTTGAGCCTGCCGGTGCTGACCGACGTGCACGCCGCCGAGCACTGCGCACCCGCCGCCGAGGCGGTGGACGTGCTGCAGATCCCGGCCTTCCTGTGCCGCCAGACCGACCTCCTCCTGGCCGCCGCCGCCACCGGCCGCGCGGTCAACATCAAGAAGGGCCAATTCCTGGCGCCCTGGGACATGAAGCATGTCGCCGCCAAGGTGACGGAGGCCGGCAACCCGAACGTGATCGTCACCGAGCGCGGCGCCTCCTTCGGCTACAACACCCTGGTCTCGGACATGCGCAGCCTGCCGATCATGGCGCAGGTGACCCACGGCGCGCCGGTGGTGTTCGACGCCACCCATTCGGTGCAGCAGCCGGGCGGGCAGGGCGCCAGCTCCGGCGGCCAGCGGGAATTCGTCGCCGTGCTGGCCCGGGCCGCCGTGGCGGTGGGCGTGGCCGGGGTGTTCATCGAGACCCACCCCGATCCGGACCATGCGCCCTCGGACGGCCCCAACATGGTGGCCCTGCGGGACATGCCGGCGCTGCTCGAAGAGCTGATCGCCTTCGACCGCCTGGCCAAGCGCCGCTACGCCTGATCCCGGTCAGGCCGGCCGGAGCACATGGATGCGCAGGGGCTGGACCAGGGCGTAGCGCCCGTCGGCCTCGCGCTCGACCGCGCTCAGGAATGCCGCCTCCACGATCGGCCGCCGGGCCCGGATCGTCGCCTCGCGGGCGGGATCGACCGCGCTGACCCGCGCCAGGAAGGCGTCGAGCGTGGCGAATGCCTCGCGCCGCGCCACCGTCACGTCCTGACGGCACAGGAAGGCGCCGCCCGACAGGGCCGCCGCGATGGCATCCTGCGCGGCGGCCCGAACCGCCGTCTCGTCCTCGATCGGCCGTAGGGCGTCGAAGAAGCTGCCCTCCGCCAGGGGCTCCACCACCACCAGGGTCCCGCCCGGCGCCAGGATCCGGGCCGCCTCGCGAAGGGCGGCGGCCGGATCGGGCACGTGATGCAGGGCGTTGAGCATCACAGCGCCGTCGAAGCTCGCCTCGGGAAACGGCAGGGCCTCGGCTGAAGCCGCCTCGAACCGCGCGTCGGGCACGGCGTCCCGGGCCCTCGCCAGAGCGGCCACGCCCGGATCGACACCGGTGACGGCCGCGCCGTCCTCGACGAGGCGTTTCGCCAGGGTCCCGGGTCCACAACCGATGTCGAGAATGCGCTTGCCCGGAAGCGGCGCGAAGGTCTCGCGGATCAGCGTCAGGGCATCCATCGCGGGGCTCTCCGGTACGGCGCCATCGGGGGCGCTTTCGCACATAAGCAGTTTCCGTTGGGAACGGGATGCCCGCATCAGCGTCATCCCGGCTGATACCGTCCCAGGGCGCCGCAGCCTCGCGCGCCCCCCGGTGCCCCCGGAAGAGCTTCCGCGCTGACGGGCGCGTAGCGGAAAATATTCGCAAGACGAATGACGGGCGGGGGCGACCGCCGAAGCAGCAGAGACCGCCTCCACCGGCACCGTCTGAGATGAACCGCTGTTCAGCCGGACCTAGCCTTCAGAAACAGCCAGCGAAAACTTGGAACCCTTCGGCCGACAGCCACGTTGAGGGGCATGTTCGATCGAGGATCGAGAAGGAACATTATGCGCAAGATTGGTATCATCGCCACCGCCGCCGCTCTGGCTCTCGGCAGCGTCGCTGCCACGACCGGCGCTGAGGCCCGTCCGTACGGCTTCCACGGCGGATACGGCCATGGCTATGGTCACGGCTACGGCTATCGCGGTGGGCGTCGCGGCATCGGCACCGGTGCGGCCATCGGCCTCGGCATTGCCGGTCTCGCGGCTGGTGCAATCGCCGCCGGCGCTGCCAACAATTACTACAATGGCGGCGGCTACGGTGGCGGTTACGGCTACGCCCCGGCTTACGGTGCTCCGGCTTACGGCTACGGCGCCCCGGCCTATGGTTACTACGGCGCGCCTTACTAAGGGCGGCAATCCTAACAGATGAGAGGGCGACCGGCGCGAGCCGGTCGCCTTTTTCGTATGGGCGTCAGCGCCCGCGATAGGGAGCGACCCCGGTCTCCGGCAGCCAGATCGTCTTGGGCGGCTCGCCGGTCTGCCAGAACACGTCGATTGGGATACCGCCCCGCGGGTACCAGTAACCGCCGATGCGCAGGTAGCGCGGCTCCAGCAGGTCGCGCAGCCGCTTGCCGATCGCCACCGTGCAATCCTCGTGGAACGCCCCGTGATTGCGGAATGCGCCGAGGTAGAGCTTCAGCGACTTCGACTCCACGAGCCAGTCGCCCGGCACGTAGTCGATCACCAGGATCGCGAAATCCGGCTGGCCGGTGACCGGGCAGATCGAGGTGAACTCGGGCGCGGTGAAGCGCGCCACGTAGTCGGTATCGGCATGCGGGTTCGGCACCCGGTCGAGGCGGGCGTCGGCCGGCGAGGTGGGCAGCGGCGTAGCTTGGCCGAGTTGGAGCGTCTCAGGTGTTGTCATAGGGCTTCTATAATGCCGCACGCGGTGCAGCGCACCCATCCGCGCCGCGACCAAATTTTTACTCTTCTCAGCTAAGCTTTCGGCGATCGTCGGCGTGGTCCGATGCAGACCCCGGCACCATGCGTCTCACCGTCCTCGGGTTGATTGGAATGATCACGGTCGCGGCCCTGCCGGTCCAGGCGAGCGGGGAACTCGCGACCCAGCGCATGCTCGACGCCATGACCCGCCACGACCTCTGTGCCCGCAACGATGGACAGTTGCGCAAATTGAACCGGTCCCTGGCCACGACCCCCATCGGCCACCCTTCTACCCGGACGCTAACACGGTAGGGTTGACGCGCCGTCTGTCACAACACGTGCACAGGCAGCGCCTACGCCGGTGCTTGCCGCCGAACGCGGCTTGACGGATAAGCCGCCGCGATGCGCGACGCCCCGGGCTCGGGGCTGCCGCCGCCGACCCGCGGCCCCGCGAGAGGACCTTCCATGACCGCGATCACCAATATCAGCGCCCGCGAGATCCTCGACAGCCGCGGCAACCCCACGGTCGAGGTCGATGTCCTGCTGGAGGACGGCTCCTTCGGACGCGCCGCGGTTCCCTCGGGCGCCTCCACGGGCGCCCACGAGGCGGTCGAGCTGCGCGACGGCGACCAGAGCCGCTTCCTCGGCAAGGGCGTGCTAAAGGCGGTCGAAGCCGCCCAGACCGAGATCCTGGATGCGATCGGCGGCATGGAGGCCGAGGAGCAGGTCGCCGTCGACGAGGCGATGATCGAGCTCGACGGCACCCCCAACAAGGCGCGCCTCGGGGCGAACGCGATCCTGGGCGTGTCGCTGGCAGTCGCCAAGGCGGCGGCCGAGGCCTCCGGCCTGCCGCTCTACCGCTATGTCGGCGGCGTGCAGGGCCGGGTCCTGCCGGTGCCGATGATGAACATCATCAACGGCGGGGCGCATGCCGACAACCCGATCGATTTCCAGGAATTCATGATCATGCCGGTGGGGGCGGAGTCGCTCGCCGACGCCGTGCGCATGGGCTCCGAGGTGTTCCACACCCTCAAGGGCAAGCTGAAGAAGGCCGGCCACAACACCAATGTCGGCGACGAGGGCGGCTTCGCCCCGAACCTGCCATCCGCCGAGGCTGCCCTCGACTTCGTGATGGACGCGATCAGCGCCGCCGGCTTCAAGCCGGGCACCGACATCGCGCTCGCCCTCGACTGCGCCGCCACCGAATTCTTCAAGGACGGCGCCTACGCCTACGAGGGCGAAGGTACGACCCGGTCCATCGAGGCCCAGGTCGATTACCTCGCCCAGCTGGTGGCCAACTACCCGATCCTGTCGATCGAGGACGGCATGTCCGAGGACGACTGGGCCGGCTGGAAGCTCCTGACCGACAAGATCGGCGATCGCTGCCAGCTCGTGGGCGACGACCTGTTCGTCACCAATGTCGAGCGCCTGTCCCGGGGCATCGCGGAGCGCACCGCCAACTCGATCCTGATCAAGGTCAACCAGATCGGCTCGCTCACCGAGACCCTCGCGGCGGTCGATATGGCTCAGCGCGCCGGCTACACCGCGGTGATGTCCCACCGCTCCGGCGAGACCGAGGACTCGACCATCGCGGATCTCGCGGTCGCCACGAATTGCGGGCAGATCAAGACCGGCTCGCTCGCCCGCTCCGACAGACTGGCCAAGTACAACCAGCTGATCCGCATCGAGGAGGGCCTCGGCCCGCAGGCGCTCTACGCCGGCGCCTCGGCGATCAAGCATCTGGCGCGCGGCTGAGCGCGCCCGCGTCGTCTCTCGCCACCGCGCGGTGAGGGACGACATAAGCGGCTCGTTTTTCGGGCCCGGACGATCCCGAAAGCGACGGGTGAACGATCTCCCTCAAGATCGCTCGCCCGGACCGTCATTGCGCCGGCAGCGTCCAGACCTTCTGCGGTCGTGCCAGGCCCCGCAGCTCGATGATGCCCACGGCGTTGAGCGCCCGGCCGCACCTTTCCGCGAACGAGTCCGAGATCAGCAGCGTGTGGCCCAGCGCCTCGCACTGGCTCTCGATCCGGCTGGCCTCGTTCACCGCGCGCCCGATCACCGTGAAGTCGAGGCGCCGTTCCGTCCCGACATTCCCGTAGACCACCGTGCCGAAATGCACGACGCAATCGGCCGTCAGCTCCGGTAACCCCGCTTCGCCGCGCCGCCGATTGAGGGCGGCGTTGGCCGCGAGCCCATCCGCGGCCGCGTCGAGGGCGCTGCTGCAGACAGGGCAGGGAAGGATGCCGGCATCGGGAACCGGGAAGATCGCCAGGAAGCCGTCGCCCAGGAATTTCAGGATCTCGCCGCCGTGCCGCGACACCGGATCGCCCAGCGCGTCGAAATGCTCGTTGAGCCAGGTCACCATGTCGTAGGGATCGGCCCGGTCGGACAGGGCCGTGAAGCCGCGCAGGTCCGTCATCAGGATCGCGGCCGGCACAGCCCGTCCCTGGCCGCGCTGGATCTGGCCGTCGAGGACGCGTTCCGCAGTCGAGCGCCCGAGATAGGTGGCCGTGACCTCGCGCAGGGTGTGCCCCAGGCCGAGCTTGGCGACCGCCAGGGCGAGCACGGGCAGGACTTCGGCCACCGCCGTCAGGTGGGCCGGGGCGAAGCCCGAGCGCGCCCGGGTACAGAACGAGATCGCGACGCCGCGTAGCGCCGTACCCGGCGCGAAGCCGACGATGTGGACCGCGTATTCGGTGCAGCCCTCGGCGCGGAGATCGTGCAGGACAGGATAGTCGGTTTCCGGGCCGGGGCTGTCGAGGCGCCAGCGCCCGAAAACCTCCTCGCGCTCGAGCATCGCGAAGATCGGGCTGCGCAGCCAATCCGCCTCCTGCTCGGCGCCGTGGGGATTAGGCACGAAGCTCAGGCCCTGGCCGAGATGCCAGTTCAAGCTGACGCCGCGGACCATCGGGTCGATGGCGGGCGTCATGACGCTGACCCGCCAGAGCGGGACGCCAGATCCGCACAGGCCCTCGCAGACCCGGGCGAGCATCGTGTCGTAGTCATCGGTCGCGGTGGCGTGCTCGGCGATCCAGCGCGTCAGCTCGGTCATGTCCATCTGCGCGCATTCACTCCCTGATCCGGCCCAGCAAGATCATACGCCGCGGGCGCGATCCGGCAGCCTCGAAAAGCTCCGTTAACCTTTCCGCGCGAGGCTCCCGCCATGGTCGTCCGCCGCCGCGTCAGAATGGTCCTCTTGCCCCTGGGTCTCTGGACCCTGTCGGCGCTCGTGGTCGGCTTCTTCGTGTGGCAGGCCGAGAGCGGCAATCGCGGCCTCGAAGCCAAGAAGGTGCTCAAGATCCGCGCCTACGGCCTCACCCAGGAACTCGCCGCCGTGCGGGCGGAGCGCGCCACCTGGGAGCACCGGGTCGCGCTGCTGAAGAGCGACCAGATCGACCGCGACCTCCTCGAGGAGCGGGCGCGGATCGTGCTGGGCCGGGTCCACGCCAACGACGTGGTCATCATCACGCCGTGACCCCGCGCCCGACCTGTCCGCCGCGACTTTAGATCCCCTCTGACAAGAGGGGCGACCTGTCAGAGCGTCCGCCCTCGCTTTCCAAACGGTGCTGTCCTACACCCCGTTCCAGTCGCGTGGAATCACGGGGAGAGCGCCGATGGACGCCGCCAAGGAGCCTGCGAAGGACGCTTCGTCCTCGCAACCGCAGGTCGCGAGCCCGGAGGCTGGAAGCTCCCAGGCTGTCGAGGCGCACAAGCCTGCGCCGAACATGCCGCAATTCACCCGCGCGGAAGATCTCCACGCCTATCACGAGATGCTGCTGATCCGGCGCTTCGAGGAGAAGGCCGGCCAGCTCTACGGGATGGGCCTGATAGGGGGCTTCTGCCACCTGTATATCGGCCAGGAAGCCGTGGTGATCGGCATGCAGATGGCCTCGATCGACGGCGATCAGGTCATCACCGGCTACCGCGACCACGGCCACATGCTGGCCTGCGGCATGGACCCCAAGGGCGTCATGGCCGAGCTGACCGGGCGCCGGGGCGGCTACAGCCGCGGCAAGGGCGGCTCCATGCACATGTTCAGCCGCGAAAAGCAGTTCTTCGGCGGCCACGGCATCGTCGGCGCCCAGGTTTCCCTCGGCACCGGCCTCGCCTTCGCGGACCATTACCGGGAGAACGGCAAGGTCAGCCTCACCTATATGGGCGACGGCGCGGCCAACCAGGGCCAGGTCTACGAGAGCTTCAACATGGCGGCGCTCTGGAAGCTGCCGGTCGTCTACGTGATCGAGAACAACCGCTACGCCATGGGCACCTCGGTGGCCCGGGCCTCGGCGCAGACCGACTTCTCCAAGCGCGGCATCTCCTTTGGCATCCCGGGCGAGCAGGTCGACGGCATGGACGTGCGCACGGTGCGCGAGGCGGCGGCGCGGGCGGTCGAGCATGCCCGCTCGGGCCAGGGCCCCTACATCCTCGAGATGCAGACCTACCGCTATCGCGGCCACTCCATGTCCGATCCGGCCAAGTACCGGACCAAGGACGAGGTCTCGAAGATGCGCGACGAGCACGATCCGATCGAGATGGTGCGCAAGCGCCTGATCGAGCTGCACGGGGTGCCGGAGGCGGAGATCAAGGCGACCGACGCCAAGGTCCGCGAGACGGTGAACGCAGCGGCCGAGTTCGCCACCAACGATCCCGAGCCGGATCCCGCCGAGCTGTGGACCGACATCCTCCTGGATGCGCACGCCTAGCGCGTTCCCGAAACACTGGCCGCCCCTACCGAAAAGACGACCGCAGAGCTGAGCATGGCGATCGACATCCTGATGCCCGCCCTCTCCCCCACCATGGAGGAGGGCAAGCTCGCCAAGTGGCTGAAGAAAGAAGGCGATCCGGTCAAATCCGGTGACGTGCTCGCCGAGATCGAGACCGACAAGGCGACCATGGAGGTCGAGGCCATCGACGAGGGCGTGCTCGCCAAGATCCTGATCGCGGAGGGCACCGAGGGCGTCGCGGTCAACACGCCGATCGCCATCATCGCCGGCGAGGGCGAGGACCCGGCGAGCGTGCAATCCGGCGGCACGCCGAAGCCCAACGGCGCCGGTGGCCATCCGGCCCCGACCCCGGACATGCAGGCCGAGGGGATGGCCGACAAGCCGGCCCCGGCGTCGAAATCCGGCGAGGATGCGCAGAAGGCCCCGGCGGCGCCGGCCGTCATCACCAACAAGGCCGACGAGCCGGTGATGGAGGAGTTCCCGGCCAACACCCCGATGGTCACCACCACGGTGCGCGAGGCCCTGCGCGACGCCATGGCCGAGGAGATGCGCCGAGACGGCGACGTCTTCGTCATGGGCGAAGAGGTCGCCGAGTATCAGGGCGCCTACAAGATCACGCAAGGTTTGCTGCAGGAATTCGGCGCCAAGCGGGTGGTCGACACCCCGATCACCGAGCACGGCTTCGCCGGCATCGGCGTCGGCGCGGCGCTCTCGGGCCTGAAGCCGATCGTCGAGTTCATGACCTTCAACTTCGCCATGCAGGCGATCGACCACATCATCAACTCGGCGGCCAAGACCCTGTACATGTCCGGCGGCCAGCTCGGCTGCCCGATCGTGTTCCGCGGCCCCAACGGCGCCGCCGCCCGGGTCGGCGCCCAGCACAGCCACGATTACGCCGCCTGGTACTCGAACGTGCCGGGCCTGAAGGTGATCGCCCCCTACACGGCCTCGGACGCCAAGGGCCTGCTCAAGGCCGCGATCCGCGATCCGAACCCGATCATCTTCCTCGAGAACGAGATCCTGTACGGCCAGTCCTTCCCGGTGCCGCAGCTCGACGACTTCGTGCTGCCGATCGGCAAGGCGCGGGTCCACCGCACCGGCAAGGACGTGACCATCGTGTCCTTCGCGATCGGCATGACCTACGCGCTCAAGGCCGCGCAGATCCTGGCCGACGAGGGCATCGAGGCCGAGGTGATCGACCTGCGCACGATCCGGCCGATGGATTCGGAGACGGTGGTGCGCTCGGTCAAGAAGACCGGCCGCTGCATCGCCGTGGAGGAGGGGTTCCCGCAATCCGGCATCGGCGCCGAGATCGTCGCCCGCCTGATGGTCGACGCCTTCGACTATCTCGACGCCCCGGTCCTGCGCATCACCGGCAAGGACGTGCCGATGCCCTACGCAGCCAACCTCGAGAAGCTCGCCCTGCCGAACGTGGCCGAGGTCGTCGAGGCGGCCAAGAGCGTCTGCTACAAGTGACGGGCGTCGCGGGCGGACAAGCCGCCCCGTCATCCCGCCCCGTCCGGGTTCGGAGACCAGCCGGCGCGCCATGAGCCAGGATCCCACACAGGACTTCGTCGAACTCGCCATCCCGCCGGACGCGCGCGCGCAGGGCGGCATCGAGGTGCTGCGCGCCGCCGTGGTGGACGGCGCCGTCAGCGTCGCCCTGCGCCGCTCCTTCGACGACCCCGCGACCTGGGGCCGGCTGCTGATCGACCTCGGCCGGCAGGCGGCCCGCGCCTACGCGCTGGAGACCGACATGTCGGAGGAGGAGGCGTTCGAGCGCATCCGCGCCGGCTGGGAGGCCGAGGGGCTCGACCCCGGCGGCTTCAACTAACGATGGTGCCGACCATGGCTGAGGCGGCTGTCCGGCAGGCGACCTACGCGGATCTCATGGCGGTGCCGGAGCATCTCGTCGCCGAGATCATCGATGGGGTGCTGGAGACGCACAGGCCACTGCCACCCTTACAGAGCGCAGCCGCTTTCTCGCTGGCGGCGACCCTGGGTTCGCGCACGCCCCGCAGACGCGACGATCCGGATGCCTGGATCTACATGAGCAAGCCGGAGCTTCACTTCGGCCCTCAGGTGGTGGTGCCCGATCTCGCGGGATGGCGTCGCAGGCGGATGCCGACCGAACCCACGGCTGCCTTCATCGAAACGCCGCCGGATTGGGTGTGCGAGATCCTCTCGCCCTCCACGATCCGCCTCGATCGCGGCCGCAAGCGCCGCATCTATGGGGAGGCCGGAGTCGCGTTTCTCTGGCTGCTCGATCCAGCCGAGGGGGTGCTCGAAGGCTTCGCCCTCGCGGACGGTTACTGGCTCCTCGTAGACACCGTGCAGCGCGGCGAGACCGTCGCGCTGCCGCCCTTCGATGCCGTGCCGTTCCCCCTCGACGACCTGTTTCCCTTCGACGATCCGGCCGCCCCGGCCTTGCCCGAGACCTGATGCCATGCCGATCAACGTGCTCATGCCCGCCCTCTCGCCGACCATGGAGAAGGGCAACCTCGCCAAGTGGCTGAAGAAGGAGGGCGACGCCGTAAAGTCCGGCGATGTCCTTGCCGAGATCGAGACCGACAAGGCGACCATGGAGGTCGAGGCCATCGACGAGGGCGTGCTCGCCAAGATCGTCGTGCCCGAAGGCACCGCCGACGTGCCGGTCAACGACCTGATCGCGGTGATCGCCCAGGAGGGCGAGGATCCCTCGAGCGTCCAGGCCGCGGGTGCCGGCGGCGGCAAGGCCGCGCCGGAGGCCAAGGCCGAGGCGCCGTCGCAGCCGACATCCATCGCCGCGCCGGCACCGGCCGACCAGAACACCACGCCCGGCGGCGGCCACATGTCCTACGGGCGGGTGAACGAGGCGCCGGAGGGCGCGCAGCCCGGCGGACCGGCGAAGCCGCCGCAGGGCGACGGCGGACGGGTGTTCGCCTCGCCGCTCGCGCGCCGGATCGCCAAGCAGGAGGGCGTCGATCTCGCCGCCGTGTCGGGCAGCGGCCCGCACGGGCGGATCATCGCCCGGGACGTCCAGGCCGCCAAGGCCTCGGGCGGCACCAAGGCGCCGGCACCGCAGGCCGCTGCGGAAGCGCCCAAGGCGGCCGCGCCGGCTCCGAAGGCGGCGCCGGCGGGCGGGGCGCCGGCCGGGCTCACCCTCGATCAGGTCCGGGGCTTCTACGCCAAGGGCTTCTACGAGGAGGTGCCGCTGGACGGCATGCGCAAGACCATCGCCAAGCGCCTCACCGAGGCGATGCAGGTGGCCCCGCACTTCTACCTCACGGTGGATTGCGAGCTCGACGCGCTGATGAAGCTCCGCGAGACGCTCAACGCCTCCGCGGGCAAGGACAAGGACGGCAAGCCGGCCTTCAAGCTCTCGGTGAACGACTTCGTCATCAAGGCGATGGGCCTGGCGCTCACCCGCGTGCCCGCCGCCAACGCGGTCTGGGCCGAGGACCGGGTGCTGCGCTTCAAGCAGGCCGAGGTCGGGGTCGCGGTGGCGATCGACGGCGGCCTGTTCACCCCGGTGATCCGCCGGGCCGACGAGAAGACGCTCTCGACCATCTCCAAGGAGATGAAGGACTTCGCCGCCCGGGCGCGTGCGAAGAAGCTGAAGCCCGAAGAGTACCAGGGCGGCGTCACCTCGGTGTCCAACCTCGGCATGTTCGGGATCAAGCACTTCACCGCGGTGATCAACCCGCCGCAATCGAGCATCCTGGCGGTGGGCGCCGGCGAGAAGCGGGTCGTCGTCAAGGACGGCGCCCCCGTGGTGGCGCAGGTGATGACCGCCACCCTGTCCTGCGACCACCGCGTCCTCGACGGCGCGCTCGGCGCGGAGCTGATCGCGGCCTTCAAGGGGCTGATCGAGAACCCGATGGGCATGTTGGTCTGAGCCGGAGCACGCAATGTCCGACACCTACGACATCCTCATCATCGGCGCCGGGCCCGGCGGCTACGTCACGGCGATCCGGGCGGCGCAGCTCGGCTACAAGACCGCGGTGGTGGACCGGGAACACCTGGGCGGCATCTGCCTGAACTGGGGCTGCATCCCCACCAAGGCGCTGCTGCGCTCGGCCGAGATCTACCACTACATGCAGCACGCCTCCGATTACGGCCTGTCGGCCAAGGAGGTGTCGTTCGACACGGCCGCCATCGTGAAGCGCTCGCGCGGCGTCTCGGGCCGGCTCAACGGCGGCGTCGGCATGCTGCTCAAGAAGAACAAGGTCGACGTGATCTGGGGCGAGGCGTCGGTCGACAGCGTCGCCAAGGGCAACCAGCCCGGCCAGGTCACCGTCAAGGAGTCGACGCGCGCCGAGGCTCCGAAGGGCGCCAAGGGCGCCGGGAGCTACCAGGCCAAGCACATCATCGTGGCCACCGGCGCGCGGCCCCGGGCGATCCCCGGGATCGAGCCCGACAAGAAGCAGATCTGGACCTATTACGAAGCCATGGTCCCCGAGACCATGCCCAAGAGCCTGCTCGTCATGGGCTCGGGCGCGATCGGCATCGAGTTCGCCTCGTTCTACCGGACCATGGGCGCCGAGGTGACCGTGGTGGAGCTGCTGCCGCAGATCCTGCCCGTGGAGGATGCCGAGATCGCCGGCATCGCCCGCAAGCGCTTCGAGAAGCAGGGCATCAAGATCCTCACCGGCGCCAAGGTGACCAAGGTCGAGAAGGGCGCTGACACCGTCACCGCCACGATCGAGGGCGGCGACGGCACATCACAAACCATCACGGCCGAGAAACTGATCTCGGCGGTGGGCGTGGTCGGCAACATCGACAATATCGGCCTCGAAAAGCTCGGAGTGACGATCGACCGGGGCATCGTCGTCACCGACGGGCTCGGCCGGACCAACGTGCCCGGCCTCTACGCCATCGGCGACGTCGCCGGCCCGCCGATGCTCGCCCACAAGGCCGAGCACGAGGGCGTCATCTGCGTCGAGACCATCAAGGGCCTGCACACCCACCCGATGGACAAGGCCAAGATCCCGGGCTGCACCTATTGCCAGCCGCAGATCGCCAGCGTCGGGCTCACCGAGGCCAAGGCCAAGGAGCTGGGCTTCGCCGTGAAGGTCGGCCGCTTCCCGTTCGCGGGCAACGGCAAGGCGATCGCGCTGGGCGAGCCGGACGGCCTGGTCAAGACGGTGTTCGACGCCAAGACCGGCCAGCTGCTCGGCGCCCACATGGTCGGCGCCGAGGTCACCGAGCTGATCCAAGGCTACGTGGTGGCGATGAACCTCGAAAGCACTGAGGAGGAGCTGATGCACACGGTGTTCCCGCACCCGACGCTCAGCGAGATGATGCACGAGAGCGTGCTCGACGCGTATGGCAAGGTGATCCACAGCTGAGACCGCTACGGCGCGGGGCGGCTCGTCCGGCCCGCGCTTGAAGCAGCTCAGGGACACATCGTGCTCCGGGAGCGCTGAGCTCCCCTCTCAAGGACGATTGCTGCTGCGAGCACTCCAAAAATCCCAACCTCTCCCCTCATCCTGAGGTGCCCGGCGATCGCAGATCGTTGGGCCTCGAAGAGGCCCTCCAGGGATCGCGCGGCCGGCTAGAGGGCTCCTCCGAGGCCTCCGCCTCGCTCCGGCATCTCAGGATGAGGGTGAGGGTGGGAACACCCGCTCTGAGGAGAAGTCGTGGCTGAAAAGGCCCGCTCAACCCGCCGCTAGGTCGGCGACTCGGTGTTCTGGCGCGACCGGGCCGTCAGGGCGAGGCTTACGGCCTGGAACAGGGCGATCACGAACAAGGTCGCGACACTGCCCCCGATGGGGATCAGCACCAGGGCCCAGGGGTCGAAGCCCCGGACCAGAACGAGCGTAATGGCGCTTCCGATCACGGACGCGATGATCATGCGAAAGATGCAGCATTCCGACGGTTGCATGAAACCTCCCGGTCGGCAGCCCTCTCATCGATAATCCAAAGATCGATCGAATTTTGCAACCACTAATAGTACGCATCTTGCGAACTCTCGGGTGGCGATAAACGTGCCGGTCTCGCGGACGCCGCTCACGCGCGCGTCCCGGCATCACGGCAAGCGCGATGGACGCGTACTGGACAGCGAAGACCCGGCACGGGGGCTCGTCCGCACCTGGGGAACCCGGTCCTCCGACCGTATCACCCCCGCGTGCTGGGTTGCGCAGCCCGGATTTGGGGCGCCGCCCGCGCCCGCAGGTTCACCCGGCCCCGCGCTCCACTGGCTCGGCCTGGTCCTGCGAGGGGACATAGGCGCACCATTCGCAGATGCCCCGCTCGGCGCCGCGGCTGGCATTGCGCTGCGAGCAGAGTGGGCAGACCAGCAGGATCAGCCGGCCCCCGGACCGCAGCGCGAGCCCGCGTCCGCGGAAGGTCACCTCCGTCGCCTCGTCGCCGGCCCGTCGATCGCGCAACCTGTCGCTCATCGGGCCTCCGCGGAACCGCGGGTCTGGCCGCGTGGTGAGGCGATCCGGATCTTCGCGTCCCTCTGCATGGCTCCGCTTCCCCCGACCGAGTCCAGGGATACAAGCGGCGGGCCAACGAATGGCTCCGCTTGGCCTGCAAATCCCCTGGATGCGCCGGGTGCGAATCCTGCCTATGACTCTGCCCCGACTCGGAGGCTGGCCGCCGACGGGAGGGGCGGCCCGGGAACGGCGTGCGTCCGATCGGGACCGCGGCGCCGGGCCCGATCGCGTATGATCGCCAGGCAGGAGCGGTTTGGGACACGATGCCGGAGCAAGCAGACATGCAGGCGCTGAAGGCCCTGCCGACCTACGCGGATGTCGCCCGGGCGGCCGAGCGCATCGCCGGGGTCGCGCATCGCACCCCGGTGCTGACCTCGCGCACCGCGGACGCGATGACCGGCGCAAAGCTGGTCTTCAAGGCCGAGAACCTGCAGCGGGGCGGGGCCTTCAAGTTCCGCGGGGCCTACAACGCGATCAGCGCCCTGCCGGAGGCGGTGCGTTCCCGCGGGGTGCTGTCGTTCTCCTCGGGCAACCACGCCCAGGCGATCGCCCTGGCGAGCCAGCTGCTCGGCATCCCGGCGACCATCGTCATGCCGTCCGACGCGCCCGCCGCCAAGATCGCCGCGACCCGGGGCTACGGCGCCGAGGTCGTGCTGTACGATCGCTACAGCCAGGATCGCGAGGCGCTCGGGCGCGAGCTCGCCGAGCCCCGGGGCATGACGGTGATCCCGCCGTTCAACCATCCGGACGTGATCGCCGGGCAGGGGACCCTGGCGCAGGAGCTGATCGAGGAGGCCGGCCCCCTCGACGTGCTGGTGGCGTGCCTGGGCGGCGGCGGCCAGCTCGCGGGCTGCGCGCTCGCCGCCGCCGCCCTGTCGCCCGGCTGCCGGGTGCTCGGCGTCGAGCCGGAGGCGGGCAATGACGGGCAGCAATCGTTCCGCTCCGGACAGGTCGTCACCATCCCGGTGCCCCGGACCATCGCGGACGGGGCGCAATCGACGGCACTCGGCGACCTCACCTTCGCGATCATCCGCCGGGACGTGGCCGACATCCTCACGGTCTCGGACGCCCAGCTCGTCGCGACCATGCGGTTCTTCGCCGAGCGGATGAAGCTTCTGGTCGAGCCGACCGGCTGCCTGGCGGCGGCGGCGGTGCTGCACGGGCTGGTCGACGTGAGGGCCAAACGCGTCGGCGTGGTGATCAGCGGCGGCAACGTCGATCTCGCCACCTTCGCGCGGCTGGCAGGCGAAACCGCCTGACGCGCCGAATGCCGCGGCCCTGTGGCCCGGCCGGAGTGGACCGGGGGGCGACGGATGCTTATCTTGTGCCTGTCAGAATGCGCGCTCCCGGGCCTTGAACCCGGATGGGCGGGAGGGTGACGATGTTTGCTGGCTTCAAGGTTCTTTCGCTGACCGATCGCGCGGCCGAGCGGATCAAGGCGATTATGGCGGATGCCGACCGGCCGATCGCGGGCCTGCGGGTCGGCGTCCGGAACGGCGGCTGCGCCGGCATGTCCTACACGATGGAATATGCCGAGGCGGCCAAGCCCGGTGAGGACGTGGTCGAGGATCGCGGCGTCCGGGTGTTCGTCGATCCCAAGGCGGTGCTGTTCCTGCTCGGCACCGAGATGGACTTCACCACCAACAAGCTCGCCTCGCAGTTCGTGTTCAACAACCCGAACCAGACCTCGGCCTGCGGCTGCGGCGAATCGGTGGCGATCACGCCGGTCTCGGAAGACCGGATCCCGGCGCGGGTCTGACGCCGCGCGTCAGGCGACGTGCGGGAGCGCCTCGGCCGCGTCGTCCACGATGCGGTTCCGGCCGGCGCGCTTGGCCGCGAACATGCACAGATCCGCCCGCTCCAGGAGCGAGGCCGGGCTGTCGCTGGCGTGCAGCACCGCGACGCCGAGCGAGACCGTGACCTTGCCGAGCGACTCGCCGGTCGAGCGCTTGATTAGCTCCCGCCCCATCACGCTGGCCCGGATCGTCTCGGCCATCTGCCGGGCCAGAGCGCGGTCGGCGCCGGGCAGAACGATGCCGAATTCCTCGCCGCCGAACCGGGCGAGCAGCGCCTGCTTGCCGGCATTCTCGCGCATGACGATGGCCACCAGCCGCAGGACCTGATCGCCCGTGAGATGGCCGTAGAGGTCGTTGAAGCGCTTGAAGAAATCGATGTCCAGGACGATCAGGCTCATCGGGGTGGCCCCGAGCCGGGCGGCCTCCAGGGACGCCTGCAGCATCTCCTCGAAATGCTTGCGGTTCGCCAGCCCGGTCAGCGCGTCGGTCAGGCTCTCCAGCCGGCTCGCCTCCAGCTTCTCGCGCAGGGTCTCGATCTCGCTGCGGGTCTCGCGCATCCGCGCCTCGAGGACCCGGTTGTTCACCACGACCTCGCGGGTGGTGGAGACCAGGGTCGAGACGATCTCGCCGAGTCGCGCCCGGGTCGGCAGGCCCTCCTGCGCCAGATCCTGCGCGAGCGCGCGCAAGGCCTCGCCGTACTGCGCGGTCGAGCCGAGCGACAGGTCGAGGATCTCGGTCACCGCGGCGATCTCGTCGAGCATGCCGCGGCTGACGTCACCGGTCGCGCTCGCGAGCAGCCGGCCGTCGAGATAGGTCTCGTGGAGGTCGTCGATATCGGCGTCCGTGAGGCTGCCGTTCTGCGTGGTCAGACGCTTGACCGAGTCGCCCAGCAGCGGCAGCTCGCCCGACACGTAGGCGTACCACACCGCGTAGGCGCGGGGCGTCGCCGAGGGACCGTAATCGCGGATCAGATCGTGGGCCCGCTTCGCCAGGGCGAAGCTGCGATCGCGATCCGAATGGGTCTCCTGGCTCATCTGTAACCCACGGTCCGGGGCCGCCGGTGGATTACTAAACACGGCCCAAAACCAGTCTAGTGCGTGTTCGTAGCCGGAACGTTAAGCCCGACGTTACTTCTCTTTCTTTGCCAAGACTGGTCGAAGCAAGAAGGCCGGAACATGTGAGCCGAGACCGATCGGCGTATCGCCGTCGGGCTCGTTGCGGCGGCCGCGCTCCTCACGCACCCGCTCCTCGCGCACGGGCTCGGGACGCGGGGCCGGACGGCCCTCCGCCCGCGCGCCGGCGGAACCGCCACGGGACCGCTGACGGCCCCCAGCCTCGCCGGAACCGCGCCCGCTGGACCGGCTTTCGGACCGCGCCTCGGACGATCGGGTCTCGGTCGACCGAGCCTCGGGCCTGCCTTCGGACGACGCCTTGCCGTCCGCAGCCTTGCCGTCCGCAGCCCTGCCCTCGACCGCCCGGCCTTCGGACGCACGCTTCTCGGATGCGCGCCCCTCGGACTTGCCCGCGCGGCGCCCGCCGCGTCCCTCGCCCGACCGGCCGCGATGGCGCGTGCCGGTATCGGCGGACGCGTCATCGGAGACCGTGGACAGGTCGCCGTCCAGCCAGGGAATCGGCTGCCCGATCAGCGCCTCGATGGCGCCGAGCGAGCGATCGTCCCCGGGCGCGACCAGGGTGTAGGCAGCGCCGCTCCGACCCGCCCGGCCGGTGCGGCCGATCCGGTGGACGTAATCCTCCGGGTGATGCGGGATGTCGAAGTTGAAGACGTGGCTCACCGCCGGGATGTCGAGGCCGCGCGCCGCCACGTCGCTGGCGACCAGCAGGGCGGTCTCACCGGCGCGGAAGGCATCGAGCGCCGTGGTGCGCGCCCGCTGGTCCATGTCGCCGTGGAGCGCCGCGGCGTCGAAGCCGTGACTGACGAGCGACTTCTGCAGCAGCGCCACGTCGCGCTTGCGGTTGCAGAAGATGATCGCGTTGTTGAGTTCGGCTTCGCCGCGGATCAGGCTGCGCAGGCGCTCGCGCTTGGCATGCCCCTCGGACCCGACCGCGACCAGCCGCTGCGTGATGGTCGACGCCGTGGAGGCCGGCCGCGCGACTTCGATCCGCTGCGGGTTGTGCAGGAACATGTCGGCCAGCCGCTCGATCTCCGGCGGCATGGTGGCCGAGAAGAACAACGTCTGCCGGGTGAACGGCACCATCTTCACGATGCGCTCGATATCGGGGATGAACCCCATGTCGAGCATGCGGTCGGCCTCGTCGATTACCAGCAACTCGACCCCGGTGAGCAGCAGCTTGCCGCGCTCGAAATGGTCGAGGAGCCGGCCCGGCGTCGCGATCAGCACGTCGGTGCCGCGGGTGAGCTTGGCGTCCTGGTCCGCGAAGGACACGCCGCCGATGATCAGCGCGACATTGAGCTTGTGGTTGGTGCCGTAGCGGTCGAAATTCTCGACCACCTGCGCCGCCAGCTCGCGGGTCGGCTCGAGGATCAGCGTGCGGGGCATCCGGGCGCGCGCGCGGCCATTCTCCAGCAGCGTCAGCATCGGCAGCGTGAACGCCGCGGTCTTGCCGGTGCCGGTCTGGGCGATGCCGAGGACGTCCCGGCGTGCCAGCACATGGGGAATGGCCTGGGCCTGGATCGGCGTCGGCTCGGTGTAACCCGCCGTCTCGACGGCTTTCAGGACTTTCTCGCTCAGTCCCAGGTCGGAAAAAGGCATCTGCGTTCAGGAACCGTTGCGCGCCCGGCCGGCGCGATGGACACCGTCGCGGCAACGGCTCGGGAGGGCTCTCATAAGGCGCACGTACGCTCCCGTGGCCGCGGGGCGCATGGGCATGTCAGTTAGGGGCTTGGCGCGGCTTGTCAATCTCGCAATGCGCGCAGCCGGGTCCCACGCACAGGGATCAGGGGTGCTGGCGGTCCAGGGCGGGCAAGAGGCAAGGATCGAGACGCGTCGCCCGCGCGGCGCCCGACGGCGTCACCGACCCGGTCGTCTCCGGATCGACCGGGAGCGCCCGACCGCCCAGGGCGAACTGGGCCGGAGCCGGATCGGTCCGGCTCAGCCGGGCGAGCTGATGCGTCGCGAAAATCGCGAACAGCCCGACAACGGCCGAGATGCGCAAAGCCCAAGCCAGCGATCCCGCGGGCCGGTCCGGCGCCCGCGCGACCCGATCCGACGATGCGGTCATATCCATCGCGATCGGGGGCCGGCGGGTCCCGAACGCTTTCTGGGTCCGCTCGGCGGGCGGGAGCATGGCCAATCCTCTCGGCCGGCCGAGGAGCCGGCGACGGGCGATACAGCTCCTTAAAGGGAACGCAGTTAACCACCGGCTTACGCGAGCCGGGACACGGATGCCCGAAGCGAACCACACTATAACCCCGCCGTCGGCGCCCGATCACGGGATCGCGATCAATGCCGATGCCGAATCGGCCAGTTCCCACGGCCGCGCGATAAAGGAGTCTGAATAATCTTCAGTCTTTATCAGAGTGACGCTGCAGCTTCTGATACACAGTTCCGCGCGCAGGACGGGAATGTGTGCGCGTAACCTTCACCTTTCGTTGACGAGATCGGGCTAGTCTCGACGAGCTTGTTGCAGGAAAGCGACAGACCCGCCGATCCAGAGCGCCTAGAAGGCAGCCGGCTCAAGCCAACCCCAGGACCTATGGCACCATGAAAAACGTTCTTCTTGCATCGACCGTTCTCGCCGGCATGACTGTCGCCGCGTCTGCGGCTGACCTGCCGCGTCGCGCTGCGCCGCCGCCGGTGTTCACGCCGGTGCCGGTGTTCACCTGGACCGGTTTCTACGTCGGCGTGAACGCCGGCTACGGCTTCGACGCCAGCAGCCGCAACACCACCAACTACGCCCTCCCGGCCGGCTCGCTGATCAATTCGCCGACCACCAACGCCATCGTCAGCGTCAACAACCGCAGCAACAACGACGGCTTCACCGGCGGCGCGCAGATCGGCTACAACTACCAGTTCACGCCGGGCTCCGGCATCGTGGTCGGCATCGAGGCTGACGCCCAGTACGTCGACTTCGCCCGCCGCGCCAACGGCACCCTGAACTACGGCGTCACGGGCAACCCGGGTGGCGCTTTCGGGTCCCGCGCCTTCGTCGCCACCAGCGGCAACGGCCTCGACTACTTCGGCACCGTGCGCGGCCGCCTCGGCTACGCCTTCGACCGGACCCTCGTGTACGCCACCGGCGGTTACGCCTATGGCTCGGGCCAGGATGACCAGAACTTCGCTGGCAACCGCTTCCGCGACAGCTTCCGCTCCGGCTACGCCGTCGGCGGCGGTCTCGAGTACGCCCTGCCCACCGACTCGTTCCTGAACTTCTTCAAGTCCTCGGCCGTGACCCTGAAGGTCGAAGGTCTGTACGTGAACCTCGACCGCCAGAAGAACACCGCCGGCGGCGTGTACTACAGCAACATCCTTGCCCCGAACGGCACCGCCTACCTCAACGGCGCCGCCGCGAACACCGAGTTCGCCGTCGTCCGCGCCGGCCTGAACTACAAGTTCGGCTCGTACTAAGACCGACCGGCGGCGCCAGCCCCGCTGGCGCCGCCCCGCTGAAGGGCCCGGCCGCAAGGTCGGGCCCTTTGCCGTTCCGAGGGCCCGGTGCGACAGGAGCGACGGGAACAGCCACCGGCACGGAGGCTTTTCACCGACGGCGCGCGGATGGCTCGGCTGCGCCGGAGCGATCCCCGATGCACAAGACCTTTCTCCTCCCGCTGGCGCTTCTTGCCTTGGGCGGGCTTCCGGCCCGGGCCCAGGACGCCAGCGTGATCGGCAACAAGACGGTGCTGCCCGGCACCGGCCCCGGCACGTCGACCGGTGGCGGTGACGGCGGCCGGCTGATGGCCGCAGCCAGCGCCGAGGCCGCAACCAAACGGCAGGGCCTGAAGCCGGCCTCCTTCATGGCCTCCAAGATGATCGGCGTCGTGGTGCGCAACCCGGCCGGCGACAATGTCGGCACGATCGACGACCTGCTGATCGCCGATGGCGGCGCCCTGAAAGCCGTGGTGCTGGATGTCGGGGGTGTCCTGGGCCTCGGCAGCAAGCGCATCGCCGTGGAGCCTGATGCCCTGGTGCTGCGGCCGGGCGGGGACCGCTTCTCCGCCGTGCTCAACATGAGCAAGGATACGGTGGCGGCCGCCCACCCCTTCGATCCGGCCAAGGCGATGGCGGCAGATTAGCTTGACCAGCACCGGACTGGATGCGGTTGCGATCCAGGCGCGCCGCTTCAAAGTCAGTCCACGATTTCCGCGCCGTCATTGCAAGCGCAGCGAAGCAACCCAGGGTAGCGTGACCTGGAAAAACGTAGCGCCAAACTGGGTTGCTTCGCTGCGCTCGCAATGACGGAGCGCAGTCCCGCGGGCGCCCCGCCGCTTCAGATATCCAGATCCGCCCCCTCGGCGAAGGCCGCGCGCTCGCTGATGAAGGCGAAGCGGGCCTCCGGCTTGTTGCCCATCAGGCGTTCCACCGTGTCGCCGGTCGATTCCCGGGCCTCGTCGAGGATCGCGACCCGCAGGAGCGTGCGCTTCTTCGGGTCCATGGTGGTTTCCTTGAGCTGGGCCGGCATCATCTCGCCCAGGCCCTTGAAGCGCCCGATCTCGACCTTGCCGCCCTTGAACACCGTCTTGGTGATCCGCTCCCGGTCGGCGTCGTCCCGCGCATAGGCCACCTTGGAGCCCTGCTGCAGCCGGTAGAGCGGCGGGATCGCCAGGTAGAGATGGCCGCGGTCGATCAGCTTGGGCATCTGCCGGTAGAAGAACGTGATCAGCAGCGACGCGATGTGGGCGCCGTCGACGTCGGCGTCCGTCATGATGATCACCTTGTCGTAGCGCAGATCCGTCTCGCGGAAGGCCGAGCCCGTACCGCAGCCGAGCGCCAGCGTCAGGTCCGAGATCAGCTGGTTGGCGCCGAGCTTGTCCCGGGAGGCCGAGGCGACGTTGAGGATCTTGCCGCGCAGGGGCAGGATCGCCTGGGTGGTCCGGTCGCGGGCCTGCTTGGCCGAGCCGCCGGCGGAATCGCCCTCGACGATGAAGATCTCCGAGCCGGCGGTGCCGGCGGCCGAGCAATCCGCCAGCTTGCCGGGCAGGCGCAGCTTGCGGGTCGCGCTCTTGCGGGCGACCTCCTTCTCCTGGCGCCGGCGCAGCCGCTCCTCGGCCCGGTCGATCACCCAGTCGAGCAGCTTGTTGGCCTGGGCCGGGGAGCCGGCGAGCCAATGGTCGAAGGCGTCGCGCACCGCCGTCTCGACGATGCGCTGGGCCTCCACGGTGGCGAGCTTGTCCTTGGTCTGGCCCTGGAATTCCGGCTCGCGGATGAACACCGAGAGCATGGACGCGCAGGTCGCCATGACGTCGTCGGTGGTCACCGCGGTCATGCGCTTGGCCTGGTTCACGCGCTCGGCGTGCTCGCGCAGGCCCCGCAGCAGCGCGACCCTTAAGCCCGCCTCGTGGGTGCCGCCCTCGGGCGTCGGGATGGTGTTGCAATAGGAATGCGAGAAGCCGTCCTCCGCGACCATCCAGGCCACCGCCCATTCGAGCGAGCCGTGGGAGCCGGGCTTGGTCACCTTCCCGGTGAACATCGCCTCGGTCACCAGATCCTTGCCCTCGATGTCCCGGGCCAGGTAGTCGCGCAGCCCGTCCGGGAACCGGTGCACCGCCTCGGCCGGCACGCCCTCGAGGCCTTCGAGCAGGGCCGGGGCGCAGCGCCAGCGGATCTCGACGCCGCCGAACAGGTAGGCCTTCGAGCGCGCCATCTTGAACAGGCGGCGCGGGTCGAACTTCAGCGAGCCGAAGATCTCGGCATCGGGATGGAACCTCACCCGGGTGCCACGCCGGTTCTGCACCCGGCCGACGAGTTCCAGCGCCCCCTGGGCATGGCCGCGCGAGAACGTCTGGCGGTAGAGGGTCTGGTTGCGGGCGACCTCGACCTCGAGGAGGTCGGACAGGGCGTTGACCACCGAGATGCCGACGCCGTGCAGGCCGCCGGAGGTCTCGTAGACCTTCGAGTCGAATTTTCCGCCCGCATGCAGCGTCGTCATGATGACTTCGAGCGCCGACTTGCCGGGGAATTTCGGGTGCGGATCCACCGGGATGCCGCGGCCGTTGTCGGTGATCACGAGGGAGCCGGATTCCTCCAGCTCGACCTCGATGAAGCTGGCATGGCCGGCCACCGCCTCGTCCATGGAATTGTCGATCACCTCGGCGAAGAGGTGATGCAGTGCCCGCTCGTCGGTGCCACCGATATACATGCCGGGCCGGCGCCGGACCGGCTCAAGCCCCTCCAGCACCTCGATGTCGGAGGCGGTGTAGCCGGCCTCGGGCTCGGCCGCCGCGATGGTCGGGACCGAAGCCGATTCCGCGAGCCGCCGCCGCGGCTCCGCCGGACGCGCGGCAGGCGGCTTCGCGCCGGGGCCGAACAGCTCGCGTGCCGGATCGCTCACGCGCGGCCTCCGCGAACGCGGCACGCTGGCCGGCTCGGTATCATGCGGACGGGTGTCGGCCGGACCGGCCTGGGAGCGTGCAGCATGCGCCTTCATCCCCGCATCATAGCGGAACAAAACAGAAACATCCAGGGCGTTCGGTGCGTCGCCGAACCGCCGTATCATCGCATGCTGCGCCGCCGCGAGCGAGGGGCGTCGCCAGTTCGGCGCGATGGAGCCGTCATCGCTACGTTGCACAATCGTGGGTTAAGGCTTTCTCAGCTGTCGCCCGGATCGGAACCGCGCGGCCCCGGCCGCGTTTGATCGGGAAAGAGCTTGACCGTGGTCCGGGAGCCGCCGTCGATGAGCAACGCCGCGATCGAGGCCCGCCGCCTCACCCTGATCCGTTTCGAGCACGCCGCCGGCACGGCGTTCGGGTGCATCGAGGAGGCGGTGTCCGTGCCGCCCGCCCGCTTTCTCGTGAACGGCCTGACCATCGCGCTGGCGACCGTCGCCACCGCCCTGGCGGCGACCATCACCTATCTGGCATAACGCGAGGACAGCGCGCCAATTCTTCGCCGGGATCGGGCGCGGCCGTCAGCCAGCGCCCGATTTCTTCGCCGGACTCTTCTTGGCCGCCGGCTTCTTCGCAGGGGCCTTCTTCGCCGCCGGCTTCTTGTCGGCCGCCGCGGCCCGCGCCGGCGCCTTCCGGGCCGAGCTCCGCTTGGCCGGCTTACCCCCGCCCGACGCCCGCTTGGCGTTCACCAGCGCGATCGCCTCGTCGAGGGTCAGGGCCTCGGAATTCATCGTCTTCGGCAACGTCGCATTGACCTCGCCATCGGTGACGTAGGGGCCATACTTGCCGGCCTTGACCACGAGGTCCCGCCCGCTCGTCTCGTCCTTGCCGAGCGGCCGCCCCGGATCGGCGGCAGCCCGGCCGCGGCCGCCGCCCTGTTCCTTGGCGACGATCAGGTCGATGGCCCGGTTGGCACCGACCTCCAGCACGTCGTCGTCCTTGCCGAGATTGGCGTAGGTCTTTCCGTGCTGCACGTAGGGCCCGAACCGGCCGAGATTGGCCAGGATCGGCTCGCCGGTCTCGGGGTGGCGTGCCACCTCGCGCGGCAGCGACAGCAGGGCGAGCGCCTTGTCCAGATCGACCGAGGAGGGCGAGAGCCCCTTCGGCAGCGAAGAGCGCTTCGGCTTCGCCACGTCCTTCTCCGTGGAGGCTTCGCCGAGCTGGACGAACGGCCCGAAACGCCCGTCGCGGATCGTCACCGGCATGCCGGTCACGGGATCGTCGCCCAGCACCCGGACGCCCGGCTGGCCGCCCTCGCCCGAGGAGCCGTCCCCGTCGCCGTCGACGCCCGAGGCCGAGAGCTGGCGGGTGTACTTGCACTCCGGGTAGTTCGAACAGCCGATGAAGGCGCCGAACTTGCCGAGCTTCAACGAGAGCTGGCCGGTGCCGCAGACCGTGCAGGTGCGCGGGTTCGCGCCGTCGCCCCGGTCGGGGAAGATGTGCGGACCGAGCAAGCCGTTGAGCGCCTCCAGCACGTCGGTGACGCGCAGTTCCTTGGTCTCCCCGATCGCCGCGGAGAAGTCCTTCCAGAAGTCGCGCAGCACCGCTCGCCAGTCGATCTCGGCGTTGGAGACCCGATCGAGCTGGCCTTCGAGGTCGGCCGTGAAATCGTACTCGACGTAGCGCCGGAAGAAGCTCTCCAAGAAGCCGGTGACGAGGCGCCCCTTGTCCTCCGGCTGCAGCCGCTTTTTTTCGATTTTGACGTACTCACGATCCCGAAGGGTCTGGAGAACGGCGGCGTAGGTCGAGGGTCGGCCGATGCCGAGCTCCTCCATGCGCTTGACCAGGCTCGCCTCGGAATAGCGCGGCGGCGGCTCGGTGAAGTGCTGGGTCGAGGTGATGCGCTCACGGGTGAGGGGATCGCCGGCCTTCATCGGGGGAAGGCGACTGCCCTCCTCGTCCTCCTCGTCGTCCTTGCCCTCCTGGTACAGGGCCAGGAAGCCGTCGAACTTCACGACCTGGCCGGTGGCGCGCAGGTCGATCCGGCGCGGGCCGACGCTCGCCGTGACGTCCACGGTGGTGCGCTCCAGCTCGGCCGATTCCATCTGGCTCGCCATGGTGCGGGTCCAGATCAGGTCGTAGAGCTTGGCCTGCTCCGGCTCGAGATGGCGCGCCACCATCTTGGGCAGGCGGCTCATATCGGTCGGCCGCACGGCCTCGTGGGCCTCCTGCGCGTTCTTGGCCTTGACGCTGTACTTGCGCGGCACGTCCGGCACGTAGCGGTCGCCGAACTCCTTGCCGATGACCTTGCGGGTGTCCTGGATCGCCTCCGGCGCCATGTCGACGCCGTCGGTCCGCATGTAGGTGATGATGCCGACCGTCTCGCCGCCGACATCGACGCCCTCGTAGAGGCGCTGCGCGACCCGCATGGTCTGCGCCGGCGCCATCCCGAGTTTTCGCGATGCTTCCTGCTGCAACGTGGAGGTGGTGAAGGGCGGCTGCGGATGGCGCTTGGCCGGCTTGGCCTCGACGCTCGCCACCTGGAAGGTCGCGAGTTCGAGGTCGCGCTTGAACGCGGCCGCCGCGTCACCGGTGCCGACATCGAGGCGCTGGATCCGCTTGCCGTCCGCCCCGACCAGGCGGGCCTCGAAGGTCGCGCCATCCGTGGTGGTGAGGGTCGCGACGAGCGACCAGTACTCGCGCGGCTTGAAGCTCTCGATCTCCATCTCGCGCTCGACCACCAGCCGCAAAGCCACCGATTGCACGCGGCCGGCCGAGCGGGCGCCGGGGAGTTTGCGCCACAGCACCGGCGAGAGGTTGAACCCGACGAGGTAGTCGAGCGCCCGGCGCGCCAGGTAGGCGTCCACCAGCGCTTGGTCGATCTCGCGCGGCTTGCGCATCGCCGCCTCGACCGAGGCCTTGGTGATGGCGTTGAACGTGACGCGCTCGACCGGGATGCCTTTGAGCGCCTTGCGGGCGTTCAGCGCCTCCAGGACGTGCCAGGAGATCGCCTCGCCCTCGCGATCCGGGTCGGTGGCCAGAATCAGCTTGTCCGCGCCCTTGCAGGCCTTGGCGATCTCGCTGACCCGGCTGGCGCCGCGGTCCGCGAGTTCCCAGACCATGTGGAAATCCTGCTCGGGATCGACCGAGCCGTCCTTGGCCGGCAGGTCGCGGATGTGCCCGAAGGAGGCGATCACCTCATAGTCGCGGCCAAGATACTTATTGATCGTCTTGGCTTTGGCCGGCGACTCGACGACGACGACTTTCATTCAGACCTCTGCCCCTCGACGGAGCCTGGGCGCGACGGACGAATTCTGTTCGAAATTCGCGTGGGACGAGTGCCCGCCGTCGGGCCGGGGCCGCGCGCCGGGGACAAGTGGGTTACGAGGGGCGGGTTGTCAAATGGCGACGGTCGCCGAACGGCCTGCCGGGCGCTGTCGTCTGCGGCGCGCGAATCCGACAGGATTGCGGATCGAAGGCGATTATCGACGACCCGGCTGGCTTGCCTCGCGCCGTCATTGCGAGCGCAGCGAAGCAAGCTAGGGAAGCGCAACACACGGGGATCGCGCGCCACACTGGGTTGCTTCGCTGCACTCGCAATGACGGCGGAGTGTCCTCGCCCGGTTCAGATCCCCGCGTACCACTCGTAGCCGCGATCTTCCCAATAACCGCCGCCGCCCTGGCCGAAGCCCGCCAGCGACTCCACCAGCTCGACCCGCATCACGTATTTGGCCTGCTTGTAGCCGAGCTGGCGCTCAACCCGCAGGCGCAGGGGCGCGCCGTTCGAGACCGGCAGCGGCTTGCCGTTGAGGTCGTAGGCCAGGATCGTCTGCGGGTTGAAGGCGTCGAACAGGTCGATGCTCTCGTAGTAGCGGATCGGCGTGCGCTTATCCTCGGGCGCCTCCGGCTCCGGCGCGCCCTGGCCCCAATCGTCCTTGGGCGCGTCAGTCGCGGTCGGCGCGCCGCCCCAATCCTCGGCGGCGGCGAGTTGGATGTAGCCGTCACGGACATGGCCCGGATGCTCCGGGCGCCACAGCGAGGCGCCGTCACCGCCCTCGAGACCGCCGCCGGCATATTCCAACGTGTCGGCGCAGTGGAACACGGCGTAGCGCGCCTGCGGCTTGAGACCGGCCCGGTTCAACAGTTCGGCGAGCGGCACCCCGGACCATTGACCGATGCAACTCCAGCCCTCGACGCAATCGTGGCGGGTCACCTGCGTACGACCCGGCAGCCCACGCAGATCCGCGAGGCTGAGTGACAGCGGCGTCTGCACCAACCCGTTGATCGTCAATTTGAAATCCGCGAATTTTTTCGCCGCCAAAGCGCGAAACTCACGGTCCGGCGGGTCGATGGTTCCGTTCGGCTTGAACCAGGGCGAGATCATCGCGGCCGGGAATTCCCGAGCCAGCGTGGTGGGCGACATGAGCAGGCGCTGGACATACAGATTGGCGTCCTCGCCGACCTTGAGGGTACGACGACCGGTCTCCGTCCCGGCGAAGCGATCGCAGCCACCGAGCAGGGCGGTTCCGGCCAAGCCGGCGCCGACGGTGAGCAACTTGCGGCGGTGCAGTGTCATCGCGCGGTCTCCTTCTCGGGACGGCCGAGGCTGAACCAGCCGGTGAGCATGCCGCGCATATTGTTGGCCAGGCCGGAGACCAGCACGAGCAACACGTGGACGACCACGAAGAGCACCAGCAGCCCGGCGGCGATGAAGTGAATGGTGCGCGCCGATTGCCGCCCGCCGAACAGGTCCGGCAGCCAGTGCCAGGCCGCATCGACCCCGGGGGACATGGCGAGCCCGGCCAGCACCATCGCGGGCAGCAGCCCCAGCACGACGACGAAATAGGTGAGCTTCTGGATGACGTTGTAGCGCTTGGCCTCCTCGCCTTCCGGGAAGCGCAGCAAGAGGTGCTCTTTCACCGAGCCGCCGAAGTCGCGGATCTGATCACCGTCCGGAATCAGGCGGCGCCGGAGCTGGCCGCTGAACAGCCCGTAGAGCAGATAGACCGCACCGTTGATCACCAGAAACCACGCGAACAGGAAATGCCAGCGTCGTCCCGTCGTGAGGTCCTGATCCGCCGGGAGGGTCGCCCAGGACGGGAAGGCGCGGTCCACGGCGGTGCCGCCCTCCCGGGACAGGCCGAGCACCCCCGTCGTGTCGAAGCTGTGCGAGCCGATCGTCACGACGCCGCGATTCGTACCGTCGCGGCCCTGCTCGCTCGTGATCGCCAAAGCGGGATCGTCGAAGGTCGAGACCGCCCCCCAGTACAGGGCCGGGTGGGCGTTGAAGATCTGCAGGCCGCTCATCAGCAGCACCAGAAGCACCACGGCATTGATCCAGTGGGCCAGCCGGATCACCACGGGGTGGCGGTAGAACCAGCGGCGCCCCGAGGCGTCGACGGTCTCCGGAGCTTCGAGCGCGGGGGCGGCGGCCAAGCTGTCAGTACTCAAGCGTGCGTCTCGCGAGGATGGCGGCGGGCGGAAGTCGCCGGATCTGGCTGATACGTGGAGCGGACGCGCAAGTTACCAACCGATGAAAAAAGGCCGCAGGGGCAGCCGCGCCTTGCCGGAACGGCGCGCCGGACCTACACCCCGGTCTCATCATGACGACCCCCGCGCCCCCGGCCTTCCCGCACCGGCACCTCCTCGGCATCGAGGGGCTGACCCGGCCCGACATCGAGGGGCTGCTCGACGCGGCCGATGCCGCCGTCGACATTTCCCGGCAGGTCGAGAAGAAGCGCACGACGCTTCGGGGCCGCACCCAGATCAACCTGTTCTTCGAGCCCTCGACCCGGACGCAATCCTCCTTCGAGCTGGCCGGCAAGCGGCTCGGCGCCGACGTGATGAACATGTCGGTGGCCTCGTCCTCGGTGAAGAAGGGCGAGACCCTGATCGACACCGCGGCGACGCTGAACGCCATGCGGCCGGACATCATCGTCGTGCGCCACGAATCGGCAGGCGCCGTGCACCTCTTGGCCCGCAAGGTCGATTGCGCCGTGGTCAATGCCGGTGACGGTGCCCACGAGCATCCGACTCAGGCCTTGCTGGATGCGCTGACGATCCGCCGCAACAAGGGCCGGATCGAGGGCCTTCAGGTGGCGATCTGCGGCGACGTCCTGCATTCGCGGGTGGCGCGGTCGAACATCATTCTGCTTCAGGCCATGGGCGCGCGGGTGCGCCTGATCGCCCCCTCGACCCTGTTGCCCGCCGGAATCACCCGCTTCGGGGTCGAGACCTTCACGGATATGCGCAAGGGCCTGGACGGTTGCGACATCGTGATGATGCTGCGCCTCCAGCGTGAGCGCATGAACGGCTCGTTCGTGCCCTCCGTGAAGGAGTATTTCCGCTATTTCGGCCTCGACGGCGAGAAGCTGGCGCTGGCCAAGCCCGACGCCCTGGTGATGCATCCGGGCCCGATGAACCGCGGTGTCGAGATTTCCTCGGAGATCGCAGACGGCGCGCAATCGCTGATCCGCGAGCAGGTCGAGATGGGGGTGGCGGTGCGTATGGCCGTGCTGGAGGCGCTGGCACGGCACCTGCCGAACGGCTGAAACCGCGACCCGAAGCGATCGAAATCAAGCATAAGTCGGACAAAGCCGGGCCGCTTTCTCACCTGCGGCTTGCCCGCGGGGCGGCCGTAGCGCAGTTTCCTGCCGAATACGGCCTCGGCCGAACCATCAGGGCCGATCTCACATGCAGACCGCTTCATGACCGCCTACACGCTCGCCGATCTCGCCAAGCTCGTCGCGAGCCGCGCCGGGACCGATCCGGAGACCTCCTACACGGCCAAGCTCCTGTCCGAGGGACCCGCCAAGGCGGCCAAGAAGCTCGGCGAGGAAGCCGTGGAGGCGGCCATCGCGGCCGTACAGGGGGACAAGACCGGCCTGCGGAACGAGGCCGCGGACGTGCTCTACCACCTCATGGTGCTGCTCCGGGCCGGGGGCGTCGAGCTCGATGCCGTCATGGCGGAGCTGGAGCGTCGCACCGCGCAGAGTGGGCTTGCCGAGAAGGCCGCGAGGCGCCCCGCGTGAACGCAGCCGCGCTGCCGGGCTCGGTCGAGGCGATCCTCGATGAATCGGACCGGCTCTCGCCCTACCGTCGCTTCAGCCGCGAGGAATGGGCCCAGCTGCGCGCCGACACGCCGCTGACGCTGAAGGCCGAGGATATCGAGCGGCTGCAATCGATCAACGACCCGATCTCGGTCGAGGAGGTGGTGGCGATCTACCTGCCGCTGTCGCGGCTGCTCTCGCTCTACGTCGCGGCGACACAGGGCCTGTTCAAGGCGACGCAGCGCTTCCTGCTGGCCGAGCGCGAGACCAAGGCCCCCTACATCATCGGGCTGGCCGGCTCGGTGGCGGTGGGCAAGTCGACCACCGCCCGCATCCTGGCCGCGCTGCTGGCCCGCTGGCCCAACACCCCGAAGGTCGACCTCGTCACCACGGACGGTTTCCTCCTGCCCAATGCCGAATTGGCCGAGCACGGCCTGATGGAGCGCAAGGGCTTTCCCGAGAGCTACGATACCGCCGCGCTGCTGCGCTTCCTCCACGACGTCAAGGCCGGCCACAAGCGTGTGACCGCGCCGCTCTACTCCCATCTGGTCTACGACCGGGTGCCCGGGGAGGAGCGGGTGGTGGAGAGCCCCGACATCCTGATCGTCGAGGGCCTGAACGTGCTCCAGCCCGCCCGCCTGCCGCGGGACGGCACCGCGATCCCGTTCGTGTCCGACTTCTTCGACTTCTCGATCTACCTCGACGGCCACGAGGACGACCTGCATCGCTGGTACGTCACCCGGTTCATGCGCCTGCGCCAGACCGCCTTCCGCGACCCCCGCTCCTACTTCCGCAAATACGCCGAGGTGCCGGAGCCCGAAGCGCTCGACATCGCCGACCGGCTCTGGACGACCATCAACCTGCCGAACCTGCGCGAGAATATTTTACCCACACGCCAGAGGGCGAGCCTGATTCTGACCAAGGGCGCGAGCCACCGGATCGAGAGCGTGGCGTTGCGGCGGCTTTAGTCCATCACACGAACGGAAACTCCGCCTCCGCCAGGTACGGCCCGCCCCCGGTCGATTCCTTGGCCGAGAACAGCGTCACCCGGTCGGCGGTGAAGGCCAGGGGCGCGAAAGCCGGAGCTTGCGAGAGGTACATCGCCACCGCCTCCGGGCTAGCCTCGCGCTTCAGGCGCGCCAAGGTGACGTGCGGGGTGAATTTTCGGCGCTCCGGCTCGACGCCGGCGCGCCGCACCAACCGCTCCTGCTCCGCCTGGAGATCGATCAGCTCCGGGCTCGGCACCACCGAGGCGTAGAGCGCCCGCGGCCGGTCGCCGCCGAAGATGCCGAGCCCGTCGAGCGTCACCGGGAAGGCGGCGCGCACCCGCATCTCGGCCATCGCCTCCAGCACGTCCTCAGCCATGGACATCGCGACATCGCCGAGGAACCGCAGCGTGACGTGGTAATCGCCGGGCTCGATCCAGCGCGCGCCCGGCAGGCCGCCCCGGTAGAGCCGCAGCGCCTCCGCGACCTCGGGTGACACGGCGAGCCCGGTGAACAGCCGCGGCATCAGCGCGACGCTCCCTCCCGGAGCTCCCCTAGAAACGTCTCGACGGTGGGGAGAATCCGGGTCGCGATGGTCTCCACGCCCTGCCGGTTCGGGTGCAACCCGTCGTCGAGGTGCTGGGCCCGGTCGCCGATGATCCCGTCGAGGAAGAACGGGTAGAGGATCAGGTCGTAGCGCTTGGCGAGGTTCGGGAAGATCGCGTCGAACCGCGCCTTGTAGTCCGGGCCGAGATTGGGCGCGGCCTGCATGCCGGTCAGCAGCACCGGGATCCCCCGGGCCTTCAGCCGCTCGATGATCGCCGCGAGCGCCCCCTCGGTGACCTTCGGGTCGGTGCCGCGCAGCATGTCGTTGGCGCCGAGTTCGAGGATCACCCCGGCGGTCCCGTCCGGCACCGACCAGTCGACCCGGTCGAGCCCGCCCGTGGCGGTATCGCCGGAGACGCCGGCATTGGCCACGGTCACGTCCGCGCCCTTGGCCTTGAGCAGGCGCTCCAGCACGGTCGGGAAGGCGGCGTCCGACGGCAGACGGTAGCCGGCGGTGAGGCTATCGCCCAGGGCGACCAGCTTGATCGGATCGCCGGGCGCCGCGTGCGTCGCTGTCATGGAAGGGACCATCAGACCCGCTAGCGCTGCGACAAACAGGGCGGCTCGCCGCGCGCGGCGGGCGCCGTCATGGCGCGGCCCCAATGCGCCCCCCATATCGCGGTGCATCAACGGCCCGTGCAGCCAAGTTCGCAGCCAAGTTCGAAGCCAAGTCAGGACCTCGCGCGCCATGCTCGTCATCGTCCACAGATCGTCCGCCCCGTGAGCCACGGCAAGGTGCTGCGCGAGCCGGCGATCGCGTTGTCCGACATCGATCTCAGCCTCGGCCGCGGCGCCGCCCGGGTCCACGTCCTGCGCGGCATCTCGCTCAGCGTCGATCGCGGCGAAGCGGTGGGGCTGGTCGGCCCCTCGGGCTCGGGCAAGTCGACCCTGCTGATGGTGATGGCCGGCCTGGAGCGACCGGATTCCGGCGGCGTCGTGATCGAGGACACCGATCTCGCCCGCCTCGACGAAGACGCGCTCGCCCGCTTCCGGGGCCGGCGCATCGGCATCGTGTTCCAGGCCTTCCACCTCGTGCCGACCATGACGGCGCTCGAGAACGTGGCGTTGCCCCTGGAACTGGCCGACCGGCCCGGCGCGCTGGAGCGGGCCCGCGCAGAGCTGGAGGCGGTCGGCCTCGGCCATCGCCTGCACCATTACCCGGCGCAGCTCTCGGGGGGCGAGCAGCAGCGCGTCGCCATCGCCCGGGCGGTCGCTCCGGATCCGGCGATCCTGGTGGCGGACGAACCCACCGGCAATCTCGACGAGGCCACCGGCCGCCAGATCGTCGACCTGCTGTTCCGGCTCAAGCGCGACCGGGGCGCCACCCTGGTCCTCGTCACCCACGACAACGGCCTCGCCCGCCTGTGCGACCGCACCGTGCGCCTGCGCTCGGGCCGGATCGAGGAGGCGGTGAGCGCCTGATGCACGGCACGGTCTCCCGCCCCGAACCTTCCCCCCGCCGCATCCCGCTCACGTTGCGCCTGGGCGTGCGCGAATTGCGCGCCGGCCTATCCGGCTTCGGGGTATTCCTCGCCTGCATCGCGCTCGGCGTCGCGGCGATCGCCGGGGTGGCATCGATCTCGCGCTCGCTCTCCGACGGCCTCGGCCGCGAGGGGCGGCGGATCCTCGGGGGCGACCTCGCCTACAATCTGATCAATCGCGAGGCGACCGACCCGGAGCGGCAGGCCCTGTCGCACGAGGGTCGGGTCGACGCGGTGGCGTCCCTGCGCGCGATGGCGGTGGCGGGCAGCGGAGACGCCGCGTTGGTCGAGCTGAAGGCCGTCGATCCCGCGACCTATCCGGCGGCCGGCGAGCTCGTCACCGAGCCGCCGGGCCGGCTCGCCGATTTGCTGGCAGCGCGGGACGGGGTGCCGGGCGCCCTGGCGGATCCGGCGCTGCTCACCCGCCTCGATGTGAAGGTCGGCGACCGAATCGCCCTGGCCGGCCATGATGTCGCGATCCGCGGCACGCTGACGTCCGAGCCCGACAAGATCGCCGGCGGCATCGGCTTCGGCCCGCGGCTGATGATCTCGGAGCCGACCCTGCGGGCAACCGGCCTGGTCCAGCCCGGCAGCCTCAACCGCTGGAGCTACCGCATCGTCCTGCCCAAGGACGCCGCCCAGGATTCCGACCTCGACGCCGCGCAGGCACGGATCCGCGCCGCGACCCCGGAGGCCGGTTGGGAAATCCGGTCGCGCAGCAACGCCGATCCACGCTTTGCCAAGAGCATCGAGCGCTTCACCCAGTTCCTGACCCTGGTGGGTCTGACCGCGCTGATCGTCGGCGGCGTCGGCGTCGGCAACGCCGTCCACGCCTTCGTGGAGCGCAAGCGGCCCTCGATCGCGACGCTCAAGAGCGTCGGCGCGCCGGGCTCGCAGGTGGTCGGCCTCTATCTCACGCAAGTGATGCTGATCGCCGGGATCGGCACGCTGATCGGGCTCACCGTCGGGGCGAGCCTGCCGTTTCTGCTGGACGCGCTGTTCTCCGCCGACCTGCCCCTGCCGCTGAACCCGACACTCGCCCCGGGTGAGTTGGCGCTCGCCGCCGCCTACGGGCTGCTCACCGCCTTCGCATTCGCGATCACGCCGCTCGGCCGCGCCCACGACGTCCCGGTCTCCGGCCTGTTCCGCGACACGGTCGATCCGGCCCGGGTCAGCCCGCGCTGGCGCTACCGGGTGTGGCTCGCCCTCAGTCTCGCGGCCCTGGTCGGCCTGTCGGTCGGCACGGCGTTCGACCGGCGGGTGGCGCTGATCTTCATCGCAGCTGCGGCCATCGCCTTCACCCTCCTGCACGGGGTGGCGCTCGGCCTGATGGCGCTGGCGCGTCGCCTGCCGCATCCGCGCTGGCCGGCGCCCCGGATGGCGCTGGCGAATCTCCACCGGCCGGGGGCGCTGACCCCCGCCATCGTCCTGTCCCTGGGCCTCGGCGTGACGCTGCTGGTCACCCTCAGCCTGATCGACGCCAATGTCCGTCGGACGATCAGCGCGACCCTGCCGGCGAAGGCGCCGAACCTGTTCTTCCTCGATATCCCATCCCGGGACGCCGCCGAGTTCCGGGCGTTCCTGGCGCGCTCGGCGCCCAACGGCAAGATCGAGGACGTGCCGATGATGCGCGGCCGGATCGTCGCCCTGAACGGCGTGCCGGCCAATAAGATCCGCCCCCCGGAGGACGCCGCCTGGGTTCTCGACGGCGACCGCGGCATCACCTACGCCGACATGGTGCCGGAGGGCTCGACCCTCACGGAGGGCGCCTGGTGGAGCCCTGAGCAGGGGGCCAAGCCCCTCGTTTCGTTCGAGGCCGAGCTTGCTCGGCAGCTCGGGCTGAAGGTCGGCGACAGCGTCACCGTCAACGTGCTCGGCCGCGACCTCACGGCGACGATCTTCAACCTGCGTCGGGTCGAATGGCGCAACCTCGGCATCAACTTTGTGATGGTGTTCTCGCCCGGCACCTTCCGGGGCGCGCCGCATTCGGACCTCGCCACCCTGTCGCTCCCGGGCGGCACCGATGCCGGCGCCGAGAACCGCATCCTGCGCGATGTGGCCAAGACGTTCCCGTCGGTGAGCGCCGTGCGGGTCAAGGACGCGCTCGACGCGATCGGCGACCTCGTCGGCCGGCTGGTCCTGGCGATCCGGGGGGCGAGCGCCGTGGCGGTGCTGGCGAGCCTGTTCGTGCTGGCCGGCGCCATCGCGGCGGGTCACCGGGCCCGGCTCTACGATGCCGTCGTTCTCAAGGTGCTCGGCGCCAGCCGTGCCCGGCTGCTCGCCGCCTACGCGATCGAGTACGCGGCTCTGGGATTGGCCACCGCCCTGTTCGGCCTCGCCGCCGGCAGCGTCGCCGGATGGGTGATCGTCGCGAAGGTCATGCACCTCGACTTCCGCCTCGACCTGTCGGGGGCGCTGATCGCGGCGAGCGCAGCGGTGGCACTGGCGATCCTGCTCGGTCTGACCGGCACATGGCGCATATTGGGACAGAAGCCGGCACCGTATCTCCGGCAGACCTAGCGCCTGGTCTTCGCAGAGCTGCGATCGGCCGCGGCGGATGGTTAAGACTTCGCGGCCGAGACATCGGACTGGCAGGATCTGGGCAACCACCAGTCGAACGGACGCCCGCGATCGCAGGAATCGCTTTTAATCCCTGACTTTATGGACAAAAATACATCGTCGAGGCCCCGAAAAGCGACGTCGCAACCGTGGCCGGGGACTTGTGTGGGCGGCGGCCGCGCAACATATTCCTGTTCGAGGTGCCAGCCTGGCGCCAGAGGTCCTGCGTGGGCCTCGCCCGAACACCACGCTGAGAGAGCCTCCGCAAGGAAACTCCCATGGCATTCGAGAACTCTCCCTTCCGGTACGGCGCCCAGCAGCCGTCCGGGTACGCCGGCACACAGGTCGATGTCGACCAGGGCCTGCGGACCTTCATGCTCGGCGTCTACAACAACATGGTCGTCGGACTGGGCATTTCCGGCCTCGTCGCCCTCGGCCTGAACATGGCATCTGTCGCGGCCTATCAGGGCACGCGCCCGATCCTGACCCCCTTTGGTCAGACCCTCTACACGAGCCCGCTCAAGTGGGTTCTGATGCTGGCCCCGCTGGCGTTCATCTTCGTCTTCTCGATGCGGATGGACCGGATGTCGGCCTCCTCGGCCCGGACGATGTTCTGGGCCTTCGCGGCGGTGATGGGCGCCTCGATGTCCTCGCTCCTCCTGGTCTTCACCGGGGCGAGCGTGGTGCGGGTGTTCTTCATCACGGCAGCGGCGTTCGGTTCGCTCAGCCTCTACGGCTACACGACCAAGCGTAGCCTGTCGGGCATGGGCTCGTTCCTGATGATGGGCCTGATCGGCATCATCCTCGCGTCGCTGGTGAACATCTTCTTCGCATCGTCGGCCCTGCAGTTCGCCATCTCGGTGCTCGGCGTGCTGATCTTCGCGGGTCTGACCGCCTACGACACCCAGAAGCTGAAGGAGATGTATCTCTCCAGCAGCTTCGACGGTGAGATGGCGGCCAAGATGTCGGTCAACGGCGCCCTGACCCTCTATCTGGACTTCATCAACATGTTCCAGTTCCTGCTGAGCTTGGTCGGCGACCGCCGCTAAGCCCCTCACGGATTGGGAACGAGCAGGCCCCGGCGGGCAACCGCCGGGGCTTCTTTTTTGGACTGCGCGTATTGGAGGAGGGCGGCTATCATGCCGCCATGCCCGACGCGATCTCCGGTCTTTCCGCCTTTCCGATCACCCCGAGCGACGCCGACGGCCACGTCGATGCGGCGGGCCTGAATCGGCTGCTGCAACGCCTGATCGATGCCCGAGTCGATTCCATTGGCTTGCTCGGCAGCACCGGAACCTACGCCTACCTGTCCCGGGACGAGCGACGTCGCACCGTGGAGATCGCCGCCGGAACGGTGGCTGGCCGGGTGCCGATCCTCGTCGGGATCGGGGCGCTCCGCACGGATGAGGCGATCAAGCTCGCCCGGGACGCCCGAGCCGCGGGCGCCGACGCGGGGCTGCTCGCGCCGGTCTCGTATACTCCGCCTACGGAGGAGGAGGTGTTCCGGCACTTCGAGGCCGTGGCCGGGGAGGGCGGTCTGCCGCTCGTGATCTACGACAACCCCGCAACCACGCATGTCCGGTTGTCACCGGCTCTGCTCGGCCGCATCGCATGCCTGCCTGGGGTTGTGGCGGCCAAGTGTCCGGCGCCGGAGCCGTCCGCGGTCGAGGCCGGATATGCGGCCCTGCGAGCGGCCGTCCCGCCGACTGTCGCCGTCGGGTTCAGTGGCGACTGGAACGCAACCGAAGCGCTGATCGCGGGCGGTACGGCCTGGTTCAGCGTGGCCGGCGGTCTATTCCCCAAGACCTGCCTGGCGATCGTGCGTGCCGTCGAGGTCGGCGACGCCGCAAGGGCGCGGGCGCTGAACGCCGAGCTTGCGCCGCTGTGGGATCTGTTCAAGGCGCATTCGAGCCTGCGCGTGGTCTACGCGCTGGCTGACCATCTCGGCCTCTGCCGGGCCGAGCCGCCGCGGCCGATCCTGCCGCTGGCGCCGGAGATCCGTGCCGAGGTCGTCGCAACCGTCCAGCGCTTGAACCTGACGTGAGAACCTCAGATCGCCCGGGGCGGCGGCTCCAGCACGGCGAGCACCCGAGCCAGCTCGGTCCCGCGCTTCATCACCAAGCCGCTGGCAGCGATGACCGCATAGGCGCCCTGGCGGCGGGCGAGCTTCGGATCCTTCTCGATCCGGTAGAGCGGCATTTCGGACGCGCGGCGGTAAATCGAGAACACTGCTTTGTCCCGGCGAAAATCCATGGCGTAGTCGCGCCACTCGCCCGCGGCGACCTGCCGGCCGTACAGGTTGAAGATCGTGCGCAGCTCGTCCCGGTTGAAGGCGATCTGCGGGGGTTCCGCACGGGCGGGGAAGGGAATGACATGGCCCACCGCCTCGTCGGGTCTCGACCCCGCGCTCGTCCGCTCCGTCATCGTCGCTCCGTGGCACTCTTGCTTTGCCGGATGATGGCCTCCGCGGCCGCGCCCCGCAAGGGCGACCGCGCTGGGGCTCCGTGTCGCTCACGACACATCCAAGCGACAAAAAACATGGTTCCGCCCAAATGCCGCCTTTTGCGAGCCGCGTTGCGCCGGCACAACAGACGCTGAACCTCGCCGGGTCCTGCCCGGCCGGCGACCGTAACCCAGCTCCCCAGCCTTCGGTCACCGGTCGGGAGTCCAGAATTCGGCACTCCGAGGTTTCGAGACCCAATGACTTCAGGCCGCCCCTCCGGGCGGCCTTTTTTGTCTCCCGTTGACCGCAGGATCCGGGTATGGCCAGCCACATCATGGGTCCGCCCACCTTCGACCACGCCTTCATCCAGACCCTCGACACGCTGTTCGCGTGGCGCCGCGACGTGCGCCGCTTCCGGCCGGACGCGGTCGATCCGGACAGCTTAAGCGCCTGCCTGGCCGCGGCCCACAGGGCGCCGTCCGTTGGCAACAGCAGGCCCTGGCGCTTCGTCCGCGTGTCCGATTCCACCCGCCGCTCCGCCATCGCGCACGACTTCGCCCGCTGCAACGAAGCCGCCGCAGAAGGCTTCGACGCGGCGCGGGCCGCGCGCTACAGGGCCCTCAAGCTCGCCGGCCTGACCGAGGCACCGGAGCATCTCGCGGTGTTCTGCGACGACGCCACCGAGACCGGCCTCGGCCTTGGCCGGGCCAGCATGCCGGAGACCCTGGCCTACTCGGTCGTCGGGGCGGTGCAGTGCTTCTGGCTCGCAGCCCGCGCGCGCGGGCTTGGCGTCGGTTGGGTCTCGATCCTGGAACCGGCCAGGGTCACCGGGATCCTGGCCGTGCCGGAGACCTGGCGACTCGTGGCCTATCTCTGCGTCGGCCATCCGGTGGAGGAGCATCGCGACCCGGAACTGGAGCGCCACGGCTGGCAGCCGGAAGACCCGCGCGGGACAGAGTTGTTCGAGCGCTGAGCAGTCGAAGCGGCGGATTTACGCTACTCCTTTACCCTCCCCAAGACTTCCCGGGATGGGTGGTTCGTCAACCATAGCTTTTCCTGGAACGGCAAGCGCGGCCGTGGATTACTGGCTCGCATACGCTCACGCTTGTCGAGGACCATAGAGATGTCGGGTCGGGTGGCGGCTTTATTCGGGGTGGCCGGCGCGATGCTGGCGGGTTGCTCGGGGGCGGCCCAGGCGCGGGAGGTCGTGCCGTTCGAGAACGGCGTCGCCCCGGGCTCGGTGGTGATCAGCGTGTCCCAGCGCAAGCTCTACCTGGTGAACGGCGACGGCACCGCGATCCGCTACCCCGTGGCGGTCGGCCGGCCCGGCAAGCAATGGTTCGGCACGGCGTCCATCGACGGCAAGTACGTCGCCCCGGCCTGGTCGCCGCCGGCCGAGGTGAAGCGCGACAACCCGCGGCTGCCGAACCTCATCGCCGGCGGCTCGCCGAGCAACCCGATGGGGGCCGCCGCCATGACCTTAGCCGGCGGCGAATACGCGATCCACGGCACCAACCGCCCGAGCTCGGTCGGCACCTACGCGTCCTATGGCTGCATCCGGATGTTCAACCAGGACGTGGTGGATCTCTACGCCCGGGTCGATGTCGGTACGCAGGTCTACATGACGCGGTAGACCTGCCGATCGGAGCCGTCCTTACTGGGCCGGCGGCGCGGTCGCCTCCACGGCGGTGAAGGTCTCGAGGATCCGGTAGGTGTGCTCGGCGCCGGCCGGGACGCAGTAGGAATCGCCCGCCGCGAGCGCAACGGTCTCGCCGCCGACCACCAGTTCGGCCCGGCCGCTGATCACGTAGCCGACGGTCTCGTGCGGCGAGGACGTCATCGGCTTGTCGGCGTTCGGCTCCTCGGCGCGCCACATCCGCATTCCGAGCCGCTCGCCCCGCGCCAGGGCGATCTCGCCGTGCGGCCCCGCGGCCGCGCTGTGGGCCGATACCTTCGTGGTCATCGTCGTGTCTCCCTGTCCGTGAGGCAGGGCAACGACGCGTGGACCGCCGCGTTCCGGATCGATCAGAAGTCGACCGCGAGTCCCTTCACCTCCCAGTCGTGGTAGCGCACAGGCTCCAGGCCGCCCCGGCCCATCCGCTCGGGCGCAGCACGGATCGCGGCGGCGCGGGCGTCGATGGCGGCACGGCGTTCGGCCGCCTCGGCCAAAGCCCGCTCCGCCGCGGGGCTGAGCTTGCGCGCGGTCGCCGCGCCATCGGGCACATCATGTCCGTTCGGGTCTTGCATCGCGATCGCTCGGGTGTGAGGGCGTTGGCCTGAGGGCAACGGGTTCAGGAGTTAAAGTGGCATCGCGGGACACAGGCCGCAACACGCGGGTCGAGACGGCGACGGGTGCGACTACGCCCGACAGCGCGGGCCTCGGCGCCCGCCGGGCTGCCATGCAGGTGGTGGCCGAGATGATCGGCCAGCAGCGGCCCCCGGCCCTCGATGAGTCCCTCGCGCTGGCGATCCGGGCCGAAGCGCTGAACCCGGGCGACGCCGCCCTGGCCCGGGCCATCGCGGTGGCGACCTTCCGCCGCTACGGCCTGATCCGGGCCGCCCTGGCCGCCCGGCTGGAGCGCGGCCTGCCGGTCGAGAAGCCGCGGCTCACGGCGCTGCTCGCCACCGCCACCGCCCAGATCCTCGACCTCGCGGTCCCGGACCACGCCGCCGTCGATTGCGCCGTCCGGCTCGCCAAGGGTGACAGCCGGACAACCCATCTCGCCGGCCTCGTCAATGCGGTGCTGCGCCGGGTCGCCCGGGAGCGCGACGCGATCCTGGCCGAATCCGCCGACGCCCTCCGCATCAACACGCCGGCTTGGCTGGCAAGCCGCTGGGCCGCCGCCTACGGGCCGGAGCGGGCGGCCGCCATCGCCCAAGCGCATCTTGCGGGGGCGGCGATCGACCTGACCCCGCGCGGGGATGCGGCCGCCTGGGTCGAGCCGCTCGGCGCGGTGCGATTGCCGACCGGTTCCCTGCGCTTGCCGGAGAACGGCCCGGCGATCCCCGACCTGCCGGGCTTCCAGGAGGGCGCCTGGTGGGTGCAGGACGCCGCCGCGGCGATCCCGGCCCGGCTGCTGGCGCCCGAGCCCGGCACCCGCGTCCTCGACCTCTGCGCCGCCCCCGGTGGGAAGACCATGCAGCTCGCCACCACGGGCGCTCACGTCACCGCCGTCGACCGCTCGGCGCCGCGACTGGAGCGCCTGCGCGAGAACGTCGCCCGGCTCGGCCTCGACGTCACCATCGCGGTGGCCGACGCCCTGGCGCTGGAGGCGCAGGACCACGATGCCGTGCTGCTCGATGCCCCGTGCTCGGCCACCGGCACGATCCGGCGCCACCCGGACGTGGCCTGGACCAAATCGGAGGCCGACATCGCCCGGCTGGCCATCCTTCAGACCAAGCTCCTCGACCACGCGGCCGGGCTGGTCCGTCCGGGCGGCCGGTTGGTCTACTGTACCTGCTCGCTGGAGCCGGAGGAGGGCGAAGCGCAGATCGCGGCCTTCCTCGCCCGCGACAACCGCTACCAGCGCGTGCCGATCCGGCCGGACGAGGTCGGCGGCGCCGCCGAGATTATCGACGGCAACGGCGATCTGCGCACCCTGCCGTGCCACCTCCCCGAGATCCCGGGCGCCCGCGGCGGCCTCGACGGCTTCTTCGCGAGCCGGCTCGAACGGGTGGGATGAGGAGGGGTTGCCGATCGCGGCGTGCGCAAAGGACTGGATGGAGGGCTCCCCCGGGGTCTCGACCGTCCTTGCGGGCGAAGCGAAGCAACCTAGGGCTCCGTGCGCTCCCAGAATGTAGCGGATCCCTGGGTCGCTTCGCTGCGCGCGCAATGACGAGGCCATCCGAGCACACGACATTACCCTTGACAATGTTCCTATTTTGTGCTCATTAGCCGTCACCTGTCCCTCGGTGCTTCGGGCGCGATCCCGCGGCACGCTTCGGGGTCCGTCCGGGGGCTGACCGGCGGGCTCGGGGGATGGGGCGGTGCCCGCGTCGGTGGCTCTCAGCCGCCATCGCCCCGGGCGGCGAACCGATGCGGGGCGTGTCTCGGATGCGGGCGTGAGGTCGGGCGGCAGTTTGCCCGGCGGGGGCGGAAAAATGCTCCCGCGGCGACCCGGGTCTGGGCTGACCCTGAGCAACTTGCGGACCCGCCCACTACGAGGCGGAGGTCGGGTGAGAGACCACGGCGGTGAATACGGGTTCCGGGGGCGTCTCGGCTGCGAAGCGGCTTGGCCGATGGTTTGGCCGAAGGCTTGGCCGTGCAGCTTGGGCGCCATGGGCAGTGACCGCTGGCATTGGAGTCGCAGGATCGGGGCGCTGACAAGACATCGCGACGAGAAAGACGGCAGCGGCCGGGGGTGATGCCCGGCCGGTGCCGCGGGTCGCCGCGGGGATCGGATCCCGCGCGTATCTGGCCGACACCTGGGTCCCCGCGGCGTCCCGCGTCCCTCGTGGTTGGTTTCTTGGGCCATGCCCCCGGCGCCGCGAGGCGGGTGGGGACGATGACGCGTGTGCGGGTGCGGCATCCTGTCTGGCGGAATCGCGCTGCAAAATGCACGGCCCCTGAACCCTTCGCGGGAATCGGCCGTTTAGGTCCCGGTCTGCGCGCCCGCAGGCTTGAGCCGATTGCCGGAGGTGACGAACGCCGGGCATGGAAGAGCAGGTTCGATGGAACAGCCCGACGCCTGGCACCAGACCGACCGGCTCGATACCGAACACGGCAAGGGCGATCCGTTCGCCGCCGCAGTCCGCGCCACGCGGATGGCCATGATCATCACCAACCCGCGCCTGCCCGACAACCCGATCGTCTTCGCCAACGACGCGTTCCTGCGGATGAGCGGCTACGAGCGCGCGGACGTGCTCGGCCGCAATTGCCGCTTCCTCCAGGGCGAGCAGACCGATCGCGGCGCCGTGGCGCTGATCCGCGAAGCCGTGCTGGCGCAGCGCGACATCGCCATCGACGTGCTGAACTACCGCAAGGACGGGGCGCCGTTCTGGAATGCCCTGTATCTCAGCCCGGTCGCCAACGAGGCCGGCGAGGTGCTGTTCTTCTTCGCCTCGCAGCTCGACGTCACCGACCGGGTGGATGCGCATCTGCGGGTCCAGCAGGAGAAGGACCATTTCGAGGCCGAGGTCGCCCGCCGGACCCGGGACCTGACCGAGGCTCTGGCGACGCAGACCATGCTGGTTCACGAGGTCGATCACCGGGTCAAGAACAACCTCCAGATGATCGCGGCCCTGCTCGCCATGCAGACCAAGGCGATCACCGACCCCGCGGCGCGCACCGCCATGGAGGCGATGCTGACCCGCGTGGAGGCCCTCGGCACGGTCCACCGCCGGCTCTACCAATCCAACAATGTCGAGCGCTTCGACGTCGCCGAATTCGCCCGCGACCTCGCCACCGACTTGGTCCGCGGCTCGGGCCTCGACCGCATCCGCCTGCACCTGGACCTTGAGACGGTGGAGATCCCGGTCGCCAAGGCCCCGCCGGTGGCGCTGATGATGAACGAGCTGATCACCAATGCGCTCAAGCACGCCTTCCCGGACAACCGGGCCGGCCGGCTGTCCGTGACGGTGGCGCCGGACGAGCGTTACTTCACCATCAAGATCGTCGACGACGGGGTCGGCATGCCGGTGCAGGTCATGGAGCAGCGCTCGTTCGGCAAGCGGCTGATCGGCACCCTGTGCCGTCAGCTCAATGCCAGCATCGCCTGGCAGGCGAACGACCCGGGCACGATCGTCAACGTCCGCTTGCCCCGCGAGATGGCGACCGGTCTGGAGGCCTCATGAGCGAGCCGATGCGCATCCTCGTCGTCGAGGACGAAGCCCTGATCCTGATGCAGATCGAGATGATGCTGGAAGAGGCCGGCTATCGTGTCGTGGGCACCGCCATGACGGCGACCGAGGCCATCGCCCTGGTCCACGAGACCCGGCCCGAACTGGTCCTGATCGATCTGCGCCTCGGCGACGATTCCTCGGGGGTGGACGTGGCGCATGCGGTACGCGCCATCGGCGGCATCACGGCCGCGTTCATGACCGCCAACGCCCGGGCCCTCTCGGACGACCTGGAGGGCGCCACGGCGGTGATCGCCAAGCCGTTCACCGGCACAGTGCTGGAGGAATCCCTGGCCTATCTCGAGGATTGCGTCCGCCGGCCGCCCCCGGCCGAGCTGGTGCCGACGGGGATGCGTTTGGCCCCGGCCCTGCTCAAGACCTTCGCCCAGATGCGGGCCTGAAGCCTGCTCTCGACAGACCGACCGCCCTGGCTAGAGTGCCGGCCATGCCACGCTTCGCCGTTCCACGCCCGTTTCTTGCCGCCCTCGCGGGTCTGCTGCTCCTGCCCGGTGCCGCACGGGCGGAACCGTGCGACGACCTCGCCCGCCAGATCGCCGGGGCGATCGGCGGCAAGGTCGGGAAGCGCTCCGGGCCGAGCATCGACATCCGCCTGGCCGGACCGATCCGGTTCGACGTGACCTGCCGGGCCGAGCCGATCGTGCAGGCCACCTCCGCAGAGCCCGCCCCCTCGGCGGCCTTCTTCCGCGACCTTGCGACAGCCTCCGAGATCCTGATCGGCGAGCCGGCCGCCCGGGTCGAGTCGATCATCGCCGACGCCTACCGGACCGCCCTGGCGGAGCGCCGCAAGTCCTTCATCCAGCAGAGCGGCTGGTCGGCCTCCTGCTATACGGACCCCGGCAGCAGCACGATGCGCACCCTCTGCTCGGTCGGGCGCATTCCGCCCCGCTGAGGCCGGCTTGACCGACGCTCTGGCCGGTTCGATCCCGGCGTCAAAGAGCCGGACGGAGTCGACCCTGACGGAGTGACCCGCGGCGCGCGCCGCTCGATCGTCACCAAAGCCTCCGGGCGTTCGTCGTCTCTCGGCCGGGCTCCAAAGATCGGCCGGGCAAAGTCTGCGCCCGCACCACGCTGGCGCGGGCGCAGGGCTGATCAATACTCGATCACGTCCTCGAGCGCGTAGTGCTTCACGGTCTTCCGGTTGGCGATCAGTTCGTCGACGGTCGGCTCGCCCTTCAGGGCGCGGGCGATGGCGAGTTTCGTCGCCTCATAGTTCGTCCGGTACAGGTCCTTGCGGTCGAGATTGTCGTCCTCGGCGCAGCGGGGGTCGAGCCAGATCATGATGATCATGCACAGCTCGTCGAGCCCGTCTTTCGGCAGAACGCCCTCGATGATGCAATCCACGATCGCGTCGCCGGTGGCGGCCTGGACGACGCCACCGAGCAGCTCGACATACTCGGCGGTGTGGATCGTCGCCTTGGTGGTCATCATCGTGGCCGGGCGCACCAGCTGGTTGAGATCGCGCACCACGAACATCCGGGTATGGCCCTGGACCTGCCCCATCATCGAGGCGAAGGCCTGACCCACCGGCCCGCGCACCGAGCCGATCAGCACCTCGGGCATCGCATCGGTGTACTGCCCTTCGGCCGCCAGCACCGTGGCCTCGCCCGTGCGGAACCAGATCTCTTGCATGTGTCGCGACTCCCCGTGTCAGGTCGCCCGGGGGAGACATCATCGGGGCGGCGGCGTCAATCGGTTCAGAGCAGGCCGACCCCGTCGAGGACGCCGACCATCGCGAACGCCACGGTCAGGCCGGACACGCTGTAGACCACCCATTTGTAGGCGCCCCGCACCCGCCGATCCTCCGGAAGGGCCCGGGTGGCCAGCAGGATCAGAAGGCCTAGCGCCAGCGGCAGCAGCAGCGCGTTCATCACCTCCACGGCGATGTTGAGCGCCACGAGATTCGTCACCAGCTCGACGGCGACCGCCCCCGCCACGACCACCAGCGCGAAGGCACCGTAGAAGACCGGCGCCTCGCGGGGCGACTGTTCGAGGGAATGCGGCCGGCCGGTCACGTCGCCGAAGCCCCAGGCAAGCGCCAGCGCGACGACGTTGAGGGCCACGAACGCGGCCGCGACGATGCCCACCCCGAACACCACCTGCCCGAGCCAGGGGCCGAGCGCGGGCGTGAAGGCGCCGGCCAGGTCACCCACGGTCTCCAGGCCGTTCTTGGTCCCCTGCCCGGCCTGACCGATCGTTGCGGCGGCCGCGATCAGGATCGCGCCCATCACGCATTGGGAGACCACGGCCCCCACGAAGGTGTCGAGCCGCGCGTTCCGGGCATGGTCCCAGCCGAGGCCTTTGTCGACGATCGCCGATTGCTGGTAGAAGATCATCCACGGCATGATGACCGCGCCGATATTGGCGGCGATCAGCACCCGGTAGGAGCTGTTCCCGAGGGGGATGTGGGCAAAGGAGGCGACGATGTCGCCCGGGTTCGGCCGGGCCACGACGGCGAGCCCGATAAAGACGAGTTCGAACAGCCCGACTGCGATCGCCACGACCTCGACGCGCCGGTAGCCCCCGGTGAACACCAGCCCGAGAAGCAGGGCAACGGGCAGTCCGAGGCTTGCGATTCGCGGCACCCCGAACAGGTCGCCGATCCCGGCAATGCCGGAGAACTCGGTGACGATCGCTCCGACCCCGGCGATCACGAGGCCGGTATACGAGACCCAGGCCCAGACCGGCCCGTAATGCGCGCGGATCAGCTCTCCGTGGCCACGACCGGTCGCGGTCCCCAGGCGGACCGTCAGCTCCTGAACGATGTACAGGATTGGTACGAGCAGGATCTGCAGCAGCAGCAGGGAGTAACCCCACCGGGCACCACTCTGTGCCGCCGTTATGAGGCTGCCGACATCCGTATCGGCGAGCATCACGACGAGACCGGGGCCGGCGGTCTTGAGGAAGGTGGACAGGCGAGGCAGGGAAGCGGCGTTCGGCACGGCTCAGGAACAGTCCCGAGCGAGGGCCGTTCCGGCGGGAGCCTGCGGCGTTTTTTCAGGTCCGGCGGGCGGGAGAGAAGTGATGGCGGAGAGCACGGATCGAGGAGGCGGCTGGAGCCTTCAGGCGAGCGCCGTGCCGGACGGGGTGCGGCTCGAACTGGCCTTGGCCGATCTCGGCGGCGGCCCGGTTACGGCAGCGATCGTGCTGGATCGGTCGGAGGCCCGCGCCTTCGCCCGAGCCCTGCTGGCTGCCGCCGGCGACGCGGCCGAGCGCACCTTTCCCAAGCCCGGCTCTTGACGATCGATCTCAGGCCGGGCGCCGCTGGCTCGGATCCCTATTGGACGAAGCCCGGATTGCGGCCGGGCAATCGCGGCACCACCGTGCCCCGCTTCTCGATCGGCCCGTCGCAGGCATAGGCGAATTCGCTCTTCTGCGGATCGAACACGGTCTCGCCGGTGATCCGGCAATCCTCGCGCACGGTCTCGTCGAGATAGGCACGGGCAGCGGTGCGAAACCGCGTCACCCGGCTTGCCGCCGGATCGGGATCGATCCGCACGTCGCTCAGGTTGCAGCCGGCATATTCCCGCAGGGCGTTGGAGACGATCAGCATCCGGCGGATCTGCCGATTGTCGTAGACTTCGTAGGGTTCCTTGCAGCCGATGGTCACGACCTGCGGCGTGAGTGCGACGTAGTTCCGCGAGATATACGAGAACCCGGTGGTGCAGCCGGCCAGCCCCAGGCCGACGGTCACCAAGCCGATGGGCAGCAGAGCCGCGCGCCGTCGCATCCTCGTCATCCCAAGCCCAATTCCAGCCCCGTCGCGAAGCCGACGCCCGGCGGAAGCACCGTGGTGCATTGAAACGGCCCCGCTTGACCAGTCAATGCGTTTGTCGCCCCGAACGGCTTGGCGCACGCAAGCGGTCCGCGTTGTTGCGACGGGCCATTGGATGGCGCAGCCTCAGTCGCCGAACGCATCGCCAACCAGACGATGCACGTAACGGAACGCCTCCGTCGCCCCGGCTGCGGCGCGTGCCTCGCCGTCGGCCGCGAGCGCGATCCGGTCGAGGGCCGTCGTGAATTGCCGCCAGTGCAGCCCCCGGCCATCCGGATGCCCGGCGAGGTGGCGGGCGCCGTGGGTCTCTGAAAGGCCGAGCTTCCGGGCTTCCTTGAGCAGGATGGCCGCGCCGAGATTCGAGCCTTCGGCGACATAGAGCCAACCGAGGCCGGCCGCGGGATCGATCGCGTCCCCGCGCGGCCCGGGCTCGTCGAGGACCCGGCCGGTTACGTCGCACAGGTCCTGCGTGATCAGCGCAAGACGGCGCCTTCCGTCGAGGTCGGGCAGGACGGGCCCGAGCGCGCCGTCGTGATAGAGCGGATCGACCCGTGCGTGAAAGCGGTATTGGACCTGGAGGAACAGCGCGTACCGCTCGAGACTCGCGAAAGGCTGGCCCGCCATGACGCGCCGGTCGAGCTGATCATGGGCCGCCGCGGTCGCAGACCGCAGGCGCTTTACGCGGCTACCTGCTTCGACCGTATCGGATGTTGAAACGTCCATGCGACCCATGTCTTGCATTCGGCACCCGGTCATCCACCGTGGTCGAGGCGCATTCTGCCCAGGTTGAGGGGGCCCTTGCCGTCCGGCGCGAACCTTCATAGCGTTCCGACTATCCGATGCGATTCAGGTCACCGTGAGGCCGAGTGGCAGACTGCGCAGGCTCGCGCGTCGGAGCGCCCCGGCCCATCAAGCTTGGCCGGATGAGGCTTGCAGAACACTTGCGGAACGTTTAACGTGTTCGTGATTTGTTTCTGAGGCCGCGTCGATGCGGTCCGCCAAGCCGCGAGTCCCCCGTCGATGCTCACGCGCAAGCAATTGGACCTCCTGCGTTTCATTCAGAGCCGCATGCAGGAATGCGGCGTCCCTCCCTCGTTCGACGAGATGAAGGATGCCCTCGATCTGAAGTCCAAGTCGGGCATCCACCGGCTGATCACGGCCCTGGAGGAGCGCGGCTTCCTGCGGCGCCTGCCGAACCGGGCTCGGGCCATCGAGGTGATCCGCATCCCAGAGAGCCTGTCCCAGCCTGCCGCGCCGCCCGCAGAGCCCCGCCGCTTCACCCCCAGCGTGGTCGAAGGCGGCAAGTCCAAGCTGCCGGCCCAGCCCCCGACAACCCGGATGATCGACGACGGCGGACGCGCCATCTCGATTCCCGTGATGGGCCGGATCGCGGCCGGTACGCCGGTCTCGGCGATCCAGAACCAGAGCCACGCCATCACCATGTCGCCGGACTTCCTGGCCGGTGGCGAGCATTACGCCCTCGAAGTGCGTGGCGACTCGATGGTCGATGCCGGCATCCTCGACGGCGACCTCGTGGTGATCCGCAAGCAGGACACGGCCAACACCGGCGACATCATCGTGGCCTTGATCGACGACGAGGAGGCCACGCTGAAGCGCCTGCGCCGTCGCGGCTCCTCGATCGCCCTGGAGGCCGCCAACCCGGCTTACGAGACCCGCGTTCTGGGTCCCGACCGCGTCCAGATCCAGGGCCGGCTCGTCAGCCTCGTCCGCCGCTACTGAAGGGGCTCGGCCGGGACGTCGCCGGGGGTGGCATCGCCGCTGGCTGCGTCCGCCGTCGCTGGGATGGGGTCGCCGGGGCCCGCAGGCGGCTCCGGGCGCGGCGGCGGCGATGCCCCGGCCGTGGATGAAGGCCGCCACGGCATCGCGCGTCCTTGGCCACTTGCATAGCGTGCCGTGAACCCCGCGTGTTCGGCCCGAAGGGCGACAGCGCCATGGACGGCGAGAACACGCCGGTCGATCACCAGCGGCCCCGTGCAGGTCGGTGGGGCGGTAAGCCGTGTGATCAGCACGGCTGCCCGGGCGCAATCCTCCGCGAAAGCGCGCCGATCGCGGACCAGGGCGACGGCGCGCCCATCCGGCAGGCGCGTGGTGCATCCGAGCCTGTCGCATTGGCCGCCCTTCGCGGCACCGCCAATCACCGCTTTGGCCGGCCGGCCGTCGCCATCCGCCTTCAGCCATTGTTCCAGCACGAAGGCAGAGGGGCTGCCCAGCACCGACAGAGAACCGTTCGGTCCGCGGATGGCTGCGCCGCCACCCTGCCGGTCGATGTAGAGGTCGAAGCGCTCCGGCATCGCGGCGAGGCCGAGCCCGAGCAGGGCGGGCGGAAGGGCGAGCCAGCGCAGCCGTGAGACCGGGAGGGTCGCCAGGAGCAGCCCGGCCGCCAGCAGCGCCAGCGCGCCGGTGCCGAAGGCCGGCAGCACCAGCGTGGCGCGATCGAAGCCGGCGATCCATTCGGAGATCGCCAGCATGCCGCCCACCGCCTGCCCCATCAGCCACCAGACGGGTCGGTCGAGGGCGAAGGGATAGGCCAGGATCCCGATCACCGCCGCGGGCATCACCACCAGCGATACGAGCGGCAGGGTCAGGGCATTGCCGATCAGCCCGAACGGCTGGATCGTCTGGAAATGATAGGTGGCAAACGGCGCGGTGGCGATCTGCGCCACCAGCGTCGTCGCCAGGGTGCCGACCACGGCCGAGAGGCCCGAACCGACGATCCGCTCGACCCGCCCTGCCCCGGGGCGGCGGAACAGCCGTCCGTCGATCAGCCGGGCGCAGGCGATCAGCCCGGCCACCGCCCCGAACGACATCTGGAAGCTCGGTCCGAGCAGCCCCTCCGGCTCCCGCGCCAGGGCGATCAGGGCGGCCAGCGCAAGGTTGCGCATCGACAGGGCCGGCCGGTCGACCAGGATCGCCCCCAGCATGATCAGGGTCATGATCAGCGAGCGCTCGGCGGCGATGTCCCAGCCCGAGAAGGCGCAATAGGCGGTCACCCCCAGCATCGCGAACCCGGCGGCGATCTTCTTGATCGGCCAGACGAGCGCGCAATACGGCACCAGGGCGAGCAGCGCCCGCACCAGCCAGAACACCACGCCGGCGGCCAGCACCATGTGGAGCCCGGAGATGGAGACGACATGCTTGCGTGTTTACCGGCAACCGCCTAGCACTGGCAAGAGGTACGAGGCCAGGGAACGGCATGGAACGTTGGGGCACTCAGGCGGCGGAGGCCAAGCCGGCCCTGGCGTTCTCGTATCTTCGGCTGAGCTCGAAGCGTCAGGCGAACGCCGACGACCGTAAGAAGTACCGCGACGGCTTCCGACGCCAGGTGGACCTTCGAGACCGGTACCTCGCCCAGAACCCACACCTTACGCTCGACACCCGCCTCAACCTGCACGACATCGGGGTGTCCGGATTCCGAGGAGCCAACGCGGTCAACGGGCAGCTCGGCCTGTTCCTCGCCGAGATCGAGGCTGGCAGGATCCCCAGGGGCAGCTACCTGCTGGTTGAGAGTCTCGACCGGATGTCCAGGCAACAGGTCAACCGGGCCCTTGCCGTCCTCCTCGCGATCGTCAACGCGGGCATCGTCGTCGTGTCCCTCGTGGACAAGCAGGAGTTCCGCGAGGACGCACCCGCCGACCAGTTCCTCATCTCCATCATGAGCCTGTCACGGGCCCACGAGGAATCCGTGATGAAGTCGTTTCGGCTTCGGGAGACCTGGGAGCGCAAGCGCGGCAAGGCCTCGACGGAGCGGCTGACCGATCGCGTGCCGGCGTGGCTCACGGTGATCGACGGGAAGATCGGACCGAACGGCAGGAGGCCGGACGTCGTCCGGGAGATCTTCGGTTATCTCGCCGACGGATGGGGACGGGACAGGATCGCGGCGCTCCTCAATCGGCGGGGCGAGGAACCGTGGGGCCATGGGGCCCGGTGGCACGGCGGGACGGTCCAGAAGCTCACCGACAGCCGCGCCGTCATCGGGGAGTTCCAGCCCCACCGCCTGATATACGTCGAGCGAAAGGGCGCGATGGTCCCCAGGCGGGTCCCCGTGGGCGACCCGATCGCCGACTACTACCCGCGCGTCGTCGACGAGGATCTCTGGGCGCGGGCGCGGGGCGTCGCGGTCAAGCGCAGGTTGGGCAAGGCGCCGAACGCGGGTGGGCGCCTCGGCACGGTGGTCTCCAACCTCTTCGGGATGGTCGCCACGTGCGGGTCGTGCGGGTCGGCGATGAACTTCAGGGACCGGGGGCCGCGGTCGCACACCGTCCTGCGCTGCTCGGCCGAGCGCGGCGGCGATTGCCACAACGCCTATCGCGTGCCGTACCAGGACACGGAGAACGCGATCCTGTCTTGGCTGGTCCGCCTGGATCTGTCCGGGGGCGTCCCCGGAGAGCGCGCCAAGATCGACGAGGCCATCCGCACGAAGGTCGCCCGGCGGGACTCCCTCCTGTCGGAGGGTGACGAGGTTGCCGCCCGGATCGGCGCGGGCAGCCGCTTCGGCGCGCGGGCCATCGCACGCATCGAGGCCGAGCTCGCCGAGATCGAGCCCGAGATCGTCACCCTGAAGGATCGGCTCATCGCGCTGGATGCCGCCGGTAGGCGGGACGAGCGCGAGATGGCGGTGGCCGCGCTGCTGGGCTTCGACGAGGGGGATCTCGACCCCGACGAGGCCCGGGAACGGCGGTTCGCCCTGCGGTCCCGAATCCGCCAGGTCATCCGCGAAAGCTTCACGTCGATGCGGTGCATGCCGGACGGTCACGTGGAGATCGGGACGATCGATGGCCGGCATCACCTCTTCCGCGATGGGTATTGGTGGTGCGAGGAGGCCATCTACTGGGTGCCGTGGGCCGGATCGATGTTCGGCATGGGCCACTACGCGACGAAGGCGGAACTCGCACGGCGCCGCGCATGGCTCGACGAGGCCGAGAAGGTCAACGAACCGCGTCGACGCGCTGCCGGCATGAAGGGTGTCTGACGGCCGCTCGCGCGGGTCGGCATGCGTATCGGGGCGATGCGCCGCCGGCGCCGCGCACCCACGCCGCGAGCGAGGCGATCCCCGCTCCGTCGAGCCATCCGGTCCCGCGGGCCCGGTCACCACCCTCGACGCATGAACTCCTCGATGTCGCGGGATGACAGGATGCGCTCGGTCCCTTCCCAGTCGAGGCCGTCGTCGTCGGCGACGTCCTTCCAGTAGCGCCGTTCGAGCGGGGGCCTGATGGCCTCCACCCGCGTCGGGAACAGGCGCACGGCGTCGCGATCCTGGAGCACCGCATCGACCCAGTCGTCCTCGAAGGAGTCGGGCAACTGGCCCAGCACCTTGAAGATGTCCGCGAACCGGCTGGACAACGCGCCGTACACGTCGTCCTCGCAGGTCCCGGCGTAGCGAAGGTTGGCGACGTGCACCTCGGGGCGCGCCTGACCGATGCGCTGGATACGCCCCTTGCGCTGCTCCAGCCGGGACGGGTTCCAGGGAAGGTCGACGTTGACCTGCGAGCCGAGCCTCTGCAGGTTCAGGCCCTCGCACGCGGCGTCGGTCGCGGCGACGAGCTTGATGTCGCCGGTCCTGACGAGCTCCTTGATGACGTTGCGATCGGTCCGGCGCCGCTCCCGGCCATGCAGGACGAACGAGCGACCGCCGCCGGCGTAAACCGCCACCGGCTGGTGCGGGAACCGCGCCGCCAAGCCGTCCGCCACGAACTCGGCGGTGTCGAAGAACTGGCTGAACGCGATCATGCCGTGATCGGCAAGCCAGCGGTTGTCGTCGAGGTAACGGATGACGACCTCGACCTTGGGGTCGGGGCGGGACCTGTCCCTGACCGCCCGAAGGTTGTCCTCGACCTCGCGCAAGGCGGCGATCTCGTCCGGCGTCAGCGTGGCCGTCTCGCGGTCGCCCGCGTAGAGATCCTCGTCGTCCTGCGCGATAGAAAGGCCCGAGGCCGGCCCGGCCAAGAGTTTCTGGGTCGTCGCCAGGCCGGCCGCCACGGACGAGCCGATCCGGCGCAGCAGGATTGTCTTCATGAAGCCCGCCGCGGGCCGCTGGCGCGCGTAGAGCTTGCAGAACCGGATCGCGGCGTCATAGGCCTGCCGGAAGGCGAAGCCCATCTCCAGCCCCTCTCCGGTGAACAGCTCGGCGGGCAGTCCGTCCTGTGGCCTAGGGTGCACGACCACGCCAATACGGGGCAGGAGCCCGGCCTGTTCTAGCATCGGCCGCGACCGCCGGATGACGCGACGAATGATCGGGTTCGTCTGTTCGACCAGTTGCGCGAAGTCGACCTTGACCTGCCCTTTCTGCGCGCGGGATAGGTCCTCGTACCTTGGGCCATCCACGCGATCGTCGGCCATGCCATGGGTTCGCCGGACGTTGCGATAGAGGGCGTGCTCCGACGCCGGCGGTAGCGGGTTGCGCAACAGTCCCCACCGTTCGGTCGGGTCTTCCGGCCAGGGGCGGACGCCCATCAGGTATTCGATCGAGGTGTCCGAAATCCAGGATCGGCTGCCCTCCTTGCCGAGCACGTGCCTGGTTCCCTTCGCCAGCATCGCGACGAGGTCGTGTAACTCGCTGGCCCGCAACTGGATGGGCGTGGCGGTACCGATGATGACGTGTTCGGCGTTCGCCGCCACACGCTCCATGAATTCGAGCAGCCGCTTGGGCCCCGTCCGCTTCCCGTCCTTGCCGGGGCGATCGGCTCGCGCCTTGTGAGCCTCGTCGAGAAGCACCACGCCGAAGCGCTTGTCACGCAGGTGCTTCAGCTCGGCGTCGTCGTCGCCGCTGACGACCAGTCCCGTCGAGACGATACCGATACGCATCGGGCAGCGCGCGACGGCGCTCGGGTCCCCCCTCGGCGAAATCGGGAACTCCTTCGCGTCCAGCCACTGCTTCCGGTTAGTAGACCAGATCGCGGAGGGGAGCCCAAGCATGTCCTCCAGCTCGGTCTGCCACTGGCGCGTCAGTGTTGCCGGCGCGAGGATCAGGACTCCTCCGTCCGACAGGAGGGACAGCACCAGGGCAGCGGCCCCCATGGACAGCGTCTTGCCGAGGCCGACGTCGTCGGCGATCAGGAACCGCGCCTTGCCGTACAGCCGCTGGTCGTCGACGCACGCCTGCACGAACCGCTTTTGCCATGGGCGGAGGATCTGTCCGGCCCTATAGACAGGCCGCTCGACCAGCGCCGCGGCCGGATCGATCAAACCGCCAGCCGCGCGAGCGGCCTCGATGGACGCGTATTCCATCCGATTTGATACGGCCCCGATGTGCTCCACCACGGCGTCCGGCAGGTCGATGCCCAGTGCCCAGAAATGATCGAACTCCTCGCGCACCCACGCCGTCGCCTCGGGGGCCTCGTCCTCCCAGACCAGCTCGTAGGAGTGCAGCAGCCCGGTGGCGCTCTCGTTCATCGAGCCGACGAAGGCCGTGGATCCGCCGTCGCGGAACTCCATGATCCCGGCCTTGCCGTGCACGAACACGCCGGTACCGTCCCGGGGGACGACTCGGACTTTCATGCGCCCGGATCTGAGGAAGTCGTGGAGGAGGCTGTACCGGTCCTTTGCGAGCAGCTCGCCGATGCTCGACTGGTCGGACATCCACGCGGCGACGAGGGCGCGCGAGACTGCCTGCGATCCCTCCGCCGAGGCCTTGGCTACGCGGACGTCGTTGGGATCGACTTCGGCGTTGCAGACGACGAGGATCTCGTCCACCCCGGCCATCTCCTCGCTCACCAGCTCTAGGAGCGAGGAGCGGAAGTAGCCGGCGATGCGGAGGTATCGGCGCGAACGGGACAATCGCTCGCCCAGCATGTCACGCAACGGGGCGCGGCGCGACGAGTGTCTCAATACCCCCACGGGCAGCCTCTAACTCTTAAAGACGATCGACCTCTACACGCTGCGCCAGCAGGTCGGCCGCCGAGGCCTCCTTCGGTCGCGTCGTAGCGGTCTTTAGGGCGACATACTTGGCAAGTTCGAGGTAGCGCCCCCGCATAATCCAATAATCCTGTCCGGATTCGGTTCTCAAAAATGCGATGCCATCCTTGGGATCATCGATCTGCATGGTCTTGAACACGGCGAACAGGACGCGGCGGAGTGGCGATCCACCGAAACCCTTCGTACCGAGCAGCTTGCCCTTCAACGTCCACGCTCCAGCCAGCGATGCTGCGTTGGCCTTCGTCGAATCCATAAGGTCGGTGTAATCCACCACCGAGAAGGTCCTCGCGAAATCCTGGTAATCGGCAAAACGGGTCGTTCCCTTGGCCTCCATGTCCAACATGCGCACGTAGAACCGTGACGCGGGGTCGATATCGCGCCATAGTGCGACGGGAAAACCCTCGGGTACCAACTTGTTGTTTGCCACGGACGCCGCGTACTCAATAAGATCGCGGATGACGGTTTTCTCTCCCTTCGCGAGCTTGCGGTAGACGTCGGCGCCCACCTCCTTGCGGTCGATGGTGGCATACCCGGTGATGACGCGCAGCGCTGATGCGTAAGCTGCCAGCTGCAAGTCTCCATCGGTATACAGACGCTCGGAGGTCCAATCTTCGTCGATATCATGTAGAGCAGCGAGCTGATGGTCGACAGCGTCCTCGATCTCGCCCTCAATATCCATTTTCTTGATGTTCCGGACTGCGATCCTTTTTCTTAAAACGAGGAGGATCGTTCCTTGAACATAGTTGCCTTCCTTGAGGGCGCTCTCGGTCTCGGTCACGACGTTCCAGGCCGCCGTGACCCGCAGGCCAGCCGCCCACATAATGGAAGCGAGATCGGCCCATACGCCCGCGTCCTGGTGGGTGAACATCACCACCTGCATGCCGTCGTCAGGCATGTGAAGGGCCATAGCGCGGTAAGCGGCCACCATATCAGACCGGAACTTCTCATCCACGCCCTTCACGGCCCTGGATCTTTGGGAGCTCCAGACCCAGCCATCGAATCCTTTCGGTGGGTTCGCTTGAAGCCAGGATATGAAAAACTCGGTGATCTCGTGGTAGTTGACCGCGTCCGCGTAGGGCGGATCAGTGACGAACAAGTCAGCCTCCCGCTTGATGCCGTCACTGCTGAACGAACTCACCTCGCCATGACCGGCGAGCACGCCGTGGCTCGATTGAATCTCGAACGCCGGGGCGAGGTCCAGGAACGAACGCCCGGAGTAAGTGGCCAACGTGTTGAGCGCCTGGTTACTGAACACCATTGCCGTGAAGTCGCCGTTCGGGGCGACACCCGGTCGACCCTTGCTACCCACGGACCATCTCGTCAGCTTGGATGCGAAATTAAGGGCGGCACAGAACGACAGCGCGAGCGGTCCGTCGTTCACCCGGGCCCTCAGGAGGGCAAGGATCAGGAGATGTCGTGGATTGAACAGGTGATGCCAATGCGTCCAGCCCCGCGTACGGATAGGCTCATCCGTCTTCTCTCCTGGCTCGATCCTACCGCTCGGGACGATGCCCGCGCTCTGCCATTCGTCGAGTTTCGAGGAAACGATCTCCTCCACGATAGCCTCGCGCGCCATGTCCTCATCGGTCACGGACGCGAAGAAGCTTTCTGGGCGAGCTTTGCCTAGGCTGTCCTTGTTCGCCCACTGGATGCAGTACAGGCGCTCTTGGAAGATATCGTCCGGTCGAGGCTTGAAATCCTGCAGGGCCCAGCGGCGAAGCCGATTACGGTTCTGCCCGGCCTCCTTGTGATCGCCCCTGATGACGGACAGTGATACCCCGTCCCGTTCAGGGTTGGCCGGATGCACGAGCCTGCCTGAACGTAGCGTGCCGTTCTCGGCCTCCTTGATCTCCTCATCGCTGGCCCCTGTGACAATCTCGATGTCGTAGCGTTTGCGTGCCTGATCCGGAATGAGGCGAGCAATCACGTTCTTCGTCCGGGAGATTACCCAGGATGGTGCCATGGGTACCATCCAACCGGTCTTCGGGCATTTCGTCTCCAGACAGTACAGAAATGCCTTCGCTCGGTTGCCCAGCGCGTCGTGTTCGATCCCCAGTTCGCGAATCTCTCGATCGACCTCCGAGACCACACGTCTCTGTTGCCCTTCAAAGGCGGACCTATCCTCGGGTGTGGCCCCGACGACGTTGAAGGCGCCCCATCCGAGGAGGCACGCGATGGGATTGAGGTCGGAGGCGTAGCTGCAGCAGCCCATGCGCGCGGCCTCGAACGGAATCGAGCCGCTACCCGAGAATGTGTCGGCCACGATGGGGGTATGCCCGAACCGCCTTATCCCGAGTTGACGGATTACGTCGGGGAACGACGAGGCATTGATCCCGAGATGGGCGTTGATGATCTCCCACGAAGCCGAGCTGATGAGGGCGTCCCCGGCCTCCTCCGGTCGTAACGAGAACGAGAGGCGCTTGTCGTACGGTAAGGTAGCTAGCCAGTCAGCTATCAGCTCGTTCCGCCGATTCTGATCCAGGTTGTCATTCCAGCCAAGATGAGGGCGCACCTCGACCAAGCGCGTACGCCCCGGCCAGTCGGAATCGACGTCACCGGGCTCTCGGGCACGTGCACCGAGGGATGTACCCTTCAGCTGCCGGTAGCGGTCGAGCTCCCCGAGCAAGTGTTCTTTCTCCGAACGCGTCAGGCCTTTCCGCCAGACCGTGCGAGGGATGCAATCGACCAGTTCCTCGTACCGCTCATAGGATGACGGTACATCGGCCGGCCTGACGTTCTTAATCCGCCCGGCGAAGCTCTCGTCCGCCATACCCATGAGCAACAAAAACACTCGGAGATCAGCCGATGCGTCCTCACTCGCGGGCATCAGGCAGCCGAGTATGCACGCGCGAACCAGGAGGAGCGGCTTGCGCCCCTTCCAATACGATCCGAGCACAGTTAGCGTTTGACCGGCGCCCGCCTTCCGCTCCTTGTAGGCCTCCGCAGAGACGCGTCCCACGGGGAACTGCGTCTCGATGAAGGATGGGGCCCCCGCGAGGGACAGCGGGATCGGGCCGGTGATCGGTGCCATCGGTGCGTGGATGTTCATGCGAAGACGCCCGTTCCCACCGCGATGGCGCGGAGCGCCGCGAATTCCTGCCTCCTGCGCTCGACGCCACCCTCGGCCGCGAAGCCGTCGTTCCTGCGCGCGGGCAGCTGACCGCGACCGGCGATCGAGCCGAGCGAGAACACGTCGTGCTTCGTCCCGAAGCACAGGGCGCGCCGGAGCGCGTCCCGCCACCCCATGCCCACCTGGTGGGCGTGCCCCGTCGAGGCGGCCGTCATGGTGTGGAGCCACCACCGCTCCTCGGGCTTGAGCCCGAGCCAGTTCCGCAACGCCACGTCGCACTGCTCGACCGACACGTCGTCCTGCTCGACCGCCCAGACGAGGACGAGGAGTTCCTTGCCGAGCAGACGCTGCACGGCGTTGTTGCCCTGCGCCCAGGACCCCGTCCGCTTCCGGTCAGCCTTGAGGCGGCGGTTGAACTCAAGCCTGAGCTCGCCCGAGATCGCGTCCCACTTGGCCTTCGGGAGCTGGGCGCGAAGCGTCACCTCCGGAGCCCAGCTGGGCTCCGTCGGCTGCGGCGGGCGGCCGTAGACCTCGAACACGTCCACGGTCTCGCGCACCGAGCGGGGGACCTGAACGAGGTAGCACTGTTCCAGGTAGTGATCCGGGCAATCGAAGTCGGCCATGGCGCTCTCCTCAGATGCCCTTGTCCTGGGACCATCGCATATCCTCAAAATCCAGGCCGACCGCGTCCGCGAAGATTTTGTAGTCCTTGCCGGACGCGAAGTGGGTCTGGTTGAAGCCGGCGATCGCGCGGGTCGCCGCGAACCCGGCCGCCGTCGATACGCCGGCCATGAGTGACGCAATCGAATCGGCGCCCATCGCGACATGGTCCCCAAAGGTCACATCCGCGAAGGTCTCTCCGTCCTCTGTCCCGATCTCGACTTGCCCACCCCGCACCGTGGCCCCCACCGCCACCTTCAGCGCGGCGAGCGCGTCGGTGAGCTTCGTGATCGAGTCGAACTTCAGGCGGTCCAAGAGAAGGAGGGGCAGGTCGTCCCGGACCTCCCGGCGTATGGGTCCGATCGGCCCGCCGACCTGGATCCGGACCTCCTCGCCGACGCGGCCGCCGAGCGCCGGCAGCAACCTGACCTCGACCGTGCCGTGCGGCGCCAGGACGGGGCTCGCCATCGCCCCCGCCGCGATCGGATCCGACCCGTCGAGGGAGACGCGCACGTCCGCCGATCGCGGCAGGACGAGCCAATCGACGCTCGTCCCGCCCGACACGGAGGCCGCGCTGGCGACGAGCTTGATCGGCGCGTCCCATTCGAGGGCGGGCCCGGTCTTCGCCTCGCCCCGCGAGTCCACGGGAAGGAACCAGACCTTGGCCCCGCTGGTCTCGTAGCTTCGGCCGACGACCTTGCCGGACGTGGCCGGGTCCGGGAGGCCGTGCTCGGAGTGGTACACGACGTCCGCCTCCTCCGGCACCACGACGAGGCGGTACACCCCCTTCTCGACCATGGCCTCCAGCGGGCCGTCGAGACGCGCGGTGACGGACGTCGTGCGATCGAACCGCTTCTCGACCAGGCCGTCCCGCTCGCGCCAGTGCTTGGTCCTCACGCTCTCGTCTATGAGATGGTCCAGGCCTCCGATCGGCAGCCAGTACCAGCCGCTCTTCGCTGCCGCCTTGCGCCGCAACTCGCTCCGCTGGACCGCGTCGGCGTCGAACAACTCGTGCTCGGCATCCTCACGAAGGGCCTTGATCTCGGTCTCCAGCTTGGCACTCGGGTAGAACTTGGCGCGGGCTTCAAGGGCCTTCAGGACCTGCTCCTCGCCCTTGTAGTCGTTGTTGTCGAACTCCATGCGGAACTGAGTATAGTCCCGCAGTCCGGTCTCGGTCGGGAACACCAGGGTGGTGAAGGTCTCGCGGACGGCGGACGTGAAGCTCGTCGCGGCCCGATCACGGATCGCGGTAAGGTCGCGCATCTGGCTCGACTCCTTGCCGTGCCGGGACAGGATGGCCCGCTCGACGACCGTGATCGCACGCATCTGCCGGGCGCAGCCGCGCAACGTCCCGAGCGAATTCGGGTCGGCGGTCAGGATCAGGACGCGGTTCTGCCTGTCGAGCTTGCGCCACCAATCCACGAGATCCGCGGGGAGGTTCTTGGCGGCACGCTCGATCACGATGAGTGTGACCTCGTCCTCCGCCACGGGGATCTGGTCGAGCGAGGGCAGGATGGCCAGGTGGCGATACAGCACCTTCGTCTTCGGCTCGAAGACCTCCTTGAGCTTGGAACGCAGCTCCTCGTCGACGATCTCCTCGACGAGGCTGTTGGCCGTGTTGTTAATCTCCGACACGACGTTGGCCGTCTGGCCGAAGTAGATGCGCTCGTCCGGTCCCTTGAAGAGGTACTCGGCGCTGCCGGTCAGCTTGTCGATCGCGCCGGAGATCGCGGGTGTCCGGGTCAGCGGGTCGACGAGGAACTCGATGATCTCCGAACGCCGCAAGCCCAGGATGGGCTGCTCGGCCGTCGATAGGGATGACATCAGGATGAGCTTGGCGACGGCCGAAGCAGTCGACGACCCCTCGATCGCATCGACCTTCTCGGCCAGGGCGTTGCCGCGGTCGGCGACGTCCTTCGAGATGGCGTTCGTGAACTGACCGTTGATCTTGCGGATCTCCTCGGTCGTACCGGAATGCTGGAGGTCGAGGTGCTGAAGCCCGATCAGAAAGACCTGGTCGGGCGACTGCCACGCGTTGCGTACCGCTAGGCGGAGCAGGCGGATCAGGGCACGCGTCTGCTGGTACCCCGGGTTCTCCTTGAACCGGGCGACGATGTCGCGGATGGACGGATGGAAAGGATAGGTCTCGCGGATCCGGGCGATATAGCTCTCCGGGATCGCCGGGACGTCGTCGACCTTCTTGGCGCGGTTCAGCTCGTCGACGTAGGCTTGCGCGATCTCCTCGACGGCATCGTCGCCGGGCAGCTCATCGAACAGCTTGCGCCGGATGATCTGGAAAACCTCACCGGAGTTCTGCTGCACGGGAGTGATAGCCTGGGCGTACTTGCCGTACTGCTTGTTCAGGGTGTTGATCAGGGTCTTGAGCTTGCCCGACCCGTCGGCGAACACGTCGTCTATCAGGTTCGTGACGACCACGCAGGCCCGCGGCAGCTGCGTAAGGGCATTGAACAGGCGCTCCAGCGCCCCGATCGTGATGTCGGCGAGCGTCGAGTTCCCGACCGTCTGCCCCTCGGCCATCTGAAGGTAGCTCGGAAGCTCGTCCAGCAGGATCAGCACGGGCCGAGTGCCGAGCGCGGCGACCCAATCGTCGACCCCGGGCGATTTGGCGCCGTCCTTCCAGAACCTGGCCATGGTCTCGGGACGGCCGAGCCGCTCCGCGATCTCGCCCCAAAGGAAATGCGCGGGGTTCTGGTGCCCGTTGAAGACGACGACGTCGGCGGAGCCGAAGGTCGCGGACGGGGCGATCTTCGGGATGATGCGATGGCGCAGGCCGTCGTCCTGGGCGAGCAGGGCGAACGCTATGAGGGAATGGGTCTTCCCGCCGCCCATGGATTGGGACAGGTAGAATGCTCCCCCGTCGGATCGGCCGGACAACCTGTCGAAGCCGTTGCGGACGAGCGCGCTCAGCCCCTCGGTGAAGTGGTTGCGCCGGAAGAAGGCGTCGGGATCGATGCGCCCCTTGTGAAGATCCTCAAGGTTGGCGATCTGATCAACCAGGCCATCCTGCTCGACGAGGTCGGAAATCTGGCAAAGTTGCCGTACGGTCTGAATGGCCATGGATCAGGCGCTTCTCACCGAAGTGGCGAGACGGTCCTTCAGCATCCTCGTCACGGCTTCCTCCACCAACTCGTATGCCGGGCGCTCCTCGTCGAGGGCCGCCTTCTTCAGGTCGCGTATCAAGGCGGGCGGCAGATAGACGTAGAGTGCCCTTCGACCGTCCCTCCGTAGCGCCGGCACGGTCGGATTGCGAGCCATCGCAGCCATCCAGATATCAAGCTCGGGCATTGTGCCGAACGCGCCGGATTCGGCAACGGGTCGGATCACCTGACGTCCACGGTATAGAGTGGAGATCGGGGACCGATGCAGCATGGGCACGGCGTGGGGCACCCATGGGTGAAGAAACGGCAGGACGTTCCGGACCGGGTCGGCCTCTTAAGTGTCAACAGGGATCGGCGTCCCCGGGTTGTCGACCGTGACGCGAATGATGGCCACCAAGCGCTATCCAACGGCGATCCGGTATAAACGACCTGTCTCTCCCGGCGCCGACCGTCTCAAGACGGATTGTCGTCGGATCACTCAACGACGGAGATCCCGCATCCCGTACGGAATTTGCTTATGCCGGGAGGCTACCGGTGGCTGCGATGAGCAGACGCGGAGGGCTGGCCCACGGTGCTACGAGTCGTCCATGGTATAGGATGCTTCGTACCAACCACGGCCGTCGCCGCTCCCCTCGAACGATATCTCGTGGGTCTTTATCTTCGTAAGTTGCTTATTGAGGATCGGGGTTCCGTTCTCCACGGCCAGCCTGATCATCATTTTCTGTACGATTTGAATGCACGTCTTGGCGTCCTGCCGAGATTTACCGACGAAATAGCCATAGTGGAAATGTCGCGATCCCTGGCGTATCCTGTCGTCTTCCTTCGACACGCCGCGAAGGACGTCGACGATGGAGACCGAGTTGAGGTGGCTTTTCAACCGGCTCCTGATCGTGAGGGTCTCGCCTATGTAGAAGGGCGTATATTCGGGCCCATGACGGCGGGAAAAGTAATACACGCCCGGAATGTTCTCGATTTCCTCGGGCAGGTCGTCGGCGTCTATGATCAGGGTCTTGGCCTTCGTGAGCTGGACCGGGGGCTGCCAATCGATCGTGATGTCCATAGCCGGATCGCCCCTCCAAAGGTCATGTTCCCGGCAAGGGCCGGGAGCCGGATCAAGAATTCGTAGTTTGCACCGTCACCGAGGCGGAGGCCACGATTTCGAGGAGCCTGGCGCGGACGTCCGCGCCCGGCCGTGCGAGGTCCACGGTGGCGAAACGAATGCGATGCCCCTGTATAGTGACGCTCTCGTCGACGTGGCGATGCAGTGATGGATGGAGCAGCACCCCCCGGGCGGAGTTCGCCAGGGCGTCACCCCTTCCCGCCTGGGAGCGGAGGTAGGAATACAGCTGGTAGAGATGCGCGCTCTTGAACGAGTCGCCCCCGTACGGGCGGGCCGTGAGGATGCCGGTGAACTTGGTGTCGATCACCGTCCGGCCTCCCTCGTTCTCCAGAACGACATCGGCCTGCATGCCCGGAAGGAGGGATCCCAGACCGGGCGTGGCGGCGGACGTGTGCCAGCCGAGGCCGAACTGAACGCGTACGCCGTGCGCCCCCCCGAGTTCGTGGCGGTAGAACCCGGCGATGGCCTTCTCGAAGATCCGACGCAGCAACCGTTCGTCGCGATCGAGCCGCGTCAGGTGAACGTCACCCGCGGCCTCCGCCGGAACGAGGAGATCGAGGGCCATCGTCGCTACCGCCACCATGAGGCGATCGTCGGCATCGTGCCTGGCGATTTGATCCGTCGAGGATTCCGTGCGGCTGGGCCGGCCGCCCCCCACCCCCTGTACGGTCATGGCGCGGGCGAGTCCCCGGCAGCGTCGGGAAAGGTCGGGTTTCGGTACGATAGCCGCCATGCGTTCGAGTGCGGCCCGCACGAGCCTGTTACGGTACGTGTCGTGGGTGAGTTCCTCGAAGCGGCAGGCGACCAGTCCACGTCTCAGCAGCGCGTTGCTTTCGGTCGCGAGCCAGTCGATGCGGCCACGCACCCTCGGCAGGGTGGCATCGCTCATCCTGTAGCCGCGCGAAAGGCTTCGTCTCAGGCGACGCTCGACCACGGTCGCCAGTAGCGTCGCGAGCAATTCGGGCAGCTCGGTCTCCTCGTCGACGTCCGCATCGGCTCGATCGAGGAAGCCGGCCAGGTCGGCGGCGTAGACGAGCAGCATCCAAAGGTTGCGGACCGGTATGCCGACGTGGCTATGCCACGTCGGCCCGTCGACTCCGTCCGTGGCGGGTCCCACCGGTCAGACCGCGAGCCGGAGCGCGGCCGTGCGTTCGCGCGCCTTGCCGGCATCGTCGAACCAATACTCCGCCAACAGCGGCGCGATCTCGGTGTCGACGGTCTCGTCGTACCACCGACGCCAGTCCGCCTCCGACAGGGCCGCATCCGCGGCGGGCGTCACGAAGCTGTGGCCCACCTGGAACTGAGGGCCGAGCGCGCGGTCCTCGGCGATAACTGCGTTCAGCGCGTTCATCCTAGCCGCGATCTCCGAGATCAGCGGCGCCGGCATCCCCCGATCGGAGCACCATGCCTGCCATGCGGTCCCTAGTTCGGGACAGAGCGTCACGAAAGCGAACCGTCGGCGCAACGCGAGATCGACCAACGCCAAGGAGCGATCGGCGAGGTTCATCGTGCCGATGATGAACAGGTTCTCGGGGACGAACACGCGCTCATCGAGGGACCTGGGGTATGCTAGGCGCAAAGCTTCCTCGGAACCGCGCTTCGTGGCCTCGACGAGCGTCAGCAGCTCCCCGAGGATCTGTGCCGGATTGCCCCGATTGATCTCCTCGATGACGAGCACGAAGGGCCGTCCCGGCTCGGCCGCGGCGGCCTGTACCGCTTCCAGGAAGGCGCCGTCGGCGAGCCTCAACCCGCCCCGCCCGTCCGGGCGCCAACCGCGCACGAAGTCCTCGTACGACAGGGAGGGCTGGAACTGCATGGCCACGAGGCGCTCGGTGTCCTTCGCGCCGATCAGCACGTAGCCGAGCCGTTTAGCGAGCCAGGTCTTGCCCGTGCCGGGCGGTCCCTGCAGGATGAGGTTCTTCCGGCGCCTCAACAGCTCGACCAGGCCCCCCACGCGCGCCTCTTCTAGGAAGCAGCCCTCCTCGCTGACGGATCGCGCGTCGTAGGGCGCAGCGGTCACGGGCTGCTGCATAGGCGCGGGCGCGGGCCCCTCGCCCGATACCGGATCGACCTCGACCTCGACCTCCGGCGCGATGCGCCACAGTTGCTCGAAGTCCGCGGGCAGCGCCGCGGCGTAATCCTCGCCGTCCTCCGTCAACGTGAGGCGGCCGCCCCCCGGGGACGCATCGAGATGGACGAGCCCGACCAGCCGCGCCCACGAGACGATGTGCGATCCGGGCTGCAGGGTCGTCCACGACGGCACCAGATCCTGCAGCCGCTTGGCGGCGTCGGCAGATCGCAACACGCCCGGCTCACGGCGAACCATGAGGAGGAGGTGTCCCATGCCGAACACCCGTCCCACCAGGGGAGGCCGCAGGACCTGCACCGGCTCGCTCGCTAGCAGCAGCTCGTGACCTCGCTCCGTCGGACGATAGCTGCCATCCTCAAGCCTGATCAGGCCGAGGCCGCCCATGGCCTGCGAGATGATGTTGGGCGCCGACCTGGCATTGAGTTGCGGGGCCTCGGTGAGGATCACGTCGACCAGGTCCTCCCTGGCGATGCCGAGCTCCGCCTCGCGCACCATCGTGACGAGCAGGTTGACGTTGTCCTTGACGGTCGAGAGGGCACGCCGTTGGGCATTGGCTGGCAGGATGGAGAGCGGGGGGATGGCATCGGCCTCGCGCTGGGCCTTCGGCAGGGCCACCGCACCTTCCTCGACTCGGTCCACCAAGGTCTGCCACAGGAACCAACAGAAGATGGATTGATCCACTTTCCCTTCGATCGTGTCCGCCGGACCGATCGCCTCCCGTATCCGTTCCCTCAAGCCGGGATGTTGCGCGACGTACCCGCCAGGTAAGCGAGGGGCGCTCAGCAGTCGTTGCACGCCAAACACCCGACCCGCATCCATCAGGCAGGTCATGTCGTCCGGGAACATGGCGGCGAGGAGCCGGATGAGGCGAGCCTTGGGTCGACGCGGGGTGTAGCGGGGGTAGACCCAGCCGAGGACCTCGTCGAAGATCCCCTGGAGGCGCTTGCCCCGATCCTCGACGCCGAGACCGACGAGCGAGCCGCGCGCGTCGAACAACAACTCCGCCAGTTGCGTGTCCGGGTAAGCACCGACCAGGGTGACCGCCTTGCCGGGACCGATGCCTGAGACGTCCGACGCGTCCCATAGCATCCTTTGGAAATCGGGGGCGAGCCACGTCGCCCGATCGGCATTAAGCACCTTCTTGACCTGATCGGAGTAGTTTCGGCGCCACCCCACGGCCCAGTCCTCGTCTCGGTAGCGAACGAAGTCTCCCGCGTAGAGCTCACGAAACTTGGCTGGTTCGAGGTTGTGCATGCCGCCTCCCGTTTTCCGATGCCTAACGCGCCCTCCTCCCATCGCCAACACCGGGCCGGGTTCTCGGAAGAGACTTACCGTGCGACGTGGCCGGTATCGGTTCGCCGACCCCTACGCCTCTCCGCTTCCATTCACGGGGAATGGAGCTGTCCGCTCGACATCAATCATCGCAGAAGATCCGTAGCTCGATGCCGAGCGACTGACAGGCCGCGTAGACCGACAGCAGGAGATGAAAGGCCTGCAGGGCATGGGCCGGCGGCACCGCGGCCCTGAACGCATCGTCGAGCGCGGTTCTGGAGAGGATGCCGCCGCCCAGCACGAGCCAAACCTCGCGCCTCGCGGCCGGGTTGGACCGTACGCGCTGGTACATCCCTCGGAAGGCCATGGAACCCGGGCCGATACGCCGGCGCGGTACGCGACCGTCTTTGAGCTTCCAATCACTATCGAACCGCCTCTTGCTGCCCGGTAGCGGCTGGCCGTCCGCCTTGAGGTAGGGGAGGTTCTTCAGGGCCTGTCCGGTCACGTCGTACAGCTTCGACGCACCGGCGCCGCTGGCGCCGGTGGTCCATTTGGCGGGGATGAGGACCACACGTGGGTTGGTCGCCTCATCCACGCCGATGAAGTCAGCGACTTCCCACCCGATGTCGTCGCATACCAGCGCCTCGAACGTAGGGCCGAGCGGCCGGTCCGGCGCCGCGACGGAGAGGGCTTCGTCGATGAAGCCGAACAACGAGCCGGCTGGCCATGTCGCCGCGGCGGCTGCGAGATCTCCCTTCTCGGACGTGATCGCGCCCAACGCGGCGACACCTGTCAGCAGCCCCAGGACGAGGCGCCCCGGCCCGTCTTGCGCACCGAGCCGCAAGTCGACTGCGTAGAACCGCCCGTACGCGTAGACCGTTCGAGGATCGATGATGATGCGGAACGGTTGGCGCCGGTTCAGGCGGTTGAGCAAGGTCACCTTCGGGTTGTCGCGGTCATGCAGCGCGCTCAGTTCGCGCGACGAGAGCCAATAGCGACCCTTCTTCGTGTCCCAGCGGATCCAGACGGGAACATCCTGTCCATCGATCACGATCTCGAACGCCAGAGCGTATCCGGCGGGGCCGTCGGCCCTTTGGGTGATGTCAACGCACGCGCTGTCCAGATCGAACCGAACGGGCTCGTTCCGGGCATTCAGGAACACGTCCTGATATTGATCGAGTTCGACGAGGATGTTCAGCGGCACCGGGTCCGCCGGCGGGCCGACCCCGACCGCGAAGCGCCCGAACAGCGTCGCGGCCGGCGGCCGGTTGTCGAGTGCCGTTCCGATCTCGTCGCACCATGCCGAGAACTGGTCGAGCGTGTGGGTGGGCCCCTCGCTCTGGCGTACGAGGGCGCTCGTGAAGCCGAGGGTGCGACGGACCCCGACCCCGGGCCGCCCGGTCGCTCTGGTGACCACATGGGTCTGCTCGCCGAGAAATACGCCGGCCTGCGCGAGCGAGGCCGCCTGGAGTGTCCGGCCCCGCAGCACGAGAGGACCGAGATCCGTATTGCGCAAGGTCAGGGCGGAGACGCCGGTGCCGGACTCGGGCAGGAGGCTGCTCAGCTCGTCGGGGCGTAGGCGCGGCCCAAGGCCATCATACTCGTCGACCCACAATCCGCGCGTGTCGTAGAAATATAGCCGGTCGCCTCTATGAGCATAGACCGTGATCTCAAGCGACGCGGTCTGAAACAGCGTTTCCGCCAGCAAAGGGGTTTGGTGCAATCCGACGGATAAGTGGAATCGACAACTCGGGTCTTCGGCTGGCATGGCGAGCATCTCGACGCGATCCTCGTCGTCGAGTCCTTGCGTCACGGCCTCCCCAAAAGCGTCGAGGTCGAACCCGTCCCGTGTCTCGTAGATGCGGGCCGCGAGCGGCACCCGCAGGTCCGAGGCGATGGCGGGGTCTTCGAGATCGGCTTTGCGACGGAAGTGCCCGTCGACGTAATCCAGGTTCGGCAGGGCCGCGAGGATCCGGTCGACGAAGGCCCGGTCGCGCAACGGCGGCCGTCCGCCGTTCTCGACGCATGCATGGTCGTAGGCCAGGAAGCGGCGCCACATGTCCGACACGCCATCGCCGTTCCGAGCGAAAACCAGCGCCGGCGGGGCCACAACGCCATCCGGCCCCGGATGACGCGTGAGTCGGCCTACTTGCTGCACGAGCTGCCGCTCGTTCCGGAACCGGCTGAAAAGGGCGAGCATCGTGCAGGCGGGATCGTCGATGCCCTCGGTCAGCATGTGCTGATGGACCAGGAAGCGCTCGTTCCGATCCCCCAAGCGCGGCGGAACCTCGTCCCACTTCCATGCCCCTTCGGAGCCTTCCTGCGAAAAAGTGTCGTGAACGGCCAGGACACCATCGTCGCGCCCATCCCCGATCAGCTGCGTCCGGAAGGCCTCGAACAAATCCTCCACCTCGGACGCATGGTCGGCGCGAACTATGAGCTTATCCCCAGGTCGGGCCCGGCCCGCGGCGATCGCATCGTCCCTGAGCGCGATGACTGCCGCAACGAAGGCAGCGGGGGCGAGGGGCATGTCCCGCTCCTCGATCTCCACCGGACGGATCAATGCAGCCTGTACCGCGCCCTGGAAGGACAGGAAGCTGGTGTAGTCCTGGTTCACCTCGAAGATCTTCAGGTCGTTGCGGTAAGGTGTGGCGCTGAAAAGGACCACGGGGGCGTCGAGACCGCGTGCCGCACGGCCCCACTGGGGTGCCGGCTCCCGGTGTCCCTCGTCGAAGAACACGGTCCCGAAAACCTTGGTGAGCTTGCCGTATTCGACCGGGTCGGCGTGGATCTGCTGAAGCGCCTGGATCGTTGCGAACACCGCCATGGGTTCCGCCGCCGCCCCCGCCGCCGCGATCGCCCGTACGACCGTATCGACCCTTGAGATGGTCAGACGCTCCGTGCGCGTGAAGTGCCACTCCGCTGGCGCCTTGATCCGGGCCCAGAAATCGAAAATGAACTGGGCTTGCAGCTGACCGACGAGCGCAGCCGATGGGCAGACGACCAGCACCGGTTGACTTCGTGCCCTTAGTCGACCGACGGCAGCCATGATGCCGGTCTTTCCGGATCCGGTGGGATGATGGATCAGAACGGCGCGTCCATCCGGCTGTAGGTGCAGATAGGCCAGCGTCCGGTCGACGGCCTCGCGCTGATGGGGCCGAAGCCTCAACTCATTCAAGTCCAATGGTGCAAGCCCCCGCGCCCTTCTCACGGTGCAGCTTGCCACACGAGCGCGAGAAGGTAGAGGGTCGGTCGCCGATCATGGTCGGCCTCTCAGGTCGCAGTCGGTGCGCTTTGCACGAAAGCGTGCCCGTCTCCTCGGGCATGCTGGGACTTGCCGAAGACGAGGAACGTATAAGGTATTGCCCAGCCGAAACGTCGCCTTCAGTCGCTCGGGTACGTCATGGCCACGCTCAGGAGGGTAATCCCCCGTCCGGGCAGGTAGAATTGGGAGCCGATCCCGCCTACTCGTCGAGGGGATCGCGGACCTCGAACGCTGGGAGGCGAAGATCTACGGGGGCGGCCGGACGTCCCTGATCGCAGCGGATGGGCCTCGAACGGCACCATACACGTCGGCGAGCCACGCCTGGCATGCGATGGTTCATCGACCTCGTTGAGCCGCCTGAGCCTTAGACTGGCTCAATAGTCCGAACGCCTGTTTGAGCCCGCCCCTGAGACTGCAGGAAGCCTACGAGCTGCTTCCCCCCGAGGGCTCGCGGTCCGCGGGTTGGATCCTGTCGAAGCTCTCGGCAGGGACGATCCGCATCGGCCGTTTCGTCAAGGAACGCCTGGACGAGGCGACGCTTCGGAAGAAGGTCGAGTTCCGGGCGGGCCGCCTCCGATATTTCGAGATCGTCGGCAACGACGACTACACTCGGCTGCCCGGCTGGAACGGCCCTCTCGGCCTGAAGGTGCGCAAGGGTGACCGGGCGCTACAGAAGCGGGATGCCCCAGATGTCGGTGCGCCCCCATAACGCCCACGCGCGGTCCCGCTCATAGAGGCTTTCCTCTTCCATGCGCGACACGGCCGCGCGCGCCCGCTCCGCGGCCGCGAGGTAGGCGTCCACCGAGGGGTCCAGGGAGAACAACCTGCGGCGCAGGATCATGCGGCGCCCGGGCGGCAGCGAGCGCAGCCGTCCGAGCGCAACGCGCGGACGGCGGAGGTCACATCCGCCACGGCCTCCGTCATGTCGGCCAGCACCTCCACCAAATCGGAGAGGCCGGTCCCCTCCGACCCATCCGATTCCGGGGCCAGCGCAGACACGATCGCGTGCAGCAAGCGGTCCTGGGCGTCCAGACGCCGCGTGATCTCGGATTCGTTCATGTTCCAGGTCCTCCAAGGTCATCCCGGCGAGACGCGCCCTCACCGTCGCGGCGGTGATGCGCTCTCCTTCCAACTCACGGGCGGCCGCGCCGATCACCCGCGCGGCGAGGTGGGCACCCCCGGCCGCGTCGACGACGACCGGGCCGCGTCGCCCCTGCCGTAGATCGAGCCCGCGGGCGCGGAGCGCGGCTATGAAGGTCGCTCCGTCTTCGCCCGCCCGCCACGCCGCCAGCGCAGCCCGGCGCACGTCGCTCAACGGGACGCCGGTGCGTTCCTGTTGCAGTCGCTCGGTCGGTGTCAGCGGGGCGACCGGCCGCTCCGCCGACGTAGCCCCTGACCGCGCCAGCCAGTCGGCGGTCCCGGTCCGCCCCTCCTGCCGGAGGCGGCGCTCGATCGACCGGGCATGCCGCGAGGCGACCGGCCGCATGCCGAACCGCTGCTCGACGATACGGGAGCACTTCTCCCTGCGCGGGTAATCCCAGGCGAGATCCACCACCGCCCCGGAGGGGCGCACCAGGGAATACACGCGATGTTCGTGCCTCCGTCCCGCCTTCTGGTGTTCCACCCCGCAGTACGGTTGCCCCGCGAGGCCGAACTCTTTTTCGAACAAGCTCCACCAAAGAGCCCGGGCCGCGGCCTCGTCGGCGATGCCCGGGTCCGGGTCGAGATGAAGGTGGTACACCGGGCGATCGGTACGGCCGCCCACGGACTGGGCGACGAGCTCGCGGAGCTGCCCGACGAGGTCGGCGCTACCGAGTCCGCGCGCGGGGATGACGGTGACGACGTCGTTCTCGGCCTTCAGGAGGTGTTTCGCGAGCGCGTCGCCCGAGCCGCGGCCGCGCGTGGCGCCCGAGATCATCTGCGGGTCTGGCGCATGAGGATTGGGATCAGCAGGGCCCGCACACGGTCGAGGCCGGCCTTCGCGGCGGTCGGGTCCGCGGTGGCGATGGCCGCGTTGACCGAGGCGAGCTCGCGCACGGCCGTCGAGATCGCCTCGACCTGCTCGGCGGGGAGATAAATCGGTCTCCCGCTTCGAGCGTCGAGGTCGGAACGCAGGTCGAGGCGCTCCAGTAGGAGGCGCCTGACCCACGCCCCGGCGGTGAGCCCATCGCGCCTGGCCGCCGCCGCGACGGCGTCCCCGAGGGGACGGCTCATCCTGGTTACGAACCGAAGCTCCAATGAAGGCCGCCTGTCGCCCGCGACGATGTCGAGATCGGGGGCCTGCGGGGTCGCGGATAAGGGGATCGTCGCGTTCACGGATGCACCTTCGTCAGGGATCGGGGGGAGCCTGCGGTTAAGGTCGGTCCCGGCGGCGGGGGCACGGGCCGGACCTCCGCCGGCACGGGTGCTGGCCCGCCCGATCCGCCCTCGCGCGCATGTCGACGCGCCACCCGTTCGAGCGCCGCCCTGCGGCGCTCCTCGATCGCGGCCCGAACCTCCGACGGGAGGGCGATAGGGTCGGGCCGACGGTCTCCGAGGGCTTGCGCCCTGGCGGCGATCGCGTCGAGCCGCGCCAGGGCGCGTTCCCAGGTCTCGATGTCCTTCGTCATGTCGAGATGCGCCACCGTGCGTTCCCGACGTTCGTCGGCGCCGGGTCGCGCGCGCCAAGCGGCCTGATCGGTCAGGCGCCGCGCGTACTGCCAGGCCCATATCTCGGGGCCCATGGCCTCGAACCAGGGGGCGAGGTCCCGATCGCGGGTGGCTGCGAAAGTTCCCGCGTCGATGGAGCGGGCGTAGTCCCGCGTCGCGGTCGCAAGATCGAGCATCCTCGTCATGGCCGGAAGGCGGGGCGGCCCTTGGGGTGCGGGCGCAATTCGTACAGGCACCTCAATGATGGGCGGCGTGGTCCGGAAGCCTAAAAGTTTAGTAAAGATTGCGCGCATGCCAAGTCACCGAACGAATCGCTAAAGAACTCGTTCGACGCACAGTGAAGCACTCGGGAGTTACCGCTTTCAATGGGATGACAAATAAGAGGAATGACAGACCGAGCCTGGCGTACCCCGAACGGGGTTAGACGGCGTCTCCGAAGCGGACACGACGCAACACAAAATCATGTCACGCCGATACGCTCGCGACCTCGCCGCATGCCCAGAAGCCGCGACCGATTCGGTATTTTCGGCGGCCCGGTGCGTGATCGTGGATCGCGCATGGGATTACACCCATGGCCTGTGCGACCTTCGATCCGTGCCGGCCGGGACAACGATTTGGCGAAGACGAAAACCGATGGGAATCATCAGGCTTCCACGCAACGGAGCCAGCCAATGCTTGCAACCCTCGCCCGTATCCTCGGTCTATCCGCCAAACCCGCGCCCAAGCGCGTCCCGCCGGCGGTGGGTCGGCGAGGCAGGGTCTCTCATCCGGCCGTCGGCGAACCCCATGTCAGCCGTCCCGGTGCGGGGGATGCCGAGCGGCCGGCGTCGATAGGTCAAATCAGGGAAGGTGAGCCAGCCATGGCCGGCATCCCGGATGCCCGCCAAAGGATGCCGCCCAAGGCGTCATCCCCAGGGCTCCCGCCCGTGGACCCGGTGAAGGACACCACCGTCCGGGACGCCGACCTGAATTGTGACGCGGCACCCGCCCGGAGTGTCGACGACCGAGGGGCCGGCTCGGCGTTCCCTGGCAAGCGGCCGGGACCGTCGGCGGGACTCGTCGCCGAGGGGGTCATCGGGGACAGTCCGTACCCGGCCGGGCAGGGATTTTTCGGCCTCGACCTAAGTCAGATTGTCGCACCTGTGGACGATTTTGTGGGCAAGGTGAAAATGGACGATCCTTGCGATTTCACCCCCGCCATGGCTGGCGTTCGTGCCGCTCTCCCTAGGAGGGCAGCCGAGACCGAGACCGAGTTGACGTCGGGCGAAAACACGTCCCAGCAAAGCATTCCCTCCGATGCGGCAATGACTTACGAGCATTCCATGGAAGCAGTTGGCAAGGAGAATGGTGTCTTTCCTTGCTCGAACATCAGGAATGCCGTGGGTCCGAGCGTATTGGACCGGGTAACTCAGGCAACGTCGGCTTCGCCGGCCCTGGACTCCCGGCCCGAAGTCGGCTCACCTTGCGCGAGCCAGCCGACCGGTACGTCCAGGGTTCCCCAGCGGATCGCCGACCGGCCCCGCGTGGAGGAATGGGCCGACGACGAGCTGCTGACCTTGCCCGAAGCGGCAGCCCTGTTCTGGCCGGTCGGCCCGATCAAGGTCGCCACGCTCAGGACCGCGGGTCGTGACGGGACGCTGGCGATCACTCGGGTGGCGGGGAAGTTCTTCACGACCCCGCTGGCGATCCGAAGGATGGGGCTCGACGCGGTGGGTGGGGGGCCCGCTCCCGGAGCGGCCGCCTCCCCGGCGATCTCGCCCCGGACCCTGTTCGAGGCGAAGCTCGAAGAGGCGCGGCGTCATGGCCGTGACAGGAAACGGCGCCAGCGGGCGGCGAAGAGATCCGTCGCGCCCTCCGATGCGGGGGCGGGACGGTAAAACGGCGGACACGGGGCGCGTTAACTTGGCGGAAGACCCGCCCCGCGTCCGCCTCCCGAAACGCCCGCACGTGTGCGGGCACAGGATGCAGGACCGTAGAATCGTGAGAGAGACGATGCAAGTGGGCGCGCTCGCGCGCGCCTCCGAGGACATCCGCATCGCGTTGATGACCGCGGCGGCGGTAATTCCCGAGATCGAGCGTAAGCGGGGGCCGGCCCCGATGGAGCCCCACCTCGTCGAGCGACGGTCCAAGGGTAAGTGCGGCGGCATCACGCTGTACATCCGCGATGGCCGGGTCGAGATCTCGACCCGGCTCGGACCCGACCGCCGGGGGGACGCGAACACCCTGCTGGACCTGTACAAGCTCCAGAAGGGCGCCAAGGCCCGCGGCATCGTCGCGCCGCGGATGGTGCCGGTGGTCGCCGCGCTCGCGCACCTCCACGAAGCCGACCGGCCCATCAACGTCCCGCAGGCGGACGGCACCCGCGCGCCGACCAAGGTCGCCCGGCTCAGCTACCTCGCCCGGAGCACCCGCCTCGCCACGCTGACGAAGTTCTTTGGGGACCTCGTCTTCAAGGACGTCACGGAGGCCAAGTGCAAGGAGTTCATCGAGTGGCGGATCACCTTGCCGGACGCCCGCTACAAGCCGGGCGATCCCGACGCCCCCCTGGCGAAGGAGGCGAGCGCGCGCGAGGACCTTTATGAGCTCAAGAAGGCGATCGACCTTTACGCCGACGAACATGCCCTCGCCTGGCACCCGGAGGTCTACATCCCGAAGGCGGGCGCCGGCCGTACGCGTTGGCTCCGCCCGGTCGAGATCGACCGGATCTACTGGGCGATCCGCGGCCGGATCTGGGATCATGCGACCAACGGTTGGAAGACCGAGACCGTGGCGGACGAGGACGGGAACGTCGTGACCCGCCGCGTGTTGCGCGGGACCGAGACCATCCAGTCGCGGCGGGCCCTCCGTCGGTTCGTATTCATCGGCCTGACCACCGGCACGCGGAACACGGCCATGCGCGAGCTGCGATGGCGGATCACGGATCAGGGCGGCTGCTTCGACCTGGACGGCGGGCTGATCCACCGACGGGGCTTCGGGCTCGACCCCAGCAAGGGCAAGCCGCGGTACAGCTCGCGGATCTCGGACCGCACGGTCGCGACCCTGCGGCGGTGGCACGCCGCCGACCTCGGGGCGGGGATCGACCGCATCGTGCACAAGGTGGACGGCACTCCCTACGCGAGCAGCCCGGCCTGCATCTGGCGGTCGACGATGGACGATGCCGGACTGGGCGCCGACGTGGTCCCCCACACGCTCCGGCACACGGCCGCGACCATGCTGCGCGTCGCCGGCGTCGACGTGCGCCAGGGGGCCGACCTCCTCGGCATGGCGGTGCAGACCATGGTCCGCGTCTACGGGCAGTGGACCCTGGAGGGGCAGGAGGATGCCGCCGAGGTCCTGGGGGACACCCGTGGTCTGCGGAAGGCCATGCCGCTGCTCGCGCTCGTCCCGACGCTGCCGGAGCCGGTTGTCATGGCGGTGCCGGCCAACGACGACGCCGTGCGGGGCAAGGGTACGAACCGCCGCCGCGTGGACACCGCGGCGTCGCGGGTCGCCGTGACCGAGGCCCCCGTGTCCCCGCGATCCCCGGCGCGGCTCGCGATCGTCGCCTAGTCGAGGCGCCTGAGGACGTTCTGGTCTCGGGACAGGGGTTGGGGCGAGCGATCGCCCCGGCCCCTCGCCTGCTACCCTGGTCTATGTCTCGTCAGGGCGTGCGAGTGGGTTTGCGCACGCGGCAGAGGAGGATGGCAGGCCGCTATCCTATTAAATCTACTGCGTCTTCGGCTTCAGACTGGAGAGGAGGGCTTGCAGCCTGTCGTTGACCACCGCGGCGGGAACCTTCGCGTTGAGGATCAACTGGACGCCGAGCACGCCACCGTCCGAGGTAAAGGTGGCATCCTCGATGACTGGGTTGAGCTGCAGGAATTCCTGAGGAACGGAGACCTGAAGCTTCGCCGGGTCTATCGCTGCCTGGAGCGCTTCCTTGGCCTTGGAGTTCAGGTCGACGCCCGCGATCCTGAGGATGCCGTTCGTGATGGCCACGAACTGGCCGCCGAGATGCACGTCCGGATCTCCCAGCCTCAGCTGGATGGCCGTGTCCGAGGACTTCGCCAGTTGCACCGGCTCGCTGATGTCGAACGGCTGCTGGGCGAGCTTGTTCTTGATGGGCGACCCCGGCCACGTCACCACCTTGGGGCGTGGCAGCCCGAAGGGACCGTCGTTCGGCCACTCGACCTTGCTGTTCGGCACCGGGTTCTCGCGGCAGTCCCACACGTCGACGTGACCGTGCAGCCATAGGGTCGCGGTGCTCCCCTCGGCCTTTAGTTCCTTGCCCCAAATCGTGACGACGGGATTGTTGGCGCTGAAGCTCCTGCAGTTGTCCGTCGGCAGCGCGATCGTGTCGATGATGCTGCCGATCTTCGATTGAAGGTCGCGCAGGTCGGCCTTGACCCGCGCGCGGAACGTCAGGCCCTCGCTGGTCGTATGGAGCGCGATGTAGGTCGTGGAAACGATGTTGAAGGTGATGCCCTGAACGGTTTGCGGAACCGTGAGCGGTCCCACCATCAGCTCGTCCGGCTTAATGCCGTTCTCCGTGGGCGGCGCTTGCGCGAATGCGGTGCTCGCCACGCCCGCGATCGACGACACGAGCAGTATACGTCGGACAGTCGCCCACATTTCAGGCCTCCATCGAATCGACTGCTCAATCGTTAGCGCCGTGTTTTTAAACTGGCAACTTATATATTGATTTCGTTTGCCGAACCTCCACGATTTGCGGAATTTCAAGGTGGCGGAGGTTGGATTGAACTGCAGTCTCGTCGACCGACCGGACGTCGGGCGCGGCGGATCAATCCGCACGGGCCTCGTGGAACGCTTGCCCGATCGGCCCTTGGGTCGCCATGATGGGTTCTCCCATGGTGCCCCGGGACGTCGTATGGAACCTCTGGCGAAACTCTGGACATGGGCGGGACATGCGTTCGTGCCGTTGGCGATCGGCTGGGCGTTCTACGTCCGCGGCGGCCTGGACACGGCACCGCCGCCCCTCGGCGCGCTAGTCTCGCGCGGGTATTGGGGCCTCCTCCTCAGCCTAGTGGTCGCCTCCCTCATGATCTGGGTTTGCGCACTGTACGTCCGCGCGGCGCGCGCCGAGGGGCACGCCGTCACGCCGCCGCCGAACACGACCTTCGAGACTGCCAACGGTCGCAGCATGCTCATGACGTGGGGATCGACGATCGTGTTCGCCCTCACGATCCTCGGCGCAATCGCGGTCTTCGGCGTGCGCTACGGCGACAGCCGCATCCACGCCTGGGACGCACGGAAGCCGCTGGCGGATGGTTTCCTGTCAAGCCGGCTCGAAGCCCACCGCCACGGTTGTGCGCATCAACCGTGCTACGCCGTGGCGTCCCGCATGGACGACGCCGGTAAGCCGCTCGGAGGTGTGGTCGAATACATTTTGTACGTTTCAGACGGCATGCTGCTGGCGGCGACACTCCCGGCGGCGGCGGGTGTCATCTACCTTCTCTTCGTCACGAGCCGCAAAAGACCGCTCCTTTTGGCTCCGTGAGGAAAGACCGACGATGGGCGTCTAATGCAGGTCGACGTGGTTTGCCCCAGGTCCGTTTCGATGCAAGATCACGGCGGAAACGAGCATGGCGATACGGACGCTAAGACCTACGGACCTTCTGAACGAGTTCTCGAACAAAGGCCCCCCTGTCCGGGCGCGTCGTGCCGATCCGGCCATCGATCCGATGAAAACCGCGGAGCACGAATCGTTTAACCTCGGACCGCGGCTTCACGTCCTTGACCGCGTCCTAGGCCGAAGCGACATCCGCCACGGTCGCTTCGTCGGTCCGGTCCGCCACGAGCGTCGGCGCTGCAGACGCTCTCAACGGTCACAGATGCGGGCCTCGGCGGGCTAACCAGCGGCCTGAGGGACGGTCGCGAACTCGGCTCGCGCCTCCCGTTTACGGAAGCCATAGGAGTTCACGTCGTAGCTCAGGATAACGTTCATCACGTGCTCGCCCTGATCCGCGCTTCGACCCGGGCTGTCGTGTAGGCCGCCGCGAGCCTTTGAGAAGCAGCCCCAGGCAGCGGTCGCGTCTCACTTCCCGGGGCCGCTTCCTTCCGCGCGAGAGAGCCGATCGGGCCCAGGGAACGAGCCCTAACGCTAAGAGCGTGAGGCGTCCGATCCCATCGCGATCTCGGCGCGACACGGAGTTCCGGTTTCGTATTTATCCCTTCCACGACGTTTTTGGCCAAGCTCCGGCACGAGGGCGACGGAACGAGCCAAAGCCCATCGAGCCGCATTCGCTACGAGACCATCGATTCAGCATCGCAACCTCTGATCGCATGCCTTCCATCGCCCGTCGCGGTGGCTATGATCGACACCCGTGAAGCGCTTGCAACGGGCGGTCCGAGCGCCGGAAAGTTCGCGATGCTCGACGAACGCCTGCACGACATCCCTGACCTCGGTGTCCCCGATCCGGGACATCCGCTGCGGCAGCTTGACGAGGCGTGCCGGAAGGCGGCGAGAGACGCGCTGGTGATGCCGGAGGTGTTCGCGAGCCTGACAGGCACCATCCGACACATCGCCGCCGACTACCGCCACCGCGCCGTCTTCGAGTTGATCCAGAACGCGCACGACGCGCTCGGCGGCGAGGGCCAGGACGAGATCCGCATTACGTTCAGCAGGACGGTTGCCGGCACCTCGGGAGAGCTCATCGTAGCGAACCGCGGACGAGGTTTCACCGGCGACAACGTGCGGGCCGTCCGTCTCCCGGCGCGGAGCACCAAGAGCTATGGCGAGGGCATCGGCAACAAGGGACTGGGCTTTCGCAGCGTCATGTCGCTCACCGATGTCCCGGAGGTGTACTCCTGTATCGGCGAGGGAAGGCGGCGGGACCGGTTCGACGGCTATTGCTTCCGCTTCGCCGACGACGGCGAGGCGCTCGCGCTGTTCCGTGGCGCCGGGGCCACGGCGGATCAGGCGGCGGCCTTCCTTCGTGACGTGCCCCGCTCGATGCTTTCGGTGCCATTGCCCGACCAGCCCGGCGAGATTGTATGCTTCGCGCAAGAAGGCTTCGCCACCGTGGTTCGCATTCGACTGCGCGATGCGGTTGCGGTGGCTGACGTCGAGGCGCAGTTGGCCGAACTCCGCGACGCCGACGTTCCGCCGACCCTGTTCCTCGATCGCATCGGCACCCTTTCCGTCGAGGCGAGGATTGAGGAGGGCAAGTCAGCTACGACGCGGATCACCCGCCGCGCCACCCCCTTCTCCACCTTATCGGATCAGGCCGGCGGTCGCATCGAGAAGGTACGCATCAACGGCGCGGACTTCCTCGTCGTCCGGCGTGAGGTGGCACGGGTCGACTTCGAGGCCGCAGTGCGCGCCAGCCTCAAGGACGACGAGCGCCTGCAGGATTGGCTTCGTTCTACGGCCCCGGTCATCGTCTCCGTCGCCGTGCCGCTGAACCGAGCCAAGCCGCGTCCCGGCCGTGTCTATTGCTACCTCCCGCTCGGGCCCGGGGTCGAGGCCCCGCTCCTCGGACACGTCGATGCCCCCTTCCTCGCCTCCCTCAACCGCAAGGATTTCCACGAGGGCGTGCCGCTGAACGTGTTTCTCCTCCAAGCCTGCGCTGGCGTGGCTTTGGCGGCGGCGCGCTTCCTCGTCTCGGACGCGACGGGCATGCCCGACCTAGACCGGCGTGCGGTCGCCGACCTGATTTGCTGGCGACGCGATAAGGCACGGTATCTGCTCGCCGGTAACGGCGGGCGCCCGTTCCTGGACGAGCCCTTGCTCCCGACCGCGGGCGGTGGCTGGGCGAGCCTGCGGAAAGCGCGCGCTTGGAAGGGCCGGCGTGCGATGCTCACCGCGCCCGTCGTCGCCGTCGATGCGGGGGCGCCGCTGCTCGACAATAGGCTCGGCGATGAGCGGCTCGCCAGGATCGCCGGGGTGCGGGGAGCATTCACGGTCAACGAGCCCCTGGAACCGCGCGGGGCCGAGGTCGCAGGCTGGATCGTGGCCGTGGCGGAACGACGGTCGTCCCATGTCGGCGCTTGGCGGGGGTGGGACCGTTTCCTCGACGCCGTCGTCGGCACCTTCGAAGACTTGGACCTTGATCTAAGCGAGCTCGCGGGCAGGAAGGTCCTCTACGGCGGCGTCTCGGGCAAGACACCGAAACTGCTTGCCACCCAGACGGACCGGGAGACCCCCGTCTACCTCTGGGACAGGGGATCCGGGCGCGGCCGGGCCCGCGACGTGCGGATGCCGCCGCGGGCTCTGTCCCGGCGCGTCGCGTATCTCGACCAGCGCATCGCGCTCGCCCCCGACACGCGAGCGGCGCTGGTCAAGGCCGGGCTCGCTTCCGAGATGGATCCGGTGCGGATCCTCGCGGACCACCGCCGCATCGCCGCGGTCCAGCCCAAGCCCGATACCCTCGTGGATATCCTCTCCTGGGCCTATGAGGTCTGGACCGCGCTCGGGAAGGAAGTCGAACCGGTCTTGAGGGGTTGTCGCCTGCGCGTTCCGACCCGGGAGGGCGCGTGGATCGAGGCCGCCGACGCGCTGCTATCGGCCTGCTGGTCGGAGGACGGACGCAGGCTTGAGGCGGTCATCGGCGAGTTACAGGAGGTGTCGAACGACGCTTCGATGCTTGCCCGCGCCCTCGTTGCGGATCCCGGCGCGACACCGTTCCCGGAATCCCTCGACGATCGTCGAGCATGGCGCGAGTTCCTCATCGCATGCGGCGTCCGGGACGGGCTCCAGGCCATTCCCTACGCCACGCAGGCTCGCGGGTCGGCCCATGTGTTCTGGAAATCGCACTTGATGGGTGTCTCGGCCCAGAAGGTCGACCCGCACTGGGTGGCAGACGTCGCTGGCACCACCTTCAGGTTTCCCTACTCGGATTACGTCTCCCGTTCCGCGCACGGCCTGGGGTTCTGCCGCCTGCCCTGTCAGGTCGAGCATGACGCGCTCTCCCCCGAGGGCAAGGTCGAGTACGCGGGCCTGGTACTGGGATATCTGAGGCGGACCGACCCCAAGTCGCTCGTCGTGGCCGTCTTCCACGCGACCAGGGGCGACCACCGCGACCTGCCGACGCCCGCCCTGTCGTTCCTGCGTCGAGCGTCCTGGATGCCCGCGACCGCTCGGTCGGGCCTCGGCTTCGCGCCGCCGGCGAAGCTTTGGGGGCGTCGCGCACGCATACGCGAAATCCCGAGGCCCATCCGGCGCCCGCACGAGGACATGCGCGAGCGCGTGGTCGAGGAGGGCATCTGGCAGCGTCTCCTAGGTTTGGGCTTGGGGGATTGGGGGGACGGGGCGACCGCTGCCCGAAGGCTGGGCGCCATCGCGTCGGTCGTGGCGACCGCCCCCCCGGGGGCGGAGGACCGCTCCGTCATCCGCGCGGCCAACGCCACGGCGTGGGACGATCTCGTAGCCCGGAGAGGGGCGCTCCCGTCCCAGGCCAGCATCCTCGTCGGGGCCGGGGATGGCTTCGCGAACGTATCGGCCGGCTCCGAACGCGTATACGTGACATCGGACATGGCTTCACTGGAGGCACGCATCCTCCAAGAGCGCGGTGCACGTATCCTAGAGGGGGTAGGCAATCCGGCGGCGGTCGCGGAGATCCTCTCGAAGGCCGGGTTCGCCGCGCTGCCGCTGTCCGCCGTCGAGGTGTCGATGCAGGCCGACGGGGTTCGGTTCGTCCCCTCGGCGGCGGACCCACGCCTGCCGGCGGGTGGGCGCGGCTGGCTCGTCGACCTAGCGGTCCTCGCGCTCGACATCGAGGGGCGGGGCCTCGCCGTCCAGGTGCCCCGGCCGACCTTCCGCCGGAACCTGCGCAAGGTCAGGCTCCACTTCTGCCGCGACCTCGCCGTCGTCATAGACGGCGGGGAGCCGGCCCGACTTCCCGAGCGCATCGTGCACCTTCGCGACCGGGAGCATCCGACCCTTCTCGTGATCGGTAACGCGGAGTTGGCGTGGGAGGATCTCAAGCCGCTCGCGCGGGGCCTGGAGCGCTTGGTCGACGGACGCGCCGACGGGGCGCTGCGCGTCGCCTTCGCGACCGTGGCTGGGGCGTTCTCCGGGACGGCGTTCGAGCGCCCGCCGAACGAGGCTCTCGCCCGTGCCCTGGATTGGCCGACGTCACGGGTCGAGCAGGCGTTCGGCGAGGTCGGGGCCGGGACCGATCACCTACGTGAGATGGCCGCTCCCGTACTCTTTTGCCTGGAAGGCCATCAAGCTGCCCTCGACCTCGTCGCGGCGCTGGAACAGGCAGAGGACGAGTTCGACCTGGCTTCCTGGCTCCGGGCGCGCGGGCTGGCGCCGGGCGGCCCGCCGGAGGAGTTCGCCGCGGCGTGCCGCTCGGGCGAGGACCGCGACGCGCTGCGCCGGCGCTTCGGCATCGCGTTCGCGACTTTCAACGCCGCTCTCGCGTCCCTGGGACAGGATCCCCTCAGGAACCGGGCCGACCTACGCGGACAATTCGAGTACGCTTGCCGCGCGGTCCGCAACGGGCTTGTGGAACGACTGCGCAGGCACCATCACGCCGCCTACGTCGCCGGCGGGCCGCTCGACGCCTACGCGGCGGCGCGCAAGCTGCCGTTCCTGTCGTTCGACGAGACCTGGATGACCACGGTGGACGTCGTCGACGAGGCGTTGGTGCGCGGCTTCGCCGAGGCGGCCATGGAAAGCGAGTTCGGTACGCCACCGAACGTCGACCTCGAACCGCTGGCCTTGGTGCGTGCCCATAACGATGAGGCCGCCAGGGATGCGGTGCGGCAGGCGACGCCTCTCGTCATCGCGTGGTGCGACCGGGCGAGGGTGACCGTCCCGGACCTATGGCGACAATCGCCCGTCGACGTGGTCCGCCGCCTCGACGAGGCGGGTGCGCTCGATTTCGAGCGCGTCTCGGGTGATGGCGTGGTCCGTTGCCTCGCCATGTCGGACCTTTGGCCCATGGGCATGCAGGTGACCTTGGACCGAAATGCCCATGGGCTGGCTGCGAAACAGGTCGAGGACGCGCGCAACTGGCGGGTGGAGCAGCAGCGCAGGCGCGAGGCGGAGCGGAGACGCGTGTCGGTCGGTGACACGGAGTACGACGCCGGCTCCAAGACGGACATGGCCAGGCTCGTCGCGACGGCGCGCGCCGAGGCGCAGGCGGACGCGGGCTGGGAGGACCGCTGCGGGCGCGTGACCCTGGAGGAGATGGCGGGCGCCAAGGCCCGCCAGGGCGGCGGCGCGGGCAGGGGCGGGTCCCGGGCGCCGCTCGTCGTCTCCGAGCGCCGGATGTCCGAGGCACAACGATCTGCCATCGGGCTCCTCGGCGAGACGAGAGCGCTGGAATGGATCGCCCGACGGCACAAGCTGACGCCCGAAGAGGCCGAGGCCGCGTGGCGCTCGCCCAACCGGGCGGTCAGCCTGCTGGGGGACGGCGGCGACGACGGGCTGGGCTATGACTTCGAGGTCGTCCGGGCCAGCGGCGTCCGCTGGCGCTACGAGGTCAAGGCATCGACCTGGGATCCGTGCGAGTTCGAGTTGGGGTCGAGCGAGGTCAGGGCCGCCCTGGAGGCGTCCTCGGACAAGGGCACGCACTTCCGCGTGCTTTACGTCCCGCACGTCGCGACCCCGGGGCTGTGGCGGGTGGTGGAGCTTCCGAACCCGCTCACCCCGGCCAAGCGCGGACTGTTCGCGGAACTCGGGCGGGCGGCCATCCGGTTCGGGTTCACGCCTCGATAGGCTTTGGGCCGATTTCCGCGACGACGAGCCCGGCAGCGAACGATGGCTGCCCCGCATGTGCCGAACTCGGTCGATCCTCGCGGCGGAGGCTAAGCCGTTCGGTTCGACGTGGACCGGATCGAACTCGTCCGTCGCGGCGCGATCCGGGAAGCGCGTCACCCGGTGGGGCATGCCGATCCTCGACGGGGCGTTCGGCGGGGCCACGAAGCCCGGCCGCGGCATCGGTGCCGCGTGGTGGGCGAGATGCTACTTATGTCGCCCTCGACGTTCACCCCGGCGCCCGATCCGCGAGGCCGGCCCCACCTGGCGTCACGACGGCGGGGGGCGGAATGGCCCGATCGTGTCGCACGCCTGTCCGGCCGGGCCGAGGCCGTGGTCCGATGGAATGCTTCGGGTGCCCACTTGCGTCGCCCGGTGCGTGGCCGGTCGATCCATGGAATGGATGATGGCGATGGCGCGGGCTCGATCCGGGTGTCCCCGGGGGGCCATGGAATGCTTTCGCGCCGAACGGGTGGCTCCGTCGGGGACGGAATGGTTTCGCGGGCCGCGCGCTCGCGGGATCCCGCGCCGCTCGACGGCCACGGAACGCACGGTGGCCGGCGACGGCCCCCAGGGGGTACCGGACCGGCGCGGACCGTCCCGGCGGAAGGGGCGTTGCCTGTCCCGCAACCTGCGGGATACCGTCGGGATGTCCCGCAACCCGGCCCTACGCGTTGTTTACGGCTAGGAAACCAGCTGTCTGTAACCCGTTGAATTAGAACGATCCCGGTTCGGTCTCATACATCCCGGTTCGATCCCGTCCATTCGGGTGAAGCAAAACCTGCGGGAAACCTGCGGGACCGTTTTCGGCTTGTAGGAATGCTTTTGGCGGGCTTGTCGCGGACTGGCGCAAAAGCATTCCTGAACCTGCCGGCGGCTCCGAAAAACCATTCCGTCATCCACCTCGATCCGGGTCCCGCCCGCTCCCCGACGAGGCGGAGCACCATCGGCAACGGCATTCCACCGCAACACTGCCGAACCACCTTCCCCCGGTGAGCCGCTCCGGATGCAAGCGAGCATAGCGAGACGACCTCGGGGTGCAAACGTGCAGGGGCATGAGGGAGGAGGCGCGCCCCTGGTTCAGCCGGAACGCTGCTTCCGGCGCGGTGGGGGCAGCGGCGTCATGCCCGTCCACCCGGGAAGCCTTCGATAACGCGGCTCCTCGCCTTCCTCGTTCAGCTCGTAGAACCTTCCGTGGGTGTCTCGGATCCGCATTTGGCGATGGATGCGGCCCGGCGTGAGCTCCTTGTCCCTTGTAAGCGCCTCCTTGGCCAAGCTCGGTGGCACGCGGCGTGCGATCTCGCCCGTCGTCATCCATTCCCCTTCCGGGAGGAACTCTACGATCTCGCGGATCACCCGGTCCCAGAACTCGGTTCTGCGCAGGTGGACAACCTCCTTGCGCAGCTCGGCGATCTCACCGGTCATTCGGGCTAGGCGGGCGTGCAACTCCTCATTCTCACGGCTCGTAATCTCCGCTCGGATCTGCGTCTCGTCGAGCAGTCGCCCGGCGGCCTCCCGCTCCCGCTCCAAAAGGGTCCGCTGCTCGTCAAGACGTGCGTTCGCCTCGGCGATGGCGGCGTCCCACACGCGCGCCCCGAAGCCCCCGAGAACGGCCTGTAGGGGATCCGGCAGAACTTCCCGAGCGGGCCGGGCGTGATGCCCATGACGGGCCAGCCAGAGACGGAGAGGTTCGGCGATCGTCCTCTGTGAGCAACCGATCTCGTGCAGCCGCAGGTCGGCCAGCACACGTCCCTGGGTGACCCGCTCCCCGGTCCCATGGACCCGTTCGGCGGCATCGGTGACCTGCTCATGCGTCGGCATCTAACCATCCCCCGCGCCCGAGGGATGCTAGAGAGGCAGCCTTAAGGCGCCCACAACGTCGAGGAAGGAAGCGGGAAGTGACGTGACTTTCCGCTTCCTTCCTGACCCGATCGACGTGTCGATTTTCCGTCAACCGTCCCGCACGGGAGCGTCCCCGGTGGATCCCGGAAGGCCAGCATCAGGAAGTGGGAAGCGAGCATTGCTTCCCACTTCCGCTACCCTTGATTGCCGTCGTCGAGCTGCGTTGCGGCCCGCTGAACGTCGCGGTTACCTCGACATGTCCGCTGCCCGTCTTCCTTAGGCGACTGGTTGAAAGCCTGGATTGAATGGCGAGAGCCCAACGTTCAGGATCGCCCGCCTCGACCTGATCGAACGAAGGTCGACATCGACCAACGTGTCGGGGGTGTCACCCGCCAGGACCCGCAGCACCTGGGCGAGCATGAGGCATCCGGCCACGGTCCCCACGAATGGCGCCCCGACCGCGGTCTCGGCCAGCCTGGTCAGGCCGCAGATGTCGCCACCCGCGTCGGACAGGCGGCGGTACCCCGGCCTGGTGAGGTCGGCCGCACCCCGTGCGTGGGCCCCCTGTCCCCACAGCTCTGCAGCCGACTTGGCCGAGGGGAACGTGTGTACCCTCAAGGCCCGGAAGTCCTGGGCGCTCGCGCCGATGCCGGCCTCTACGACGAGGGGGAAGCCGGGCGACTCGACCTGCGACCTCGCGAGCGCATTGTCCACGCCGCAGACCAGGATGGCCGGGTCGTCCTCGGCCCGCCGTCGGAAGCCGCCGTCGAACGGGCGTTCCACGAGTACCGTGCGGAAGCCGTGCCGTTCGAGAACCCCTGCAACGGCGCGCGTCTTGCGCATGCCGAGCATTCCCTCCTGCGTCAGGATCGACGTGCTGTCCGTCGAGCCGGTCACCTCGTCGGTGTCCTGAAGGACGAGCCGTACCGCCCCCCGATCCGAATGCGGGCAGAGCATCAGGGGCCAAAGGAACGCTTGTCCAAGATGCCCGAGGCCGAGGATCCAGAGGTGGTTGGGCAGGACGGCCAGCGCCGGGCCGTCCCCGGCGGCGGCGGTCCAATCATGCGAGCGGTCCGGGCGCCACAGGGACAGGCCGTTGCTGCGGTGCCCCGCCTCGACCTCGCCGCGCAGCATCGCGAACAGCTCGGCCGCCGCCAAGGCACCGGCCAGCACCGCCGACGAGGTCACGGTGGTGACATCCGTCAGCCGCGTACCCACCAAGGGCACGATTCCGCCGCGCCACCCCTCGAAGGTCGCCACGACGCCCCGCTCCGGCATGGTGGCCGCGTTCCCGATCACCACGCCGGGCGCTGGATCGTCGCTCACTCCTCGGCGCCCCCCTAGAGCCGCGACCTCGTCGGCGAGCGACCTCGCGGGACCAGCCAGGACGAGCAACGGCACGTCGAGGTCGCCATCCACGAAGACACCGCCGAGGGCGAACCGCCGTCCTATGTTCACGACCGTGAGCAGGGCAGCTTGGTGGGCCGCGGACGACGCGATCTCCGGACCGGCGAACACGCCGATCCGGTGTTCCCGCAGACGGGCCACGGCGGTCTCGACGTCCGGCGCCGAGCCGTTGTCGAAGTCCACCTTGGCGATGCGGCTCAACGTGTCCCGAAGCCGGTCGATATCGGATTGGGTCATTGTTCACCTCGGATGCTGATGTCGAGCCAGCGGAGGCGCGGCGAGGGGAGGACGTCCCATCGCTTCGCGCCGCGGTAGCGGTAGACGCCGACGCCGGCGAGATCGAACGGGGACCTCGCGAGCCGCGGTGCGATCAGCGCCACATGCCCCCGCGTCGCCACCATCGGGTGTTCCTGATCCGATCGGCTCTGCCCGGCACCGTCCGGATGGGTATGGATGTCGGCGAGGACCTCCATGTTCTTCGCCGCGCAGGTCTCCCACACCGCGTTCATGGCGTGCCCGGAGAGCCGCACGATGCCGGTGGCGAGGGCCTCGGGATCGATGTCGTCGTAGAACACGATCGTCCGTACCCGCCCACCCGCTGGGCTCCGCTCGCCGAGCAGGAAGGCACCGCTCTCCCGCACGCCGGCGCCACGGCGCCTGAGCTCCCGGAATAGCCGCCACCAAGTCAGGTACGATACCGTGAGGCCGGATGGGTCAGGCGACGCCATGGTAGCCTCGCGAGTTCAGGTACCGATGGATCTCGGAGAGGTACTGAACGATGCCCCGTTCGGGCTTCCAGGCCATGTGCGGATGGGTGCTCGCCCAATCCCCGTGACCCATGCGGGAGAGCCGATCCAGGGGGAAGTACATCGCCCCCCCGCCGTGCCAGTCCCATCGAAACGTCCCCGAGAAGACGGCATCTCCCTTCGGCCAGAGCGCGGGCGTGAGGATCGCACCGTTCACGAGGTCCCACAGGCCGCCGGTCGGAGGCTCCGCCGGGTAACCGCTGCATTCCAGCCGCAGGACGAACTCGCGCCCGTCCTTGGCCGTGATGCCGAAGATCGCGTGGGGCCACGCGACGGTGATCAGGCGCCAACGCCCGCGGGCCGCACCCTCCGTGAAGAGGGGGGACGCGAGGTCGCGCTCCAGTTGGGCGCGATCCGGGGTCATCAGACGCTCCCGTTCACGCGGGTCGACGGCAGCAGGTCGAAGACCACGCGGCAGTCCGGGCACTTGGCGAGGGAGCCCACGTGGGTGGCCTCGTCGGGCCGGTCGCTGGTCCCGTGCAGCTGCAGAGAGAGCTCCGCGGCATCGACCGCGTCGATTTCGAACTGGCGTTCGGCCCAGTCCTTGATCCGGGACAACGTGGAGCCTGGGCCGAAGGCCCGCTCGAACGGCCGGCCGGCGTACCGCACGACGACGTGCACGTGGCGGCAGCGGCTGTGGTGCAGGAAGTGAGGCTTGCCGTGGTGCCGGATCTGGTGGTGGTCAGGCAGCGGCTCGTCGGCGTCTTCCTCGAAGAGGAAGAGGCCGATCACCTCCCGGCCGTCGGCCAGGTCGATCTTCAGGGTCTCGACGGTGATGCCGTCGTGGACGTTGTGATGGGCCGGATCGAGGGCACCCTCGCGGCGGATGAAGATGTCGATGTGCGTGGTCATGTCGTGAACTCCGTGGCCGGCCGTCTTGGCCGCTCACGGAATTGATCGGCCGGGCGCCGAAAAAACCTCTGGTGCCCGATTGCCGAACCACCGCACGGTCCTACGCGCGCGACCGAGCACCGGTCGCCGGGCACGACATGAAATGCCCGCACCGCATGCAGACCTGCAGCCGGGGCTTCGGTTCGAGACGACCGGTCCGGATCGCGTCCAGGATGACGGCGGCCTGTTCGAGGTCGTTCGCCGCCTCGGCATCGTCGCGTTGGATCGGGATGATGTCGCCGCCCGTCAGGTGGGCAACCTCGGCGGCGACGGCCTCCTCGGCCCTGATCCTCGCGGCTGCAAGGAAGAGGCCGGCGGTCAGGGCGCGGGCGTTCGCGGGGTCCCTCTTGCCGGCCACGACCATTCGCGCGGTACGCGCCCCACCCTCGTCGGCCGAGAAGAGCGGGGCCGGCACCAGGACGTGGCCGCCCCGAATGGGCAGGCGGACCATCTCCCTGCCGGAGCCGGCATGCCCTTCCAGCACCTGTCTCAGATCGGCGAGGCTGCGGCGGCCAACGGCTTCGTAATCCCCCACGAGGGGGTGGTCGGCCGCCGGGCCGCGCTCACTCCACGCCCGAACGAACGCCGCCTCGATGGCCGCCGCGAGATCGGGACCGGCTCCCGCGATCTCCGACACGCGGTCGATCAGCTCGTAGATTACGGCTCCGGTCATTTGATGCGGGCTCTCGTGACGGCGGCTCCGGATCGAGAGCTGGTGGCGGTAGGCCACCCTGAGCGGGCACTTCTCGAAGTCGCGGATATCGTGGAAGGTGATGAAGTCGAGCTCGACTTCACCGACCCCTGTGGCCGCGGCGGCGAAGTTCGCGGTCGGGGCGCCGAGCGTTTCCGTCTCGAACGTCCCGATCTCGGCGATGAACGGCGACGGAGCGCGATCCTCCTTCTTCGCCTGACATGTATGATAGAGCCGCAGGTGATCCTCGGCACGGGAGATGGCGACGAAGAAGCAACAACGCTCCTCCTCGCCTTGCGCCACCTTGTGATCCCGCCCGTCGCCGATCCCGGCAGGCACCTGGCATTGGTCGGCGGAAGGCGTCTTCGGGAACCCCTTGTCGTGCAGCCCGACGATGTGCACCGCCTTGAACTGGAGCCCCTTCGAGGCGTGCACCGTCATCAGCCTGACAGCATCGACCTCGGGCCCGAGGTCGGGCTCACGAAGGTCGCGGTCGTCGGCCAGGAGCATGACGGTTCGGACACGGCGCAACGCATCCTCGACCGTGAGGGGACTGCCGTCCGGCTCGACCTGGTCGAGAAACTCCACGAGCTGGCGCAACGCGGAACGGCTCATGTCCGCGTCGATTCCGTCCACGGCCGCCAGATGCCGCAGGTAATCACTGCGGTCGAGAAGCCATCCCGCGACGGCCTCGAATGCGGGCGTCCGGGGGGTGAGGCCCCGCAGCCGCTCGCCCAGGCGCGCCAGTGCCTCGGCGGCCCCCGGCGTCAGGCCCGCGATGCCGGCGGCATCGGGCAGGACCTCGGCAAGGGCCTTGCCCTGACGGCGGGCATGCTCGACGGCGACGGCAATATCGGACGCCTCGACGTCGATCCCCCTGAACGTCGCCACGCGGGACAGGGCGCCCCCGTTCGGCTCCGCCACGATGGTGAGGATCGACAGGATGTCCCGGACCTCGCTTCGCTCGAAGAAGCTGCCCAGGTGAAGTACCGGGATGCCGTGTCTGGCCAACCGTGCGGCGAGGGTATCCAGCCTCGTGTTGGTGCGGGCAAGGATGGTCTGCTGACCGAACCGGACGCCGGCGTCGCGAAGCGTCCGGATTTCCCTCTCGACGAGGTCCGCCTCGCAATCGTCGTCCTGGCCGACCAGCAGCCGCGTCCGGCTCCCGAGCTCCTTCCTCTTGGCCTCGGCCAGGTAGGGCAACGTCTTCTCGGCAGGCTGGCCGGGCTTCTTGCGGGCCTCGTCACTCGCTGCAGCGAACGTCCGGCACAGGCGGGTGATGTGGTCGGTGGACCGGTAGTTGAATTCGAGGGACATGCGGGCGCCGCGGGGGAAATCCTCCTCGAACCGCTCCATGTTGAGGGGGGACGCTCCACGGAATCTGTAGATGCTCTGACGGGCGTCGCCGACGACCCAGATGCGGTTGCTGTCGCCCCAGAGAAGCTGGAGCATCGTCGAGCTCGCGCGATTGACGTCCTGGTACTCGTCCACGAGGATTTCGCGGTGCCTCGACCGCAGCTGGCCCAGGACCTCCGGGTCGTCGCGCATGAGCAGGACCGGCCTCATCACGAGGTCCGAGAAATCGACGAGCCCATTGCTCCTGAGCATCGCGTCGTAGGCCTCGTAGACCGCGGCGGCCTCAAGGGTCTTCTCCGCCACCTCGATGGGCTTCAGCGCCGTCTTCGGCTTCTTGCGTAATGCCGCGTAAACCGCCCGGGCCCTTTCGAGGTTCAATTCCGCGAGCCTGCGAAACTCGGCGGGGCCGATGAGTTCGTCCTTGGCACGCCCGATGGGCTTGAGGATCTCCTTGAGCCTGGACCCCGGGTTGCTCAGGTCGTGGAAATGGACGAGGCCGAGCAGGGGGAGGCGCTCCTCCAGCATCTCCACGGCCTGCGATGGCGAGACCAGACGGATCTTGGGTCCCAAGCCCATGCGGTCGTAGTGGCGACGCATCACCTCCAGGCCGAAGGCGTGGAACGTCCCGGTCCAAACCTCGACGGTATCGTCGCCCCGGATCTCCGTGATCCGTGAGGAGAGCTCGGCGGCTGCCTTGTTCGAGAAGGTAAGGGCGAGGATCTCCGACGGGTGGACCTTGTCCAGCAGGTGGCTCACCCGGGCGACGAGGGTCTTCGTCTTTCCGGACCCCGGACCAGCCTCGACCAGCAGGGCCCTACTCTCGTGTTTCACCGCCGTGTCCTGGCTTGCGTCAAGGTCCTGGGGCTTCTGGGGGGGCGGATCAGCCGGTGGCTCGACATCGCGCTGGAGGAGGGCGTCGAACAATTGCTGGCGGACCATCGACAGCGGCACGCGGAGGCGGCTCGCGATCTCGGACGCCGGCAGGCGCTCGTCGAGGAAAAGCTGCCGCGCGAGGTCGCGCGGCAGGAGATACTCGCGGCCGTACACGTTGGCCTGCAGTTCGCGGCGCTCGCGCGGTCCGTAGGCTTCGACCCTGGAAAGTGCCCGCGATCCCGCCGGTCGTAAGTCGGTCTGATGGAGCTCGCAGGGATCGTCGGGCCGATGAAGGTCGAGATGGCCCAGTTCATGGGCCAGGTGCAGAGCCTTGTCGGCCTCGCTGGCGTCCTCACGGACATAGACGGCCGATGCGGCACGGAAGAGTTTCGCGTCGCACCCGCCGAGGATCGGGCCCTCGATGGGCTGCTCCTTGATCTGTAGGCCCGCGGCCGTGAAGGCATGCTCCACGGCCGCGTAGCCGGATTGGATACCGGCCGGCAGCCAGGCTCGCCTGCGCCTGGCCTGGTGCCGAGCAAGGGCGAACGCATCCATCCCCGTTCACTCCGAAAGCCAGCGCGCCCGAAGCTCCTCGGGGACGTCAGCCCTGCCGACGGCGACCGCAAAGTCCTCGACCCTGTTCACGTCGGGCTTTCCGGAGGACTTGGCCTCCACCCCGGCGAGGCCGCGGGGCGAGGTATCGGCGAAATGCTGTCTCACCTGCCCGATGGCCACTCCGAGCGAGTCGGCCACGTACCGGAGGAAGCGACCGGTCGGCGGAGAGACGCTCCGCTGCGCGAGCTTGATGATGAAGGTCACGTCGTTGCCGAAGGCTGCCTGGGCTGACATCCACGCGGGCAGGTTGCCCAGATCCTTCGCCTTGGTCGAAGCGGAGTTGGCGGCCTTCTGGACCTCGTAGTCGGCCTGGACGCGGCCGAGCAGCGCCGAGGTCATCGTCTCCTCCCCCGCGATCCCGTCGAGCCGCTCGATCGCATGCGGCTCGCCGCTGGCGGCCGCCCGGGCCGCGAGACGACCCAGGAACTCCGGTGCCCCCGCACCGAGACGGGCCAGGGCATCCCGAACATCCTCCGGACGGGACCCGGCTTCGAAGATCGCATCGGCCATGGCGCGCGGATCGGTCGTGCTGGCGGTCATCACAGCTCCTCCTTCGTCAGGGCGGCTTCGAGCTTGGTCTTGATGGCGGTCTTCATCTCGCGAAGCGTACCTTCCGGCTTGCCGAGCACCCTCACGAGATCGATGGCGGCCCGATCGCTTCGAAGCGGGATTTCGGTCATGAACAGGGGATGGAAGATCGCCAGCTCGTCAGGGGTCAGAATTTTGGCGATGCGCCCGTCGATGAGCACCTTGTCCACCGTGTCGCGTGCCAGAGAGGCCTCGTCGTTGATAGCGTCGGCATGGTCGTCGATGGCGACCCTCTCCGCGTCGGGGCGCAGATCGAAGAGACTCGGGTAGAGATCGGCGGCGGCCCGTTCCAGGTTCGTCTGGAAGGTGATCTCCCACCAGTCGATCTCGACGCGCTTGGCGACCTCCCGCATGACGATCTGGAGTAGGCCCTGGGCCATGTCCTCCCGGTCATGGTACGAGAGCCCGCGATACTTCCAGGACACCCACCGGATGACGGCCGCAACCAACGCCCTCACCGTGGCGTGCTCCACCTTCCGGTTCGGATCGACGCGGCACCGGCGCAGGAGCCTGACGTAGACCTCCGGTGGCAAAGCAGGGCGTCGATGGTGGTCGTCCAGAAGGGCCAGCAACTCGCCCCTGTCCTGAAGATCGTCGATGTGGTCGAGCGCGCGGGCCACTCGCCCCGGATGGATAAGGGTATCGGGCATGTCTCCCCGCTGCGTTGGAGAAGCCTATCGCCTCCCACCATCGCCTTGATCGGCTTGCCCTATAGAAATCCTCCGGGGCGATGTCCCGTCAACCTTGGCCACGCCTCGCGCCCACGATCAGTGGTCCTCATCGATAATCGGTATCGCCCAAGGCCAGATGGCAATGACCGCGGTTGCGGCCATTCTTGCTCCAAGACATTGCACCGTGCAGCCGACACCGGGGGCGAACTCCGGCGGGGCCTCGTAGGGTAGCATCCACCCGGCACGGTTGGTCCCGGTCCGTCGTGCAGGGCGGACAAAAGCCCTTCCCTATCCGCGCGCCCTTCCGGACCGAGCTTCGAAAAGACCCGGTTCGCCGCGATCACCCACGGTTGCCGGTAAACACGCATCATTGACACGACGTGATAGATGCCCGCGGCCCGGAGCGCGTCGTTGGCGGCCGGTCCGATCAGCCCGCGCTTGCCCGTGACGAGCGCCGCAGCCACCGCCCCGGCCTGGCCGCCCTCGGCCTGCGCGATCCGGCGGGTCAGGGCGTTGCGGGCGTCGTCCAGCAAGGCCGCGAGCCGCAGGCGCAGGGGCGGCGGTGCAGGCGGCTCCCGGACCGTGATCGCGCCGATCAGCGAGCCTACCGCGCCGATGCCCTGGAAATACGCGTCCCGGGCGAAGTCGTAGCCCCCCGGCCGCGCCGCCTCGGGGGGCGGCAGCAGCCGCGCGGTGGCCGCGATGAAGTCCCCGGGCCGCAGGGGCGGTGCCTTGCGGAATGAGGCCCGCACCCGGACCGGTCTTGCTGCTGGGGAAAGTCCGGCGAAGGTCTCCGTCCGAATCACCAGGCGGGCGCCGACCTCGCGCTCGTCCAGAGACTCGATCATTCCGGTGAGCGGTCCGATTGTGGTGTGGCTGAGGATCGGAGCGGCGACCTGCGCGACGCGCCAGGTCGCCGCCGCAAAGCCCAGGAAGCCCGCCGTCAGCGCCAGGGCGACGGCCAGGGCTGCCGGCCGCGCCCCAGGAACGGGACCGGCGCGGCGGCCAGAGCCGCCCCGATGAGAGGCGCGGCGAGCCACGGCGTTCCGTCCACACCCGCAAAGAATACCAGGATCCCGGCGCCGAACGCCACCGCCAGCCAGGGGAACAGGCAGCGCTGCTCGACCTCCTGGGCGAGGCCCTCGGTAAACCACGTGCCCAAAGCCGGCACCAAGACGGCACGCGGGCCGACCAGCGCCACCGCGCCGTCCGCCTGCCTCGCGCCGATCCGCCGCATCCGCCCACGCCTCGAACCGAGCGACTCGGCGCCGGCGCCGGCGCAGGATTCTTAACGCACCTATCGGCCCGTGCTACAGCGAGCGCTTCGTGCTACGGGCGCCATTCCGTGCGACGAGCGCTATCTTCGCGCCCTTCGCCGCCTCTTCGCTGCGCCCCTCCGCCCTTCGCCCCCGAACATATCGGCCCGATGTCCTCAGCCGTCGTCACGCGCTTCGCCCCCTCGCCTACCGGCTACCTCCATATCGGCGGAGCCCGGACGGCGTTGTTCAATTGGCTCTACGCCCGCCACACCGGCGGCAAGATGCTGCTGCGCATCGAGGATACCGATCGGGAACGCTCGACCAAGGGCGCGATCGATGCGATCCTCGACGGCCTGTCCTGGCTCGGCCTCGACTGGGACGGGGACGTGGTCTTCCAGTTCGCCCGGGCCGAGCGCCACCGCGCCGTCGCCGAGGAGCTGCTGGCCGCCGGCCGGGCCTATTACTGTTACGCCTCTGCCGAGGAACTCACGCAGATGCGCGAGACCGCCCGGGCCGAGGGCCGCGCCCCGCGCTACGACGGGCGCTGGCGCGACCGCGACCCGTCCGAGGCCCCCGCCGGGGTCAAGCCGGTGATCCGGCTGCGCGCGCCCATCGAGGGCGAGACGGTGGTCGAGGATGCCGTGCAGGGGCGGGTGACCTGGGCCAACCGCGATCTCGACGACCTCGTGCTGCTGCGCTCGGACGGCACGCCGACCTACATGCTCGCCGTCGTGGTCGACGACCACGACATGGGCGTCACCCAGATCATCCGAGGCGACGATCACCTGACCAACGCCGCCCGCCAGAGCCAGATCTTCTCCGCGCTCGGCTGGGACATCCCCAGAATGGCCCACATCCCGCTGATTCATGGGGCCGACGGGGCGAAGCTGTCGAAGCGCCACGGCGCCCTCGGGGTGGAGGCGTATCGCGATCTCGGCTACCTGCCGGCGGCCCTGCGCAACTACCTGGTGCGTCTGGGCTGGAGCCACGGCGACCAGGAGGTTTTCTCCACCGAGGAGATGGTCTCGGCCTTCGACCTCGGTTCGGTGGGGCGTTCGGCGGCGCGGTTCGACTTTGCGAAGCTCGCCAACCTCAACGGCCTCTACATCCGCGGCAGCGCCGATGCCGATCTCGTGGCGGCGATCGAGACGATCCTGCCCAATGTCGGCCCCGAGCGCGGCCTCTCGGCGCCGCTCCGGCCTGAGCTGAAGGACAAGCTGACCCAGGCCATGCCGGGCTTGAAGGAGCGCGCCAAGACGCTGATCGAACTTCTCTACAGCGCCTATTACCTCACCGCGCAGCGTCCTCTGACACTCGATGACAAGGCCCGGGCGCTTCTGTCCGACGAGGGCCGGGCGCGCCTCGCCGGTGTGCTGCCGGCGCTCGAAGCCCTGCAAGACTGGAGCGCGGCTGCGACCGAGTGCGCGGTGCGCCAGTATGCGGAGACCGCCGGGTGCAAGCTTGGGCAGGTGGCGCAACCCTTACGCGCTGCGCTTACCGGGCGGACCACCTCGCCGCCCCTGTTCGACGTGATGGCCGTACTCGGCCGTGACGAGAGCCTCGCACGCCTCGGCGATCAGGTGTCGCAGGGCTGATCGAGCGGCCTGGAACTGCGGGCTTCGGCCCGGATTTCGCTTCGGACCGGATTTCGCTTGGCGATGGGGTCGGGATGTCACCGACCCCGTTGCTGCTGCACTGCCGTTTGGGTAACCCATGGCGTGTGAGCACCCGCAACATAACGCGGCGTGCTCCGGCCCCGGGGTCGCCTCGGGCAGCCCGAGGCCGGCATCCGCCACGTCGCCAGAGAAGGGTCCACGTTCCATGAGCGCATCCAGCACCATCACCGTGGACGGCAAGGAGATCGAACTGCCGGTCAAATCCGGCACGATCGGCCCGGACGTCATCGATATCGGCAAGCTCTACGCGAAGACCGGCGCCTTCACCTTCGACCCGGGCTTCACCTCGACGGCCTCCTGCGAATCGAAAATCACGTACATCGACGGCGATGAGGGCGTGCTGCTCTATCGCGGCTACCCGATCGAGCAGCTCGCCGAGAAGGGCGATTTCCTCGAGACCTGCTACCTGATGCTGTTCGGCACTCTGCCGACCGCCGCCCAGAAGGCCGATTTCGACTACCGGGTCACGCGCCACACCATGGTGCATGACCAGATGAACCGGTTCTTCACCGGCTTCCGCCGCGACGCCCACCCGATGGCCGTGATGGTCGCCTCGGTCGGCGCGCTCTCGGCCTTCTATCACGACTCGACCGACATCACGGACGAGAGCCAGCGGATGATCGCGTCGATCCGCATGATCGCCAAGATGCCGACGCTTGCTGCGATGGCCTACAAGTATTCCATCGGCCAGCCCTTCGTGTATCCGAAGAACGACCTCGACTACACCTCGAACTTCCTGCGGATGTGTTACGCGGTCCCCTGCGAGGAATACGAGGTCAACCCGGTCTTCGCGAAGGCCCTCGACAAGATCTTCATCCTGCACGCCGACCACGAGCAGAACGCCTCGACCTCCACCGTGCGGCTCGCCGGCTCGTCCGGCGCCAACCCGTTCGCCTGCATCGCGGCCGGCATCGCCTGCCTGTGGGGCCCGGCCCATGGCGGCGCCAACGAGGCCGCGCTGAAGATGCTGATGGAGATCGGCACGCCCGAGAACGTCGGCAAGTACGTTGCCAAGGCCAAGGACAAGAACGATCCGTTCCGCCTGATGGGCTTCGGCCACCGGGTCTACAAGAACTACGATCCGCGTGCGCGGATCATGCAGAGCACCACGCACCAGGTGCTTAAGGAACTCGGCAAGACCGAAGATCCGCTGCTCCACGTCGCCATGGAGCTGGAGCAGATCGCCCTCAAGGACGAGTACTTCATCGAGAAGAAGCTCTACCCGAACATCGATTTCTACTCGGGCATCACCCTCAAGGCGATGGGCTTCCCCACCGACATGTTCACCGTGCTGTTCGCGGTGGCGCGCACGGTTGGCTGGATCGCGCAATGGGCCGAGATGATCGAGGACCCGATGCAGAAGATCGGCCGTCCGCGCCAGCTCTATGTCGGTCCGGCCCAGCGCGACTACGTGCCGGTGGATCAGCGCAGCTGAGCTCAGCCATCGAGCCCGACGTGACCCATGGGGCGGCCGAAGGGCCGCCCCTCTCGTTTGCGCCGGCCTCGGGATCGGTCGTAACGCTTCGCCTCCCCGTCCGGGCGCCTTACGATTGGGCTTCGCTCAGCGCTTTCCTGGCCAGACGGGCGATCCTCGGGCTCGAATCGGCCGGGGCCGGCGACCAGGCCTATGCGCGCACGGTCTGCATCGACGGCCGGCCCGGCATCGTCGCGGTCGCATTCGACGCTGACGCGCTGCACGCGACGCTCCACGGCCTCGATTCGCGTTCCGAATCGGAGATCGCCGCGCGCCTGCGCCATCTGTTCGATTGCGACGCCGACCCGGCGGCGATCGCGGCCTGCCTGTCCCGGGACCCTGCCCTGTCCGACCTGGTCGCAGCCCGGCCCGGATTGCGCCTGCCGGGCGCCTGGGACCCGTTCGAGACCGGCTGCCGGGCGATTCTGGGACAGCAGGTTTCCGTCGCGACCGCGATTCGGCTCGCCGGCAAGCTGGTTGCGGCCTTCGGAACGCCCCTGGCGGAGCCGGCCGGCACCCTGACCCATGTCTTCCCGACGCCGGCGCAGCTGGTCGAGGCCGACGTGGCGCTCGCGCTGAACATGCCCCGCGCCCGCGGCGCGGCGATCCGGGCTCTGGCGGCGGCGGCGCTGGCCGATCCGGACCTGTTCGCCCCGGCCGAGACCCTGGAGGACGCGGTGCTGCGCTTCACGGCGATCCGCGGGATCGGGCCCTGGACCGCGCAATACATCGCCATGCGGGCGCTCAAGCTACCGGACGCCCTGCCGGTGGGCGATGTCGGCCTGCTGCGCGCCCTCGAGACCGGTACCGGCCGCCCGAGCCCGGCCGCGCTCCTCGTAAGGGCCGAGGCTTGGCGGCCGTTCCGGGCCTACGCGGCCCAGCACCTCTGGGCCGCGGACGAGGTTCTTCCGCGCGAGGGGTGATGCGAGTGATTCTTGCTGATCTCTCGTCTGTTCAAACCGATGATCCATCCGCTTTCGGATTGATCGTCGTTCATACGTAAGAGATCATGGAAGCGTCGGGGATCAAGTCCATTCCCGAGAGCGGCAATGGCGCCGGGTTCCAGGGGCCGAAAACGTGAGCGGCGTAAACGATGACGCTCGACAGCGGCTCGTAGCGAACGAGCGGATCAAGTTTACTGCGACCTATGCGAACGGGATCGGCGTCGCGATCTTTGCGGTGGGCGGCTTCGCGCCGTTGGTCTCGACGGTCCTTTCAGACCAGCCGCACTTCGCCCCGGTAATCTTCATCATGGCGGTTTGCTGGATCATCAGCGGCGCCATACATTTGACCGTACGAAACGCGCTCAGGGACCTTCGCCCATGACGACAGCCCAGATGCTTCTCTTCCTCGCGGTCCCGGCTGGCGGCGCCATATTGGCCTTCGGCGCACTCTGGCTCAGCCGGCGCGCGCACTGACATTGTGAGCGCCCGGACCAGGACCGCACTCCTGTCCGGCCCGGGCAACACCCCCATCACCGCCCGAACCGCTCGAATTTCGGGAAGCTGCGCGCCATCATCAGGCCCACCTCGCCGCGGTGGCCGAGCCATTTCTCCAGCACCGACGCGTTGGCGAGCCGCCCCTCGGATGAGCCGTCCTGCCAGGGCAGGCCGTCGGCCAGGCGGAAGACATGCGCGTCGGTGAGGCCGCCGCTGCGGCAGCGCTGGAGCCGGACGCCCTTGCCGCGGGCGAGTTCGGCCACCTCCGAGATCGGGAAGATCAGCAGCAGTTTTTCCGTGTTCACCACCGCCACGTGGTCGCCGTCGGCGGGGACGAGCACCACGGCGGTCGCGTCGCCGTCCAGGCCGAGCACGCCCTTGCCCTTTCGGGTGTTGGCCACCAGCGCGTCGGAGGGCGCCACGAAGCCGCGCCCGTCCGAGCCGGCGATCAGCAGCTTGGTCTCCGGCCTGTACGGGAGCGCCGCCACCACCTCGGTGCCGTCGTCGAGATCGACCATCAGCCGCACCGGATCGCCGAAGCCCCGCCCGCCCGGCAGCTTCGACGCCTCGATGGTGAACACCTTGCCGTTCGAGGCCAGCAGCAGGAGCTTCTGGGTGGTCTCGCTCGGGAAGGCGATCTTCAGCCCGTCATCGCCCTTGAACGCAACCCCCGAGAGGTCGGCGACGTGGCCCTTGAGAGCCCGGATCCAGCCCTTGGTCGAGACGATCACGGTGATCGGCTCACGCTCGACCAGGGCCGCGGTGAAGTCGATGCCGCCGACATCCGGCGGGCTAGCGAGCGTCGTCCGGCGCTTGCCGAGCTTGGTCTCCGGACCGAATGTCTTCTTCACGGCGCGGATCTGCGCCTGGATCGCCTTCCACTGCGCCGGCTCGGAGGCGAGCAGCGCGTCGATCTCGGCCTTCTCGGCGGTGAGCGCATCTAGCTCACGCTTCAGCTCCATCTCCTCCAGCTTGCGCAGGGAGCGCAGGCGGGTGTCGAGGATCGCGTTGGCCTGGACCTCGGTCAGCTCGAAGCGGGCCATCAGGGCCGGCTTCGGCTCGTCCTCCTCGCGGATGATGCGGATCACCTCGTCGAGGTCGAGATAGACGATCAGCAGGCCACCCAGGATCTCCAGGCGGCGGTCGATCTGCCCGAGGCGGTAGCGGGAGCGGCGCTGCAGCACCACCCGGCGGTGGTCGACCCATTCCCGCAGGCACTCGGTGAGCCCGATCACCTTCGGCACGAGGCCGCCGACCAAGACGTTGAGGTTGAGCGGGATGCGGGCTTCGAGTTCCGTGAGCCGGAACAGCGATTCCATCAGGATCACCGGATCGACCGTGCGCGAGCGCGGCTCCAGCACCACGCGCACGTCCTCGGCCGATTCGTCGCGCACGTCGGCGAGCAGCGGCAGCTTCTTCTCCTGGAGAAGCTCGGCCATCTTCTCGATCAGCCGGCCCTTCGGAATGCCGTAGGGAATCTCGGTGACGATGATGTTCCAGGTGCCGCGGCCGAGATCCTCCTTGTGCCAGCGGGCGCGGACCCGGAAGGCGCCGCGGCCGGTCCGGTAGGCTTCCGTAATGGACTCGGCCGAATCGACCAGGATGCCGCCGGTCGGGAAGTCCGGCCCCTGGACGAAGCTGTTGAGCTGCGCCGAGGTCGCCCCCGGGTGGTTGATCAGGTAGAGCGCCGCGTCGCACAGCTCGGCCGCGTTGTGCGGCGGGATCGAGGTCGCCATGCCGACCGCGATGCCCTGGCTGCCGTTGGCGAGCAGGTTCGGGAAGGCGGCCGGCAGCACCACCGGCTCCTCCTTCTCGCCGTTGTAGGAGGGGCGGAAATCGACCGTGTCCTCGTCGATCCCGTCGAGCAGAAGCCGGGCGACCTCGGTGAGGCGGGCCTCGGTGTAGCGGTAGGCGGCCGGGCCATCGCCGTCGATGTTGCCGAAATTGCCTTGGCCGTCGACCAGCGGATAGCGCTGCGCGAAGTCCTGGGAGAGCCGCACCAGCGCATCGTAGATCGCCTGATCGCCGTGCGGGTGGAAGTCGCCCATCACGTCGCCGACGATCTTGGCGCATTTCTTATGCGCGGTGTTCGGGTCGAGGCGCAGCAGACGCATCCCGTACAGGATGCGCCGGTGGACGGGCTTCAGCCCGTCGCGAGCATCCGGCAGCGCCCGGTGCATGATCGTGGAGAGCGCATAGGCGAGGTAGCGCTCCTCCAGCGCGGATTTCAGCTCGACGCTCTCGATCCCGTCGCCCGACGGCGGCTCGAAGGGCTGGCCCATGACGGCTCCTTAACGTTTCGACTTCTGTGCCGAATCACGACCTGTCATTCCGGGGCCGCGAAGCGGAGCCCGGAATCCAGACGCGCCGCCGGATCCGGATCGGGCGGACAGCGCCGCATTCCTCCGGTTTGGCATGGCGGCTCTGGATTCCGGGCGCGCCTGCGGCGCCCCGGAATGACAGCCCATGAGGCAAGAACATAGCGCGAACGTTACTCGGCCTCGCGACCGAGCGCAACGAATCGCGCGCGCTCCTCCGGCGCGGCGAGGCCGCGCGGACCCCAGACGTGCCGGTCGAGGAAGTACCCCGTCAAGGTAAACCCTTGCGCAACGCCGTCCGGCCCTGGCAATCCGCCCGCGTGCAGAAAGGTGGGTAGGGCAAGCAGCCTATCGCGAAAAGGCTCTCCGGCAGAGGCGCTGACCGCCCGGCCGCTCTTGGGCGACACGTAGGCGAGCGCGTCGTTGCCCCCGGTGGCCGCGCAGGCGGTGAGATCGAGGCCGAAGCCGAGTTCAGAGAGGATCTCCAGCTCGAACCGCACCATCAGCGGCGGCGCCACGGCCGGGTCGTCGAGATGCGCGATCAGGATGCCCGCCGCCTCGTAGAGGGCCGGATGCGGATCCCGCTCGGGCAGCAGCCTGAGCAAAGCCGCCATGTGGCCGAGCCCGTAGAGGGCGATGCCCGAGCCGATCATCCGCGACAGCTGCGATTCGAGCGGTTCCACAATGTAGGCGCCGAGCCCCTCGTCGAGCCGCGCCCGCCAGGTCAGCCGGACCCGGTTGCCAGGCTGGAGCACCGGCTGCATCCGGCGCGAGCGCCCGCCATGCACGAGGCCGAGATGGCGCCCGTGAGCTTCGGTCATCGCTTCCAGGATGACGCCGCTCTCCCCGTGCCGGCGCAGGCCAAGAACGATCCCGTCATCGATCCACTGCATGCACGGGAGATAAGCATGCCGGGGCCATCTTGGGAGCCATCAAGCGTCTGGAAGAATTTCCGCTCTTAGGGTCAGATCGGAAGGGACGCGAGGTTCCTGGATGTGATTCGTGAACCGGGTCCCACGAGGGGGCGGTGAAGCGGGTCGGACTCTCGCCAGGGTATGCCACGATGGCAGATGATCCCTTCGATCGGCGGTGGCTCGGTGCGTCGATTCCCATCGAGCATTGGCATTTCCATCGCCGCCTCTTGGCCCGATACGGGCTCGTCCTCGCGCCGGGCGAGTTCGCACGGATGATGAAGGACATTCGGTCCCGCCGAGCGCTCCTCGTCGAGACACGGCCGAGGAATCGGTGCGTGTTTTCGGTGAGGCTGGGCGCAACGGGGGAGAGAATCTTTGTCGTCATGGTCGGGCTCCGCCTCGTGACCGCGCTGAAGCCCAGTGCGAAGCTGCGTCGGCTGCGGTCAGAGCGGCTCGCTTTGCGGGAGCCCCGCAGCGACGGCGGGGTGGTATTAAACGCCCGCGCGACGATCGGCGCCGCCCTGGCTCTCACCGTCGCCCTGACCGTTACCGGTGCGCTGGCCGCCCCCGGAAGAGCCAAACCGGCATCCGAGGACGCGCCCTCCCCGGCCTTGAAGCAGCGGATCGCGGCTTTGGCCCTCAAGCAGGTCGATTTCGGATCGGTCTCGCTGCTGCCGGTGCGGTTCGCGGGCAGCCGGCTCGCCGGGCCGATCGAGGATGGCGGCCGGACGATCTACTGCGTGTCGAGCCGGATGAGCGGCCGCAGCTTCGGCAAGCCCGAGCGGCCCAAGGCGGTGATGCGCTACGCCGCCGACCGGCTGGAGGTGATCGACGACGACGAGGTCTGCACCGGCCACCGCAGCCAGCCGTTCCCGGAACTGGACGCTCTGGGCAACGCGCGCTGAAGCCACCGCGTTGAGGGACATGCCTTCGCTGCCAGCGCGCACTCTCGACCTCAGCCTCGACCTGATCGCCCGTGCCCATGCCACGCCGGTCCCGGACGATCCGAGCGCCCTCGACGTGCTGACCGACGCGGCGCTGCGCCCCGGCCTTGAGGCGATCACCGCGGGCCGGGAGGGGCACGACATCTGGGTCTTCGCCTACGGCTCGTTGATGTGGCGGCCGGAATTCCCGGTGGCGGAGAGCCGGATCGGGACCGTGCGCGGCTTCCATCGCCGGTTCTGCCTGCTCCAGCGCCGGTTCCGCGGCACGCCGGAGCGGCCGGGCTTCGTCCTGGCGCTCGATCGCGGCGGCCTGTGCAAGGGCGTGGCGTTCCGGCTGCCCGGCCTGGAGATCCGCGAGGTGCTGATGCCGGTCTGGCGGCGCGAGATGCGCGGCCGCGGCTACGTCGCCCGCTGGCTGCCGGTGGCCACCGAGGCCAGCACCGTCTCGGCGCTCACCTTCCTGGCCAACCGCGCCAACGAGCGCTACGCCGGCCGCCTCTCCGATGCCGAGATCGCGGATAAGATCGCCGCCGCCTGCGGGCATGCCGGCCCGAGCGCCGAGTACCTGTTCCGGACCGTCGAGGCCTGCGAGCGGCTCGGCATCCGCGACCGGCACCTCTGGAACCTCCAGGCGCTGGTGGCCACCCGGCTCAGGGCCTGGGCGCCGGGCGCATGAGGCTCACGCCCAGGCGCGTTTCATCGCGATGACGACACGGCCGCCCGCCTGCTCCGTATCGGGGTTGCGCGGCTCACGGATGCCGGGCGCACGCCCGGTGGTGACGTAGACCACCAGGGTGAGGGCGAGGAGGATCTTGATGCGCATCGCGACGCTCAGGGTTGAGCGAGCGTGCATAGGATCGATCGGTTTTTACGGAGTTGCCGCCAAGCTCACAGGTTGTGGTTGTGGGCAGTTCCGTCGATCGTGGTGAACGAAAGGTTGCGGCTGCGCCGCGATCGTCTATGCCGCCCGCCCAGGTTTCCCACAGGCGGAGGACAGGATGCGGCTCCGGATCGGCGTGGCTTTGGCGATTCTGGTGGTTGCTGTCGCTGTGCTCGTTGCGGGGCCCTGGCCGCACGGCTTCCGCCTGTCGGATGTTCTGACTGGCGGCACGCCCATCCTGCCTGACGGTTCGCGACCGGTGGCTGGATCCACGGAGCTTGCCGGTCATGCCACCTTGGGGGCGGGGCAACATCCGGCGACCCTGCGGCTCGCCTGCGATCCGGCTGGATCCGGCCTGTCGGCGATGCTGACAGTGCCCCGCGTCGCGGAGCTTTCAGACAGTTTCGATGTCGCCGGCCTACACGGCGCTGCGAGCACCGCGCCGCTCACCGGAATCCTGGTCTCGAACGCCTCCGGTGTCCGCTCCGCCCGAATGCCGGCGCAGGCTGCCGAAGCCAGCGACCCCGACAAGAGCATCAGCCTCACGGTGGCCGGCGCTCACCGGGGCGAGGATCCGTTGCGCGGCGTCATCCTTGCCCTGACGCAAGCCGCCACCCGCCTCACTTGGACCCAAACGAGCCCCCGCGCCGGGGATCAGACCCTGACGGCGAGCTTCTCGGTCGCCGACAGCGATGTGGCAGCGTTGAAGACGGCTCTCGGAAGCTGCCTCGCGACGCCGCCGCTGTAGGAGATTGAACCGGGTTCGGCGCCGCTTGAAGCGACGCCGGTCCCGATGGGCTCAGCGGCCCTTCTTGTAGAGCTTGCTGGCGATCTCGAAGATCTCTTCGGGCGCATAATCCGGCGCGAAGGCGCCGTAATTGCCGTCGAGTTCCGGGATCTTGCCGCCCTCGGGCGCGCCGTCGATCACCTCGAGATTGCCCGGCGGGTCGCCCGGCAGCGCGACCTCGTCGTTCGACCAGACGCCGGCAGCTTCCTTATAATCCTCCGGGCTGAAGGTGTAGAGGCGGCGGTGCTTACCCTCGTCGAGGTACTTTTGACACTCGGGCACCCGCGACAGGTCGATGTTCGGAGTCGGCAGCATCTTCTCGATCTCGACACCGGTCAGCTTTTTCAGGGCCAGCGCGTAGGCATGCGCGTGCAGGGAGCCACGCACCAGCAGGTAGGCGCAGACTTCCCGGCCGGTCGGCTCGATCATGGTCTCGTAGACCCGCAGCTTGTGAATGCGTGCGCCGCACTCCAGGTGGAAGTTGTGCAGCAGGTCGATGATCAGGTTACCGGTGGTTGTCACCATGTCCATGTTCCAGGACGCGGCGTTCGCGTTCATGGGCATGGCACCGCCGCCATTCGCCAGGAAGCTGCCGGCGAGGCGCACGTCCTGCATCTCGGCGAAGGGCGCCTTCGAGATGTCGACGTCCTTGGCCGGGTTGCCCGGACCGTTGTTCAGCATGGAAATGCCGGTCGAGACCAGCTCGACGTGACCGATCTCTTCGGCGAAAATACTCGATACGAGGCTATAGAACGGCCGAAGCTTGGTCTTGTTACGGAAATTGAAGCTCTGGAACATGTAGTTCCCGAGGGTCGACATCTCGCCATACTTGCCACCGAGCAGTTCCTGCAGGGCGGCAGCTGCGTTGGGCTCGGGCTTTTTCGGCTCCGGCAGCTCCGTGAGCAGGCGGTCGATCTTCATGAACATGCAGGTAGCTCCGTTTGCGCGAGGTGCGCATGAGACCTACGGGTGAGGCGCGCACATGTTCCGGCCTGCGACCGTGGTTCTTCCGATATCCGGCAAAGAACTTTTCTGATTTCGAAGCGGGGCTGGACGGAAAAACATTGCGAAAACCAAATCTATGATGTGGCAAAGCCTTCCGCGTTATTCTGGCCCGGCAGGCATGCGGGTCAGACGTTCGACTGCATTCCCTCCACGGCGCGGATCCGCGGGACCGCGAAATCGGTGAAGGCGCGCACGGCCGGGCGCATGTGGCGCACCGAGGGGTAGACCAGATAAGCCTCGGTCGAGCGCACCTCGTAGTCCGGGAGCACGCGCACGAGCCGGCCCGTTTCCAGATGGTCGGCGACCAGCAGGTGCTGCACCGGTCCGATCACCCGCCCCGCCAGCAGGGTCGCGACCAGAACTTCGGCACTGTTGGTGCGGAGCACCGGCTGGACCGGGACGGTCACGGTCTCGCGGCCTCGATGCAGGATCAGGGCGCTCCGGGCATCGACCGCCGCCCGGGTCGTCACGAGATGGCAGGCCGCGAACTGCTCGGGGGTCTCGATCCCGCCGGCCCGCGCCAGGTAGGCGGGGGCGGCGACCAGGATGCGCCGCACCCATCCGAGCCGGCGGACCACGAGATCCTGGCCCTCCGGCCGACCGTAGCGGAGCGCGAGGTCGTAATCCTCGTGCACGAGGTCGATCACCCGGTCCTCCAGCACCAGATCCACCGTCACCCGCGGGTGCTCCGCCTGGAACGCCGCCACGATCGGATGCAGGTGCTTCACGCCGATGCAGGAGGGGGCGTGCAGGCGCAGGCGACCCTCGACCGAGCCGGCCTCGGTCCGGGCATCTTCGAGCGCCGCGTCGATCGCTGCGAGGGCCGGCTGGCTCGCTTCATAGAGCCGCTGGCCCTGTGGCGTCGGCCGCACCAGCCGGGCGGAGCGTTCCAGCAGGCCACCATCGCCCGCAAGGCCGAATGGCCGCGCTGGACGCCGACGCCCGCGATGATCAAGCGGGAGCCCCAGCGCTACGGGCCTGTCGCCGGCGGCCTGCCGGGCGGCGCCGGCAACCCCCTCGGGCCGCGGGCGCTCTATCTCTACCGGGACGGCCGAGACACGCTCTACCGGCTGCACGGCACCACGGAACCGCAGACCATCGGCACCATGGCGTCCTCGGGCTGCGTGCGCTTCCTGAACCAGGACATCATCGACCTCTACGGCCGCGTGCCGGTGGGAACGCGGGCCGTGGTGCTCGCTGCAACTGGTTCGGCAGCGAGTTAGGCTTCCGACCGGCCCCGACTCTCGAGCTGTCGCACGTGGCGACACACAGCCCGAGAGCGACAGCCTCACCGTCGTCCGAGTTGGCTCGATCATGGTATCGGCGGCCCGGGCCGACAAAAGGGAATGCTGAGACATTCCAGTCTCGCGGCGGGATTAATCCCCGTTTCGATTCGTGGCCTGAATTCCAGTTTGCGACTCCGAGTAATAAAAATGGCGAATACAATCTACGTCGATTGCTAGGCGGATCAAAGCTGAATCCAACACAATTAGTCCGCAGGTGTGGCCGGATGGATACATCATTACTGTGTATTCGTGGCTAGCCTCTCTTCTCGATCGGGGTCTTCGAGGGGATTGAGAGAATCATGAAGACAATGACGGCCGCCTTGGCCACGTTCACGGCGTTGACGGCTGCGGCCGTGGCCGCCGATTTACCACGCCGCGCGGCGCCCCCACCCGTGTTCACCCCGGTTCCGGTGTTCACCTGGACGGGCGCGTATTTCGGTATCAATGCCGGCTACGGCTTCGATGCCAGCACCCGGCCCAGCAATCTCGGCGTCGGCATCGCGCCGGGCGCCAGCCCGCTGTTCCCGGCCGCCGGGGGCACGCTGATCGGCTTCTCGGGGCAGCGGTCGCAGGAAGGTTTCACCGGCGGCGGCCAGGTCGGCTACAACTATCAGTTCACGCCGGGCTCAGGCGTCGTCGTCGGCTTCGAAGCCGACGCGCAATACGTCGATTTCGGCCGTGACCGGAACCGCAATTGCATCTCGACGCTGGCCACCGGAACCTGTGGCGGCGGCGCCGCTCCGGGGACACTGACCTTCAATCCCTCGGGGCTGGCAAGCCTCGATTTCTTCGGCACCGTGCGCGGCCGTCTCGGCTACGCCTTCGACCGAGTCCTAGTGTACGGCACCGGCGGCTTCGCCTACGGTGCGGGCGGCGGCCGCGACCTCGGCCTGCCGAACAGCAGCCGCGACGACTTCAAGACCGGCTGGACCGTCGGCGGCGGCTTCGAATACGCCCTGCCCACCGACTCGTTCCTGAACTTCTTCCGTTCGAGCGCCGTGACGTTCAAGGTCGAAGGCCTGTACGTCAATCTCGACCGGGGCAATCAGAACAACGGGATCTTCGCCTCGAACGGCCTGACGTCGCTCAGCGTGTTCAGCCCCGGTGTCGCGTTCGGCAACAGCGTGACCTTCGCGCCAATCTCCCCCTCGGTCCTGCGGCGTGACACCGAGTTCGCGGTCGTCCGCGCCGGCCTGAACTACAAGTTCGGCAGCTTCTAGGACGTCGCTGCCGCACGCCGCATCGGAACGGCGGGAGACGATCCCGCCTGCCCGGTTGGCCTCCGGATCCCCAGCCCGATCAGACTGGCCGTGAGGTCGACGACGCCCCGGGAGCGATGAGCTCCCGGGGCGTCTTCCGTTCGGATCGGGACATCGTCCCCGGTTCGGCGGACGAGGCTCAGCTCACCTCCACCTGCACCACCCCCGGCACGGTCCGGAGCAGGCCGGCGAGCTGGGGCGAAGCCTGGAACTTGCCCGGGAGCCGGATCTCGACCTCGCGGCCGCCGCCGTCGAGCTTGAGGATCAGCGAGACCTCGCTCTCCCCCCGCATCGACAGCCGCTGCTGCACCGGCGCGACCCCGCGCGGGTCGCTCAAGTGGATGCGGATGCCCTTCTGGTGGCGGGCCACCGCGTGGTCGAGGGGTTCCGCGGTCAGGATCCGGGCGCGCACGTCCTCGCCCTCCAGGTTCGCCTGGAGCTGGAGCACGAGGGGCCGGCCCGGCTCGAGGATATCGCGGTACTGGCCGAGGCCTTCCGAGAAGATGATCGCCTCGAAATGGGCGGTCCGGTCCGAGAGGGTTACGATGCCCATCTTGTTGCCGGTCTTGGTGCGCCGCTCCGCCCGGTCGAGCACCGAGGCGGCGACCCGGCCGACGCTGCTGGTCCCGGCCCGCACCGAGCGGCAGAAATCGGCCCAGCTCTGCACCCGCAGCTTGTCCAGGAGGTCGCCATACTCGTCGAGGGGGTGGCCCGAGACGAAGAAGCCGATCGCCGTGTATTCGCGCTTGAGGGTGTCGGCCATCGGCCAGACCTCGTGCGGCGGGATGCGCAGGGACACGTCGTCCGCGACCACGCCGCCGAACATGTCCTTGATGTCGCCAGCTGAGCTCGCGCCTTCCTGCGCCAGCTTCATCATCGGCTCGACCGCCGCGAAGGCCCGGGCCCGGTCGGGCTCGATGCAGTCGAGGGCGCCGGCCTGGACGAGGCTCTCCAGGGTGCGCTTGTTGATCATCCGCGGGTTGAGCCGGCGGGCCAGGCAGGCGAGGTCCTTGAACGGGCGGTCGCCGCGCGCCTCGACCAGCGCCCGCACCGCCTCCCGGCCGACGCCCTTGATGGCGGCGAGCGCGTAGAAGATCTTGCCGTCGCGCACCTCGAACACCTCGCCGGAGGTGTTGATCGAGGGCGGCTCGACCGTGATCTTGAGGCGCTGCGCGTCCTGCCGGAATTCGGCGAGCTTGTCGGTGTTGTCGATGTCGAGCGTCATGGCGGCGGCCAGGAACTCGACCGGGTGGTTCGCCTTGAGGTAGCCGGTCTGGTAGGTCAGCAGGGCGTAGGCCGCCGCGTGGCTCTTGTTGAAGCCGTAATCGGCGAACTTCGCCAGCAGGTCGAAGATCTCGTTGGCTTTGGCCTTGGCCAGCCCGCGCTCGACGCAGCCCTTCAGGAACCGGTCCCGCTGCGCGTCCATCTCGGCGCGGATCTTCTTGCCCATGGCGCGCCGAAGCATGTCGGCCTCGCCGAGCGAGTAGCCGGCCAGGACCTTGGCGATCTCCATCACCTGTTCCTGGTAGACGATGATGCCGAAGGTCTCCTTCAGCATCGGCTCCAGCTTCGGATCCGGGTACCACGACGCCTCGTTGCCGGCGTCGCGGCCGAGCTTGCGCTCGCAATAGACCGGGATGTTGGCCATCGGGCCCGGCCGGTAGAGCGCCACCAGCGCGATGATGTCCTCGAACCGGTCGGCCTGCATCTCGCAGAGCGCCTTGCGCATGCCGGCGGATTCCACCTGGAACACCCCGACCGTCTCGCCCCGGCCCATCGGCTTGTAAGTATCTTCGTTATCGAGCGGCAGGCTCGCCAGGTCGATCGTGATGCCGCGTTGCTTCAGCAGATCGGTGCAGCACCGCAGCATCGTCAGGGTTTTAAGTCCCAAGAAATCGAACTTCACCAAGCCGGCCTGCTCGACCCACTTCATGTTGAACTGGGTCACCCGCATCCCGGTCTTCGGGTCTCGGTAGAGCGGCACCAACTCCTCGAGGGGCCGGTCGCCGATCACCACGCCGGCCGCGTGGGTCGAGGCGTGGCGATGCAGGCCCTCGAGCTTCTTGGCGATGTCGATGAGCCGGGCGACGATCGGCTCTTCCTCCATGGCCTGCTGGAGCTTGGGCTCGCCCTCGATGGCCTGGGCGAGCGTCACCGGGTTGGCCGGGTTCTGCGGCACCAGCTTCGTCAGCTTGTCGACCTGCCCGTAGGGCATCTCCAGCACGCGGCCGACGTCGCGCAGCACGCCGCGGGCGAGCAGCGTACCGAAGGTGATGATCTGCCCGACCTGCCGCTCGCCGTAGCGCTGCTGGACGTAGCGAATCACGCGCTCGCGGCCCTCGACGCAGAAGTCGATGTCGAAATCCGGCATCGAGACGCGCTCGGGGTTGAGGAACCGCTCGAACAGCAGGCCGAAGCGGAGCGGGTCGAGGTCGGTGATCAGCAGCGACCACGCCACCAGCGAGCCGGCACCGGAGCCGCGGCCCGGGCCGACCGGGATGTCGTGATCCTTGGCCCACTTGATGAAGTCGGAGACGATCAGAAAGTAGCCCGGGAACTTCATCGTGACGATGACGTCGAGCTCGAAGGCGAGGCGCTTGCGGTAATCGTCCTCCGAGAAGCCCGGCGCCGTGCCGTGCTGCTTCAGCCGCAGCTCCAGCCCGGCCTCGGCCTGGCGGCGCAGCTCGGTCGGCTCGTCGGCCGCCACGGCCTGCACGGGCGCGTCGGCCGCCGCCGCCAGGGCCTCGGCCATGGGCGGGGTCTCGCCCGCCGCCACCGAGCCGAAATTCGGCAGGATCGGCTTGCGCGTCCGCGCCCGCACGGCGCAGCGCATGGCGATCTCGACCGTGGCCTGGAGCGCGTCCGGCAGGTCGCGGAACAGCTCGGCCATCTCGGCCCGGGTCTTGAAGGCGTGGCGCGGGGTGACCCGGCGCCGGCGCTCGTCCGAGACCAGCCGCCCGTCCGCGATGGCGAGCAACGCGTCGTGCGCGTCGTAATCGTCGGGCTTGGCGAAGAACGGCTCGTTGGTCGCCGCGATCCCGAGGCCGTGACGCCCGGCGAGGTCCAGAAGTGCCGTCTCGATCCGCCCCTCCTCGGGCGTACCGTGGCGCTGGATCTCGATGTAGAGCCGGTCCTCGCCGAAGGCCGCCTTGAGCTGCCTGAGGCGGCTCAGCGCCAGCTCGGGCCGCCCGGCCCGGAACGCGGCATCGAGGGGACCGGACAGGCCGCCGGTCAGCGCGATCAAACCGGCCCCGGCCTCGGCCAGGGCGGCGGCATCGACCCGGGGCGCCTCGCCGAGTGCGGTGTCGAAATAGGCCCGGCTCGCCAGCCGCAGCAGGTTGGCGTAGCCGGTCTCGTCCTGGGCCAGCAGCACGACGCCATGGCTGGTCGGGGCATTGCGCTGGTGCGGGTCCGGGGCCTCGAACGCCACCGAGAGCTGCACGCCGGCGATCGGCTGGACGCCCTCCCCCGCCGCCTTCTCGGAAAATTCCAGCGCACCGAACAGGTTGTTGGTGTCGGTGAGCGCCAGGGCCGGTTGCCGGTCCGCGACCGCGGCCTTGACCAGGGACCCGACCTTGAGCGCGCCTTCCAAGAGGGAATAGGACGAATGAACGTGGAGGTGGACGAATCCGACCTCCTTGAGCTGGCGTGGCATGGCCGACCTTGATCCGGGGTCGCCCAACATCCCCGTTCGGCCTTTCCAAGTCGACGTATGGCGCCGCCGAACCGGACGATATCCACCGGTCGTGCTCCGGGCGCACCAGTTCGGCCACCCCCTGTGGACAATCGGCTCCGCGGGGCCGATCGCCTGTGCATAAGCCGTTTCAGGCGGGAACCCGGCGCCCAAACGAAAACGCCGGCTAACGGATCGGTGCCAACGCTATCGCCCAGGCGCCGACCGCCGCGAACAGCATCCCGAACGCCATGAACTCGACCATTCCGGTCAGGACCAACCGCTTCAGCATCGTCGTGCCTCCCGTGTTCGTCCCCCATTATGTTCATGTTTCGTTCTGATGGAAGAGGCCCATGGCTGTGCGGTGCCTGCGGCTTTAAATCATAGTAAACAAATAGTGGCTTGATGCAGATCAGGCGGGCTGGCATGCCCCCGGTTTATAGGGCTTTCGTTATTTGACCGGCGGGGTCGAAGGAGCAGGCTATTCCCGCGCAACATCTTGCCGGACGGATTCAGGTCGCGCTCGTGGCCATCGGGACGCATGGCGACGTGCTGCCGTTCATCGCGTTGGGGCACAGGCTTCTGGCCCGCGGCCACGGCGTCACGCTGGCGGCACCGGCACCGTTCGAAGCGATGGCGCGCCGCGCCGGCCTCTTCTTCCAGCCCCTCGGCACGGCTGCCGATTACGAGGCCGTGATCGGCCAGCCCGAGCTCTGGCATCCGCGCTGGGGCTTCCGGCCGATGTTCGACTTCGCCATGGGGGTGGCCGAGACGACCTGCCTCTGGCTCGGGGCAACGCGGGCGCGCGGAGTCGAGCAGATCGTGGTCGCCTCGCCGCTGGCTTGGGGGGCGCGGCTTGCGCAGGAGCTCTACGACATCCCGTCCGCCACGCTGCATGTCATGCCGTTCCTGATCGAGAGCCGGTCCGATCCGCCGCGGCTGCCGGGGCTGCCGCTGCCACGCATCCTGCCGGCGTCATGGCGCGCTTGGCTCAACCAGGGCGCCGATAAGATGGCGGTCGGTCCGTTCACCCTGCCGCCCCTGAACGCGCTGCGTCAGCGCCTGGGTCTCGATCCGGTGATCCGGCTGCGGCACTGGTGGAACAGCCCGACCCGCATGCTGCTGATGTTCCCGGACTGGTACGCCGCGCCCCAGGCGGATTGGCCGGCCCAAGCAGTGCAGCTCGGCTTCCCGCTGGTCGACCGGTTCGGCGACGTACCGGCGATGGCGCCGGAGCTTGAAGCCTTCCTGGCCGCGGGCGACGCGCCGCTCGTGTTCACCTACGGCTCGGCGATGCGCCAGGGCGCCCCGTTCTTCGCGACCGCTTTGGCCATCTGCCGCCGGATGGGCCGACGTGCCGTGCTGCTCGCGCCCCAGGACGGCCAGATTCCGAAGCCGCTGCCCCCCGGGATCATTCAGCTGCCCTACGCGCCCTTGAGCGCGCTGCTGCCGCGCAGCGCGGCGCTGATCCATCACGGCGGTGTCGGCACGGTGGCGCAGGCCCTGGCGGCGGGCATCCCGCAGCTCGTCGTTCCGGTCGCGTTCGACCATTTCGACGAGGGGCGCCGCCTCAAGGACCGGACGCTGGGGGCCACCTTGAGCCGCCGCGCCTTCCGACCGGCCCGGGCTGCCCGGATCCTGGGCCGGCTGCTGAACGATCCGGCGGTGGCGCACGCCTGTGCCCAGGCCAAGGCGCGCATGGCCAAAAGTCCCGACCCGATCATCGCGGCCTGCGACCGCGTCGAGGAACTGGCGTTTCTGGCTGTCGAGCGCGGATCCGCTTCGAAAGCCACGAGGGCCAGCCGCCGTTGAGGGTTTGGTGGGCGTCCGGTGATGGCGCATCGGCCTGTCGATTTCGACGATGCCGAAGCGGTCCGGCCGCTGCGCCGCGTCACGAAAGGGTCCGTTTCAGCCGGTCAACGCAGGTGATGCAGAACGAAATCCGCTCGCTCGACAACACTGACCTTCGGCAGAAGGATCGTTTCGTAGCCGAGGTCGCCGTAGGACGCGAACAGGCGATCATACTCGGCGATCGCACCGTCCAGGTCATACGGGCGCTCCCTGTCGGCGACGTAGATGTCCGGCCAGGGCGGCGCCAGGAACACCTTGGAATGATAGCGTTCGTGCGACTCGAGCGGGATTGACGCGCCGGTCGCATGCCGGAGGGCTACGACCGCATCGACGAGACTTCGGTCGAAGAAAACCCAGCCGGTCGAGGACGCCGTCTCCTCCCGGTCCCGGGAAGCCATTTCGATCGCCCGCCGGGCGAACGCTGCGAGATCGACCCAGGGAAGCGCGGTTCCTGCGCCGCGTCGTTCGTCTTCGACGATCCGGCGTCCTGGCTCGGGGACGGTCGGAAATCCGCGGCGCGCGAGTTCGGCCAACAGGGTGGACTTGCCCCCGCCCGAGCATCCGGAGAGCACCACATGGTGTCGCCCCGCGAGATCGTTGCTCATGACGTCCTGTGTGGATGGCTCCCGCATTGCAAGGGGCGAATTGAGCTTCTGACGCGTGGGTCGGGTGCAGTCTTGTGTCCGGCCTGTTGATGCAGTCGTTCATGTGACCGCTGGCCCTGATGGTATCCGTGAGCTGGGTCCCACTCTGCTTTGCGGGCTATGACGCCCTGGACGTTCGGCGGGGTGTCCCGGCTCCCGGTCTGACCGGTTCGCCATCAACTCTCATCGTCCTCGCAACCTGGAAAAATCTCCTTGCCGTGCTGTCAGGCGGCCG
>NZ_JAKSYN010000095.1:0-388 GCF_022829565.1 Methylobacterium sp. J-001
GGTGAAGTTGCCGTTCGCGTCGGTGTTCCACACCGTGTACTGGTCCGCGCCCGTCACCTTCCAGGCCACCTGGTAGCCGGTGGCCGTCTTTTCCGCGCCCATCGGGGTCCAGCCAGCGAACTGACCCGTGGTCACGTCGGAGCCGCCATATTTGAGCGAGGGACCCGACCCGGTGCTGTCGTCCAGAAAGAACCCGCTGCCCACCTGATCCAGCCGCGTCGCCCCAAACGCTTCGATGGTCTTAGGCACGACCCCGATCTGGCCGTCGCTGTTCAGATCCTGCGCGAAGCTCTTTTCCAGCTTGAGCAGGGACGGGTCCGAACCCGACACCGTACCGACGGCGTATCCGGTGAAGTTGCCGTTCGCGTCGGTGTTCCACACCGTGTAC
>NZ_JAKSYN010000098.1:0-6556 GCF_022829565.1 Methylobacterium sp. J-001
GATGAAGCGCGGGGTGATCGGTACGCAAAACATCACCCACGAAAACCAGACGGTGCAGAACACGAACCCCGTCATCTCGGTGGTGCGGTTCGGCTGGCGCTTCTTACCCGGCGACCGAGTGTTGGAGAATCAGGACGACTACGACCGGGAGGTGTTCAACGGGGATCTCGGGACGGTGGCGCGCATCGACGGGGACGAGGGCGCGGTGTTCGTCGATTTCGACGGCCGCGAGGTAGTCTACCCGTACGGCGAACTCGACACGCTGGTACCAGCCTACGCCACGACCATCCACAAGTCGCAGGGCTCGGAGTACCCGGCGGTGGTGATCCCACTGGCCATGCAGCACTGGACGATGTTGGCGAGGAACCTCCTGTACACGGGGGTCACTCGCGGAAAGCGGTTGGTTGTACTGCTCGGGCAGCGCAAAGCACTGGGCATCACGGTCCGCGGCGGCAATACTAAGCCCCGCTGGACCAAGTTGCGCGCGTGGCTGGGTAATGCCGATCCCGTAGAAGCATCCCGACGATGAGGACGCGATGACGGATCTCGCCTTCGTCGTGCAGAAGCACGCTGCGCGCCGGCTGCACTACGATTTCCGGCTCGAGCTCGACGGCGTACTCAAGAGTTGGGCGTTGGCGCGTGGCCCGAGCCTGGTGGCGGGCGAGGGGCGGCTGGCCGTGCCGGTGGAGGACCACCGCCTGGACTACGCCGGCTTTGAGGGCGTCATCCCGGCGGGCTCGTACGGGGCGGACGCTGTGCTGGTCTGGGACCGCGGCATCTGGAAGCCGGACGGCGACGCGGTGGCCGGCCTCGCCGCAGGCTCACTTCGATTCCACCTACACGGCGAGAAACTGATGGGTGCGTGGCGCCTGGTGCGGATGAAGGCCAAGCCGAACTCGCAACGAACGTCGTGGCTGCTGATCAAGGGCCGGGACGCTGCCGCTCGGCCGCGCGGGGCGACCGACATCCTGGTCGAGCAGCCGCTTTCTGTGATCTCGACCCGCGCCATCGAAGAGATTTCCGTCGCGGATCACGGATTGAGGTCCCGGGAGTGACCGATGCCCCACATTTGCGAACGCCGTAGGCGAACATCCGAACTTCGCAGCGTGGAATGCAATGGCAAGCCTGCTGCCGCAAATGTTTGGCTGAGTGGCACGCCGTATCAGTGAGGCGGGGATTGCCGCGGTCGAGCAAGCGAACATGCGAGCCTATGCTGGTTGCGCTCCCAGAACGCTGAGGGCGCGTGACGCCGCCATGAGACCCGCGATGAACCGTTACGGACTTCGCGAGCCATCCAAGGCTTCACAATCGAAAGCTGAACTCCCAACGCTCACGCCCGCCGCTCTAGGCTCGGCGCCGTGTCGGGGCCTTTCTCGGCATCTCGACTACCCTGCCCCGCCGCTTTTCCCGTTCGGAAGGGTTGTTGCTTTTCGTTCCTCCAGAGCTTGGCTCTGACGTCCGCTGCCGCGGCTGACTGGCGTGTGCGTCGAGGAAGCGACGACATGCGTCGAAGTTCGTCTCGATCTCCGGCGGACAAGTGATGCCTCGCTGCTCCGCCAGACCGCGCGCATAGCTGAGCATCGCCGCGCTCGGAACACGCTGGTGTCCGGGCTGGCTGACGCCGTCGTTTTGAGGCGCGCGCGGCCCGGCATGGGTATCCAGAAAGGCCCGGCAGACGCTGATGTTGCTCTTGCAGCCGCGCGGCAGTTTCACGCCCTTTCGCTCGGCCAAGCTCACCGCAAACGACAGCATGGCCGAGGTCGGTGGCCGATTGTCGGCCTGACCGTGTGGGATAAGGCTGGGGTCGAGGCTGACCACCGGTGAGTTCGAGATCGCGGCGATCAGCTCATTGAGACGCGCGCGCGTGCGATGTTGAAAGGCGTCGGCGCGCTGGATGGCCTCCGCGCGCGTGTTGGCACGACCGATCTCGGCCAACTCCGCCTCGAACATCGCTCGCCCCACCGGATCACCGTAGGCTGGGAATACGTGTCGCACCGCTGTGATGAACGCCAGCCCCACCTCGGTGACTTCGATGGCTGGATCTTTGCCGTTGGACAGGGTGATGTAGCGGCTCTTCAGGAGTTTGGGCAGGATCGTATCGCGCGTGGCGGCCGTGCCGAGACCCTTGGGCTCGTTCGGGTTGACCGGGTTCTCCAGGGCGCGTTTGACCACCGGATCATCCACTTGATCGACTAGTCGGCCCATCACCACCGGGAGCTCGCCTCGGGTGATCCGCCGCGGCGGCTCGGTTATCGCGGTAGCGACGTCAGCAGTTATAGCCGATGCGCCCTCACCGTCGTATGCAACTGGCAGGCGGGCGGACATAGCCTCCGCCTCGCGCCTGGCCTTGCCGGGCACAGCGTCCACTTCGAGTTCCGTCTCGCTGCCGTAGACCGCACGCCACCCGGGCGCACGTATGACATTGCCCGAGACGGCAAACCGTTTCGGGCCAATCGGCGTCCACACCTCGGCACTTATGCTGGTGCGAGCATCGATTCCGTCTGGGAGGTGAGCGGTCATGTAGGCCTTCGCGACGAGCTCCCACAACCGGAACTGATCGGCTGAGAGGCGGCTGCGCTCAGGGACCTTGCGTAAGGGCACGATCGCGTGATGCTCCCCCGGATCCTTGACGTAGTGCCCTTTGATGCCACGGCGGATCACAGGCGCATAATCCCGCGCGATGAGGCTACGCAGGTCGGTCAGCACGGTGGCGATCGCGGCGATCACCGTTGCGGCGTCAGCAGCCTGCCCCTCCGGCAGGTACTCGGACTCCGTGCGCGGGTAGCTGAGGTAGCCCTGATCGTACAGGTCCTGGGCGATGCCCGCTGTGTGTTGGGGATCCCAACCAAACCGCTTGGCGCAGCGCCTGGCGAGGGTGTCTTTCGAGAAGAGCTGGGGCGGTGCGCGTCGCACATCCTTGTGCTCAACCGTCAGCGGGCCCGACCACGTCGCGGCGGCTGTCCGGATCGTCTCGGCGATCTCTGCGTCGAAGATCCGCTCCTTGGGCGCGTGCCACAGGGTCAGCTCGGCACCGGACTGGGTGCCAAGGTGCAAAGCGACCTTGAAGAAGTCCTGCGGCACGAAGGAGCGGATACGCTCCTCCAAGTCGGTGAGGATAGCCAGGGTGGGCGTCTGCACCCCGCCGAAGCGCCAGGGCTCTCGGAAAGCAGGCGGGCGTAGACGCAGCGAGATGGCTCGTGTGCCGTTCAGGCCGAGGTGGTAGTCCTCATATTGCCTGCAGAGCGCCTCGAGGTAGGCGGCGTAGTCGCGCTCGCCTGAACTCGGTTCCTTGGCCAGGGCAGCGAAGGCCCGGCGAATCGAGACGTCGTCGAGCGCGCCGAGCCTGAGTCGGTCGACCCGCCCACGCCAGCCGAGATGCTCTAGGACCTCCCAGGCGATCATCGAGCCCTCGCGTCCGGGATCAGTGGCGATGATCACACGCTCGACACCGCTCAGCGCCTGCCGGATGGCAGCAATTTTCGGTTCGTGCGACTGGCCGGACCGGTTGGTACCGTAGCTGACCGGGATGGTGGTGAGCACGATCGGAAGGGCATCGAAGCGCCAGGGCTTCCACTCAGGACGGATGCTACCTGGTTCCTCGGCAGAGAGCAGGTGTCCCTCCGCGGCCACGCAGACCGTGTTGGGCGAATGAAAAAAACGCTGCAACTGCCGCATTGCAGAGGGCTTCTCGAAGAAGAACAGCGTGCGGCCGGAGCTCGAAGGTGACATGTCGCTGACCGCTAGGGCTCTCGCTGCGCTAGGCAGATGGTTCATATTTTGTTCCAGGGCGGCTTCGCATGCAACTGGCGTGACGAGTCGCGGAGGGCAGCGGCTGATGCTGAACGTGAGCTGCTGAGCGTGAACATAATTTCGGCAGAAGGTGACGGCGAGCGCTTGACCGGCATCTGGCCGCTCACTGCACGCCTACTGCGACATAGCTGCCACGCTTTCACGACCCAAAGCGGAAATGGCCTGAGTGATCGTCTCTGCCGCAGCTACCGTGCCGAAGTGTTAGGCCCTGACCTCACCCAGCGCTACGCTTCCTCTCCAGCCATTCAGGGGTAGCAGCCTGGCTGCGAAGGTACTGACCAGAACGGGGGTAGGAAGGTCTGGACGAGGGGTTCACCGGGGCAGGTATACCGGGCCGTGGGGTAAGCGCACTCGGAACCCCTATCTAAGGCTGGAGGAGCTTACGGAGGACGACATGGGTAGCGAGAGAGCGGTGCTGGCAGGGGGATGCTTCTGGGGCATGCAAGATCTGATCCGGCGTCAGGAAGGCGTGATGTCGACCCGGGTCGGCTACACCGGCGGGGACGTGGCGAACGCTACTTACCGCAACCACGGCACTCACGCTGAAGCCATCGAAATCGTCTACGACCCGACACGGACGAGTTTCCGGCGCGTGCTGGAGTTCTTTTTCCAGATCCACGACCCCACCACCCCGAACCGCCAAGGCAACGACCGGGGCCTAAGCTACCGTTCGGCGATCTACTACACCGACGACGACCAGCGTCGGGTTGCGGAGGACACCATCGCCGACGTCGACACATCCGGCCTGTGGCCCGGGAAGGTCGTGACCGAGGTGGCGCCCGCCGAAGACTTCTGGGAGGCCGAGCCCGAACACCAGGATTACCTGGAGCGGCGGCCCAATGGATACACCTGCTACTTCGTCAGACCGCACTGGGTCCTTCCCGTAAAATCTGCGGTCGCGCAGAACGCCTGATTGCGCCTAAAGGCGTTGGCGCCTCTGAGCGTCAACGCCTCAACGATGGGGTCGCGATTATCGTAAGGTCGCGGATTCCCCGTTCTCGAGACGCCTGTCCTCGCCATCGGGACCGCCCCGCGCGACGTGGTCGTTTAGGCGGCCCAGGTGCTCGAAAACGTGTTCGAACGCTGCGGTGACAGCCTTCTCGAATGAACCGTCGCCCTTGCCTTGGGCGTCCTTGAGGGCGCCAAGCAGAGCGCGGTGCTTCTCGGTATCGGCAGACATGCGTTTCTCCCAGCCGGCGACTGTACCGACTCGGTGAGCCAAGCTCCTTCTTCGGTGCCGGTTCCTGAAGGGTGATGCCGGCTCCGATCTCAGGGCGCCGTTCACCACCGGTCATGCGAAGAGCGGGGCTTGGCAAACAGCCAGCTGCTTTCCGGGATGGAGGACCTGACCGGATAGCTTGTGCCGAAAACGTTCGACGCCGGCATCGAGCATCTGATCGTCGCAACCTAACCGCTAGAGGAAAGACTGCTTCCCACCAACTGAGAGAAAAACTACGCGGTGCTTTACCACCCGTAGCGCCGTAGACCTCACCGTTGACGTAAATCCCCCCCCTTAAAAGTAGTCCTCCCTGAGGTATGGCTTTGAGCCATGCCGAGGTTGACCCCGTTTGTGATCAACGGCCTATGCAAGTTCTCGGGCTATCGGAGGGCCCCCCGGATCCTGGTTCGGGCGAAAGGTGAGCCTCCGGGTCTCATTCTGCGGCTTGTTGCGGGTGCCGAACACTCCGTGCCCCCGGTACCCCAAGACCGATCGCCTTTGCGATCGCCGAGCGTTGCTCGGCGTAGCTGGGGGCCACAGTCGGGTAGTCGCTGGGCAGGCGGTAGCGGGCACGGTACGTCTCAGGCGTAAGGCCGTGGGCGGTGAGATGTCGCTTTAGGGTCCTGTACAAACGTCCGTCGATAAAGCTCATGATGTGGTCATGCTGGACCGATCTGCGGATCTGAGCAGGAGTCGGGACTTCAGTGGTTGCGATGGCTGAATGGAGTTCGTCTGAGGGCTGCTGCAGATTGCAGAGTGCCCAATGAATGGACTCGAACAAACCTGGCAGATCTGCGACTGCGATGTGATTGTTGGTGACATAGGCAGCCGTGATCTCAGCTGCCAGCTCAAGGCATGAGTGTGGCAGTAATTCTTGAGAAGACATTTTAGTCATTGAAGTTTTCCTCACATGGCCCCCTACTACCGGCAAAAGCATAAGACTGATGCCACTTGCTGGGCCTTCGCAGCGCCAGTAGATATTTTCAGAAATAAGTGCCCTGTCGCTGGATTTTTGACGGATTCCAGCGACAGGAAGATGATGTTGATAGGCAAATCAAGCTGCCAGTTGTCGTGATTTACAGGTTCTGCTACCTGGAGATGTTTTTCAAAATGATCGTCATTTTAGCTTGGAAAGGAGAAATCCAAGCTCGATCAGTACGACGTCAACAAGTTCGCGTAGCTTCGGGTCAATTATTTCGTTGACGGTTTGTCGAAGATCCAGGGCTTGCTCGGCGGCGCGCCTTATGAGTTCACCCCCGTCATCGACATGGCTGCCATTGGCCAGCGCGTTGCTCATGACACGGTGGCCTTCTTCAGCTTGCCAGCCGGGCAGCGACCCGGCTCTCTGGCGCCAAGACCGAGTCCGTGCTTCCGCGCATCTTTTGCAGCTGTCGGAGGCTGCGGCCGTCGAAGCCGGCATTGACCGCGACGATCTCGACGTCATCGATCATCTGCGGAAGCCCAAGTGGCAGGGCATGGATATGCAACTGAAGCAGCCGCAGAAGCCAACTCGTTGGCATTTCGGAG
>NZ_JAKSYN010000107.1:0-6417 GCF_022829565.1 Methylobacterium sp. J-001
GGACGCCGGAAACGCTCAGTTCCGAGCGCTGGCTGGCCATGTTGTTCAGCGTGCTCTGCCCGTAGCTGGGCCCGGAATTCGCTGTGCCGTCTGCCATACCGAGCGCCGTCTGGCTGGCCGTGTCCTTGAATTCCTAGTCCGAGGACGCGTTCGTCACGGCCTTGGTGCCGTCGGTGCTCCTAGTGAAGCTGCCGGCGCCGATTGCGGCGTTGAGCTTGGTCAGGGCCTGGTACAGGGTGTCGCCGGTGGACAGCGTCTGGTTGGCGACCGACTTGGCCTGATCGACCAGCTTCTGGATCGAGGTGATGCCCTGGTTGGCGGCCTGGATCGCCTGGATGCCGTTCGAGATACCGTCGAGCAGGTTGCCGAGATCGCCCGAGCGCTGGCTCAGCGACTGCGCTGTGAAGAAGTTGACGGGGTTGTCGAGGGCCGAGGAGACCTTCAGGCCGGTGGAGAGCCGGTTCTGGGTGGTCGCGGTCAGCGCGGCCGTATCCTGCAGGGAGAGCAGGTTCTGGCGCGTGGCGGCGGTGAGGGTGACGCTGGAAGACATTGAACCGCATCCATTTTCGGGCGTGCACCGCTTTTTTGCACTACAAGATGAACATTTTATTATCACTTGCGATCGAAGATAAACAACGTCGAAACGAAAACCAGTTCAGCAAGTGTGATTACGGGTCGGCCCTGGGCCGGGAGCCGCGGGGACCCTCGTTGACTTCGGGGACGAGCCCGATCGTGCGGCGGCCGGGCGCCATCCAGAAGGCCGCGCGCAGAGGGGAGATCGCGTCCCGTCTCACGCGGGACGGCCACCGGATCACCCGCGAGCGCAGCGAGACGGCCAGCGACGCGACGTAATGTCGGCGTCCCGAATAGTTCAATAAAGACCTATTGATTGCATCTAACGCGTTGTAATCGGGGTCTGAAATTCTGGTTCTCAAATATGGACAGAATGTAGCAACGGCGATTCGGCCGATGAGGCGTTGTCTTACCAGAGAGAGCATTCGCTCCAGAATTGGTAGGGCAGCATGAAGCGGACAATCTTGAGCACGGCCGTGATGGCTGGCGCCTTGGCGATACTTCCGATCACGGCCGATGCACGCGGTGGCTTCGGCGGCGGCGGCGGCGGCGGCTTCCATGGCGGCGGCTTCGGCGGCGGCGGATTCCGTGGCGCTGGACTCGGCGGAGGCGGCTTTCGCGGTGGTCTCGGCGGCCGCGGCCTGGGTGGCGGCTTCGGTGTCGGAGGCAACCGCTTCGGCGGGGGCGGTCTTGCAGGCCGCGGCTTCGGGGGACGCGGCGGCTTCGGCGGTGGCGGCTTTCGCGGCGCAGGCTTCGCCGGCAACCGTGGCTTTGCCGTTAACCGTGGCTTCGGCGGCCGCGGCTACGGCAGAGGCTACGGATACGGCCGGGGCTATGGGTATGGCGGATTGGGACTCGGCGTCGGTCTCGGCTTGGCCGGAGCGGGACTCGGCTATGGTTATGGCGGCTTCGGCGACGGCTATTACGGCACGGAGTATGGGCCCGCCGGCTATGGTGGGTACGGTGGCGGCTATGCACCTGCCGGCTACGGCCAGGATTACGGTGCAGTCCAGACGGAGGTCGCGCCTGCCGGGGATGCGGTCAGCTACTGCGTTCAGCGCTTCCGATCGTATGACCGTCGCAGCGGCACGTATCTGGGCAACGATGGTGGCCGCCACGCCTGCCCGTAACGACCTCCACGGTTCGTGACGGCATATCTTGACTACGAAGTCCCCTCGGCCCTCGCGCCGAGGGGACTTCTACTGTTCGACGCTCCTGCGGCTTCCGCGGCCAGCCAGGGCGCTCGGTCATCCCGGAGGCAGGCGCTCGGGCTCGAAGGCCTCCGGCGCTGCTGACACATTCCGCGGCACCAGGTGCGCGCAGATCGCTGCTCTCGGAGCTGCCGGCGGCCGTGGAGGGCGGTGGCTGGCATGGCCTCGGACCCCAAGGGCCACGGCAGGGGTTGTCGTGATGAGAAATCCGATCGACCTCGACGGCTTTTGACTCGCATCGCGCAGGAATCCATGTCGGACACCACCCAGGCCTCAGTGACGTTCCCCTCCCTCAAGGCCGCGCGATCCGCGCGACAGCGACTGGCTCGCGCGGGCTTCGCCCGGAACAGCATAGAAATCGATCGGCATGGCGACGCGTTCGAGGTCTCCATCAACACGCGTGAGGAGAACCATGCGCGCGCGGAGCGCATCTTGGCGGGGTCGCCCCTGGGCAACGATCTGCGACAGGTCGGAGAGCAGGCGGCCGACTTCGTTCAAACCAACCGCTCCCTCGCGTTGGGTCTGGCGGTCCTGGCGGGGTTCGCGGTCTTCAGTCTGACGAACCGGCGCTGAAAGCAGCTCACGAAACGCCCGATCACAGGGCGCCCCCTCTGCACAAGACAGTGCAGAGGGCGTTTTGTGAGAGGCTCCCGGTGTGATCGCGCGGAGCGAGGCATCGGACGGCCGTCGCGAGCCCTCCTGGATGCCAAAGCCTCGGCGTCCCCTCCGGGCCTGCAAAGCTCCATGCGTGGCGCGAGCAGGCATGGCCTCTCACGCCGATCCTCGTCAGCTTCACAAGCGGATGGCCCGTCTGGCCGAGATGGTCGCGCCCGCACAGACTGGAGCCCCCATCCCGGGCGACCGTGCCAAGCCCGCGACACGCATGCCCGGCGCCTCAGCCTCGTCGTGGCGCGCGCAGAGGCGAAGGGCTGCGCTCCAGAATGCTGACGCCACCGAGATCGGGCGGGCTCTTCGCCGGACGTGAAGCAGACCACATCTCGCAGCCCGCTGGGTGACCACCCCTAACCGCGTCTGGCGTGCAGGGCGATCTCGGGATGCCGGCCTGCACGGTTCGGCAGCGCAGCGTGCTCGACCGCACTGCACATGACGGATCGGTGCGGCATCTTCATTGCAGACGGTTCGAACGGGCCTCGGCTGGGGCCCGTCCCACGAAGAAAGGGGTGCACGATATGGTTCTGAAGGCCTTCTCCTACGTGATGATCGGCGCCTTCGCGGGCGGCTTAGCGATGACAGTGGCCGGTTCGGCCGGGGTGCTGCTGGGCCTGTAGGCTCACGCGGACGCCGATGCCTGATTGGGCGGCCGGTGGCGAGACGGCGGAAAAGCGGCGGGGGCAGGCCCCGTCGCTTTTCCCCTCTTCTCACTGCCGTAAGCGTGTTCCAACCGACCCGCCGCCGCGCAGGCGGGCGACAGCACGTCGTCCCGCCAGCACCGTCACGGCCGGCCTGTGGCGGCGCGGGCGGCTCCGCTGCTGACGGTGTTCAAGTCCTGTGCGAGCGCCCGACGATGGTCTCGCGTTGCTCCGTGGTCGTGAGGGCGCGCTCGGCCATTCCTGGCCCCGACAATCCGCCCAGCATCCAGGCGCAAGAGCCTTAGCCGGTCCTGTTCGATATGGATCGCGGGGTCCTAAAGTCTTCAGCCGTCGCGCCCGGACAAGTGGGCTTGCAGGTCCGCCAGAGACTGAGCCAGCAGTCCGAACTGCCGCGACGGTCCCAGGTGTCGACCACGCGCGCAGGCTCGCCCCGTCCGAGAAGCGGTACACACGCCGCGCGCCATGCTGCTTCCATCGGTGTGTCGACCTTGAGTCCTGAAGGATGTGCCCGTTCCGACGCGGCGGAATTCGCTATCCTTTCGCGGGCGGGGCAAACAGGAATCCCTTCGACCGGACAGTGTTCTCAAGTCGCTCCCCTATGCCTCCCGACGGGTAAGCATTGGTTCGAACCCAACCGGAGTGGCCATCTTAAATGGTGGCTAATGATGCTGGCGGTGGAGTGTCCTGTGATGCCTGTCACGGATGTTTCCCGTGAAACACATGTTGGCTTGCCTATGGCGTTCGCGCCTGTTTCAGGGCGACGGTCCGGGAAGCGGGCCCAAAGGTTCCGGGATGCTGCCCATGGTGCTTGCCTAACCGAGCACCAGCAAACCCATTGCTTGAGGATAGGGGCAGCTATCCCCCGCCGTTCCGCCTGCGGAACTCCGCAGGCGTGATCCCGACATGGCGCATGAAGGCCCGGCGCAGGGTGTCGGCATTGGCGAAGCCCGTCCGGGCGGCGACCTGCTTGGGCGGAAGGCCTTCCGCGTCCAGATAGCGCCGCGCCGCCGCGACCCGCGCAGCCTCGACCTAGTCGGCGGGCGTCATGCCGACTTCGCTCCGGAACAGGCGCGCGAAGTGGCGCGGGCTGAGGCCCGCCCGTTCGGCCAGCCGGGCCACGCTGTGGTCCTCCGCGGGGGCGGACACGATCCAGCGCTGGACCTCCTGAAGCACCGCCCGGCCGGACGGCTCGGCCGTACCGCTGCGGCTGAACTGCATCTGGCCGCCGGGGCGCTTGAAGAACATCACGAGCTGCGCGGCGACCCGCTGGGCCACCGCCCGGCCGAGATCCTCCGCGACCAGGGTGACGGCCAGGTCGAGGCCGGCGGTCACCCCGGCGGCCGTGCAGACCGGACCGTCGCGGACCTGGATCGCATCGGGCTCGACCCGGATCGCGGGGTAGCGCCGGGCCAGGGCGTCGGCCGCAGCCCAATGCGTGGTGATCCGGCGCCCGTCCAGCAAACCGGCTTCGGCCAGGGCGAAGGCGCCGGTGCAGACTGAGCCGAAGCGCCGGGCCGCGGGGGCCGTGCGCCGCAGCCAGTCGAGCAGGGCGGCCGACGGGCGCCGATGCGGGGCATCCGGCGATCCTGCCACCAGCAGCGTGTCGAGGGTGCCGGGATCGGCCTCGAAGATCGTCCGGTCCGCAAGCAGCCGCGCGCCTGACGAGGTCCGGATCGCGCCGGACTCGGTGGACACGATCTCGGTCCGGTAGACGCCGCGCTCGGCCTGGACGTTCGCCTCCGCGAACACATCCAGCGGGCCGGAGACGTCGAGCATCTGCACGCCCGGTCCGGCAACGATCACCACCCTTCGCTCCACGGTGCCGTCCCTCGCGTCCGTCGCACACGCGATTTGGCCGTCTGAGACGTGTTCCGTCAACTCCGGACGCGTGGCGCGGGGCTACCGTCTTGGTCTCAGCAAGGAGGGAAAGCCATGGCTCATCCAATCGACGGCGTCGCCATCCCCGACAGTGCGCTCGCCCGCGCGGTGACCGAGCTCGTCCGGGACACGGAATCGCCGCTGCTGTTCCACCATTCGAGCCGCGTCTATTACTTCGGTGCCCTGACGGGGAAGCGGCGCGGCCTCACCTACGATCCGGAACTGCTCTATGTCGGCGCGATGTTCCACGACATGGGACTGACCACACAGCACAGCAGCGCAACCGAGCGCTTCGAGGTCGACGGCGCCAACGCGGCCCGGGACTTCCTGCGCGGCCACGGCATCGCCCAGGCCGATATCGACACGGTGTGGGCCGCCATCGCGCTGCACACCACCCCGGGCATCCCGCAGCACATGCATCCGGTGATCGCCCTGGTCACCGCCGGGGTCGAGATGGATGTGCTCGGGCTGACCTTTGCCGCTTACAGCGACGCCGTACGCGAGGCGGTCGTGCGGGCGCATCCGCGGAGCCCGCATTTCAAGGAAGACATCATCCAGACGTTCTACGAGGGGATCCGGCACAAGCCCGACACGACCTTCGGCAACGTCAAGGCCGATGTCATCGCCGACAAGGAGCCGCATTTCCACGCCGGAAACTTCTGCCGCGTGATCCGCCATTCGCCCTGGCGTGGGTGATCCCGATTGGGCTGCCGGTGAGGCGCGACCCCGGAAAACGGCACAAAGCCCCGGGCGCCAAGGGCGCCCGGGGCTTTGTGGTCGATCTGAGCGCTCAACCTCACAGGGCTGTCGTGCCGAGGCGAAGAGGGGGTTCGGATGCAGCGTGCGGGTCTTGACCCGCATGCCACGTCCAAGAAAGCCCGCCCGGCCCGGGGGCCGGGCGCGCCTGTGGGTCTTAGTACGAGCCGAACTTGTAGTTCAGGCCGGCGCGGACGACGGCGAACTCGTCGTCGCGGCGGCCGATGGCGCTGTAGGCGACCGGGACGAGGTTGGCGGCGTTGACGACGAGGGCGCCCTGGTTGCGGTTGCCGCGCTCCAGGTTGACGTACAGGCCTTCGATCTTGAACGTCACGGCCGACGAGCGGAAGAAGTTCAGGAACGACTCGGTCGGGAGGGCGAACTCGACGCCACCGCCGACGGCGTAGCCGGTGCGGAAGCTGTCGTTGCCGGCGTAGCCGCCGAAGGAGCGGTCAGCGCTGCCCGAGCCGTAGGCGAAGCCGCGGGTGCCGTACACGAGGGTGCGGTAGAAGGCGTAGCCGAGGCGGCCGCGAACGGTGCCGAAGTAGTCGAGGCTCGACAGGCCGCGCGGGTCGGGGACGTAGTAGCTCGGGGCCACGGCGCGGCTGATGAAGCAGATGGTCCGGGTGCGGCCTGAAGTGTGGTACGGGGCACTGGCGTCCGTGCCG
>NZ_JAKSYN010000110.1:0-15639 GCF_022829565.1 Methylobacterium sp. J-001
AACCGCGTCCGGCCGCATTCGTCCCTGGGCTATCGGCCGCCCGCGCCTGTCAGCTTCCCGGATCTGGCCTTCCGGCTACCCATGGCAGCGGCCATGCAGTAGCCTCTCAATCGGCTCGGTCCAAAATACCGGTCAGGTCAGGCCCACATGCGTGACCACAGGAGGTACATCAAGGTGTCGGCGAAATTCGCCGCCATGATGATGACCTGTCGCCAGCCCTTGAGCACGGAAGGGTTGAGGACCGAGAAGGCATCCAACCGGCGCGGGACATTGTGCACATCGGCTTCGGTGATGAGGGCGTTGTACCGGGCCGCCTGGACGTAGACGACCCGGTGTTTCGACACGACGGCCGCCGCGAACGGCTGCATGCGCTCGTAGACCTCGTCCCGGCCGCGGTTGCGCGCGATGTCGTCGAGCTTCCGCGAACCGATCTTCTTGCCGATCGCCCAATAGCTCGGGTCGATCGAACGCGTGATCTCCAAGTGCTCCGTCACGAAAGTATGCGTGTCCGGCAGCTTGAAGGAGAACGCTTCCTGCACGTCCAGGGCCTCGTCGATGATCACGGTCCAACGATCTCGGAACGAGGCGTACATCTCCGCGAGGCGGACGAAGGCGGCGTGGGTGATCACCAGGATCTCGCCGCGGCCCTCGACCGCGTTGTTGATGTGGTCGATCACGGCCTTGGTGATGCCGCCGTCCGGCCGCGTGCGTTCGGAGATCTCGGTGACGTGGCTCGGGTCGATGCCGAGGCGCGTGAACGTGGTCTCGACGGTCTCGCAGATCAGCCGGTTGATCAACTGGACGAGGATGATCTTCTCGCCCCGGACAACGCGCGCCTTCATGTTGTCGGTTGCGCTGTGGGTCTTACCCGCGCCGCCGGGCGCATTCACGAAATCGATTTGCTGCACGAAGTATGTCTCGTCTCGAATATGCGCCCTTCGTAGCTCAGACGGGGCGGTGTGATGAAGAAAATGCGTTACGAAAGGACCTATATATGAAAGGTATTTCCTAGCGGAGTTTGAGGTCTTGGATCCGCCTCAGTCCGTCTCCCGGAGCCGCAGGCACGACAAACATGACGTGCGCGATCTCGTCCGATCAATTTCCTCGTGCAGATCGCGCACGATCTTCGAGCACAAGATCGTGGCGCAGCCCGGCGGCGTGGTAGAGCGGCCCGAGGATCTCGGGCTGCTCAAGCGCGCCGTCGCGAGCGGGTGGGCGCGCCTGCCGCGCCTACCCCTCGATACGCACGAAGATCATCGTTGTGCTGACGATCCAGTACCGACCCTCGGGTACAATCAAAAGATCGCACGCCTCGACGGGGTCGCCCACGCCCTCCCGACCGCACGAAGTCGTCTCGATCTTCTTGGTGCCAAGGGTGAGATCAACAGGGAGTAGAACGCCCCGCAGATGCGCTCAGACGCGCGTGGGCGGCCGTTGCGTGGAATTCGCCCGCAGGACCTCGGAGCCGATGAGACCCTCCCAACGCCCCGGAATTCTCGTGATACGCCCGAAGAGATGGCGATCACTTCGTCGTCCTCGACCTGCTGAATTGTCAGGACGAGATCGTCGTGACCGAGTGGGGTGTAGAAGACGACCTGGAGGCCGACGACAGGACCGAGAAGATGAAGTCGTCGCCTCGAAGATCGTTATAGAAAATTGCACCTCGAAGGGCCTAGACAACGCTGTCGTAGCACCGCCAGTCGGAGTTTGGTTGATGAGGGCATATCCGATATCCATACTTCTCACCGGAGGGCTCGCATCGATGAACAGCAATATCACCCCCGCACGGACCGCACGGCGGTGGGATGAGCACTAAGATGCTGACCTGCTACTTGAGCGCCGCGGGCTTGTACTCATCTGGCATGACTTCCTGCACATGATGGTGGACGATCTGCGCACTGAAAGGTTTGGCAATGAACCGTGCCCCCTCTGGTAAGTCGCCAGGACCGGGTATTACTCGACCGGACGCGACGACGATGGAGATGTGCGGGTATGTTTGCGCCGTCTCGCGCGCGAGGGCGAAACCGTTCCGCGAGCCGGGCATCTCAACATCGGAAAACAATAGGACGACATCCCGGTGATGTTGGCGCAGCAGTTCGTGGGCCTCATCGCCCGTTCTAGCCTCCAGGGTCCGGAACCCCGCCTGTTCCAAGATATCGACCGCGTCCATGCGGATCAGTCCCTCGTCTTCGACGATCAAGGCGTAAGGGGCAGTGGGCATCGCTGTCTCCATCCGCCTCAAGTCTCAACCCATCGAGAAGGTCCAGACCGTTCTCGCGCAGGGATCACGTCCCTGCCTTAAGACTCGCCAATGACGAGGCGAGGGTGCAGACGACACCCTCGACAAGATAGAAGATCTCGACACTCCCACCGGCCAATCCGCGCTGGATCAGGCGCGAGCCGAACCCCTTGCGGCTCGGTGGCGTTACCGGCGGTCCACCATGCTCGGTCCAAGCGAGGTGAAGCATCGCCTCTGTGCCTTCACCCTGGATCGTCCAGTCCAGCGCGACGTAGCCCGCCGGACGGCTCAGCGCTCCGTACTTAGTCGCGTTGGTGGCCAACTCGTGCAGGATGAGCCCGAGTGCCAAGGCGGCGGACGGGCCGAGCGGTAACTCGGGTCCGCTGCGTTGAAACCGCGTCTCCGCATCCTGGTGCAGTGTCAGCGCGCCGTCGATGATCGCGGTGATCGGCGCGCGGTCCTTGCTCCCGGTCAACAGGATGTCATGCGCCTTACCCAGGGCAATCAGTCGAGCGGCCAGCGCATCCCGTGCCTCTACCAGATCGTCAGCGTTGCGCAGGGTCTGTGAGGCGATCGACTGCACAAGGGCGAAGGTGTTCTTCAGACGATGGCTCAGTTCGAGGTTGAGGATGCGCTGCTGCTCCTCCGCCTCGGCCCGCGCAACCGCCGATCGGGTTCGATCGGCGATGTTGCGAACGAAGGCGATGTCGTCCCGCGACCACGCCACCGGCTCAGCCCTCACGGCATAGAACAAGGCGACGAACCGACCGTGCTCCAGTACCGGCAGGTTGAGCAACGCGCGCGTGCTGATCGCGGCCAGGGCCTCGGCATCCGCCGCGGTTCGAGGATCGTCGCCGGTATCGCCGATGACGACATCGTGCCCCGCCTTGAGGTCTTCGATGAACGAACCGTAGTCGCGGAACTGATGGTGCCCGGCGATGCTCACGAGGCCCGGAGCAGTCCACTCCTGGGCCACCAGGATAGTCTCCGCTTCGGGTTCGACTTGGCCGTAGCCCGCGTGGCTCAGCCCAAGCGTTCGCCCCATGATCTCAGCGGCGATCCGGCTGATCTCCGCTTTGTCCCCCACGTCACGCAAGCGGTCGCCTAGTTCGGTTATCGCCGCACGGCGCGCCTCAGCCCGCTTGCGCTCCGAGATCTCCAGGAACAGGGCCGCGAACTGCTGATCGCACTGCTTGCGCGCCCTCACCTCGAACGTGCGGTGCAACTCGGGGACGTGAATTTCGAACGTCGCGGGCTCGCCGGTCTCAACTATGTGGGCGTAGGTGTCGATCAACCACTGCGGGATGTCAGGGATCAGTTCGCGTATCGTGCGCCCGGCACTGTCGGCCGACAGGCCGGTCAGTGCGGCAAATGCCGGGTTCACCTCCAGGAACCGATAGTCCACCGCCCGGCCATCGGCGTCGCGGATCAGTTCCGCGCTGTGGAAACCCTCCTGCATCCCGGCGAACAGCCCGCGCCAGCGCTCCTCGCTGACCGCCAGTAGCCGCTCGACGGTTTTCTGCTCGGTGATGTCGCGGGAGACGGACAGGATCTTCTCCGGCCGCCCGTCCGCATTCAGGATTGGTGTCACCTGCACGTCCCACCACTTGGGCGTACCCTTGAAGGTATCAGCCGCCCCCTGGAAGTGCCCGACGCCCCCTGCGAGCGCCGCCCACACCGCCGCCTTGGCGTCCGCATTGCCATGGCCCTGCCAGAAATCCGGCCATGGGCAGCCCTTGATCTCGTTGAAGTCGCCGACCTCCATCACCTTCATGCCGCCTTCGCTCATGAACGTCAGCTTTGTGTCGAGGTCGAGCACCTTGATGCAGTCGGCGGAGGAAGCCAGCACGCTGCGCATGAAGTCGGCGTCGGCGCGCTGCCGTTCGGCGGCGAGGCGCTGCTCGGTGCGGTCGCGCAGGATCTTGATAAACCCCTCAGGTTTGCCGTTCTCGTCATTCAGCGGCATCATCTCGCCATTGGCCCAGAACGTCGTGCCATCTTTACGCAGGTGCCAGCGCTCGTCCTGCCCTCGCCCGTGCAGCAAGGCGGCGCCCATCTCCTTCTCAGCAATCTGTTCGCGGTCGTCAGCCTCGGTGAAGAACACGTCGGCGTGGCACCCGAGCATGTCGGCCTCGCTCCACCCGAGGATCCACTCGGCCCCCGCGTTCCAGCTTGTGACGCGGCCGTTCAGATCCATCGTGATGATGCCGTAGTCGATCGCGCTCTCCAGGATGGCTGCGTTGCGACGATCGCTCTCGCGACGCTCTTTGAGGGCCTTACGCAGTTCCAGCACGGTCATGGCCTGATGTGCCAGCGTGCGCAGGATCAGCGCCTGCGAGGTAGTGAGCCGGTTGGGCTTGATGTCGAGCACGCATAAGGCGCCGATGGACACACCCTCGGCGGTCACCAACGGTACGCCCGCGTAGAAGCGCACATGCGGTGCGCCAGTCACCAGCGGATTGTTAGAGGTACGTGGATCCTGGGTGGTGTCCCGTATCTCGAATACGTCGCGCTGTTCGGCCGTGTAGGCGCAGATAGATGAGGCGAGTGGTGTCTCCCGTGGGCCGAACCCGATCGCAGCTTTGAACCATTGCCGGTCGATGTCGAGCAGGGAGATCAGCGAGACGGGCGTGCTGCAGGCGGCGGATGCGGCCTGCACGATCTCGTCGAACTCTGCCTCGGCTTCCGTGTCGAGGATGTTAAAGCTGGCGAGTGCGTGCTGGCGCCGATCGCTGAAGCTGGTATCAATCACGCTCTTCACACCCAGCTATGTGCGATCGGGTCTGGGGTGATCGCCTGGGGTCCTTCTGCGGCCTAATTGATCCCTTGAGCAAGGAGCATGCGGTCACAGTTCGAGTGGCCCACGTTCGAGAGTGACAGAGCGCCTTTCACGCCGCCTGTGAAACCAAGCCGAATTTTGCCGAAATCGGATGCCGCCAAGGCAAATCGAGATGCTCTCGGTGAAGATCACACGGTTATGTCGCAACTGAATTATTTGCTTCATATGCACTTGAGTAGGCTGATATTAGACACGCCGATCCGAAGTTCGCCTTGGATCACCTTTTCCTTGACCGAACCGATCTAGAAGGTTGCAATACGGTCGCGGGCAGCAAGTAGATCGTCCGTCCAGCGACAACCCTCGCCATGACGATCTACTTGATGCTGAGGAAGGCGCTGGCCGATGTGGAAGAACGACCCGTTCAGCGTCAAGGACGAGACTGCACAGCGCGGGCGTTCAGAATGGACCGGCGGCGATAACCCAGGTCATGCGTCTTCGGCACCGCGGCTTCTCCCCTCTCGGTCGAGATGCGGGTGCCGAAGATCCCAACAGCCGAATTCGAGCCGTCGCCCCTTCGGATCGACATGAAGCCGCGGTAAGGCCCCCGGATTTTTCATGTATCGCAAGACCGAGAAATATGGCCTAAAGTCCAACATCTTTATTCCGGGGTGTTGAACGATTACTTACGACGCTACCGGACAGCTAGTCGCGATTTTTATTTGCATACAAAATTATAGGTGGTCACATATAACCTGAGGTCAGCACCTTTAATTGATCTTTAAGGAGCACGAAACATCCTGCAACAAGACGCCGGGATCAGCACACGGCATGTGCAAGGTTTCCCAGCCCGTGATCCTCCGTCGCTCTGCAAAGCCATGCTCAATAGCGGTTCAGTCCGGGATAGGTCCGACCCTCAAGGTCGCGCGCGATCGCATGGCGCGTCATCAAAAGATGATATCGACCCGATCGCTGGACGTGCGCTCCTGCCCGATGGGGAGGAGGTATCGTGTACCGCGGTGATGCGCTCGCCGTTGCGGGGCGAGATCAGCCTCAAGGGAAAGATATCCCCCGGTCAGGTCGTCGTCTGCTCCCTCGACAATGTCGGTATCCTGGTCGGCAAGGTCAACGAGATCACTCCACGGGGGATCTTGGTGGACTTCATGGTACGCGAGAGTCGCCGGGAAAAGGTGGCCGCGCGGCTGGATTGGCACGCCGCGCATGCGGTTCGTGCCGCGCAACTGCGCCGCGCACCTCGCATCGTCCCCCTCCACCCCGCAGTTGAAATCAAGCTCGCGGAGACGGTTACTTTCATCGGAACGATCCTGGACATCTCCCTCTCGGGGGCCGCGATCGTCCTACGGCCCAACCCCGGTCTGTTCGTCGGCACCCTGTTACGGGTCGCGGGCCGCTACGCCACCGTCGTGCGGGCGATCGAGGATGGCGTCGCCGTTCAATTCGTCGAACCTTTCAGCACGGATGCCTTCGACAGGTGGGTAAAGCCGTGATCGAGATCGCATCGGCGCTCCTTGGCAGCGGCTGGATGGATGAGGTCGAGCCATCACCCATCGAAAAGGCAAGACGCGGGCGGTGGTAGAGTGTCGTTACACCTCACGATCAGCGCGATGTCGATCTTCGTCGCAAGCCTGATTGTGCCGTTCCCGGTCAGGGATCTGCACGGAAGCCATCGTTGAGGCTCTGCTAACCGTCCGGGATCAACGTGCATCCTAAGGCCACATCGCGTACTTGGCCCCGTCGCCGTGCGGAACGGCATCAAGGCCCGCCAGCCCGTGATCAGATGGCTCGGGCGGGTCAAAGCTATGGATACCCTCGTGACGACCACGCTCTCTCATTCGGATGCACTCCTGCACGACCCGCTCCTCCAGGCTGGGCGGCAGGTTGCCGAGGCTGAGGAACGTCGCGAGCAGCAGATGCGCTTCCTGTCCGGCCTTGCCCAAGGCTCGCCCGCGCGGATCTATGCCGAGCACGTCCTGAGCGAGATCGAGCGATCCATCGCGCTCAGCCGCATGCACGAGGAGCTAATCCAGAACCTCCTGGGATGATCGACATGCGCCGGTTGGGCATGTGGGCGATCCAGTCAGCGGCTCGATCGATGTACTGTCCACGAGAAGCCGGATCATCGCCGAGCGGCTTCCGAGCATCATGGCAGGCGGTTCGCCGACCATAGCTTTCCAAGCCGCGATGAACTCAGACTGCGACACGTGAGCGAGCGTATCCTCGCTCTGAGACACCGGCTTTGTCGATGCGAAGCGTCGGTGGGTCATGGGCGGATTACGCCCGCGATCTGCGGTACGTTTCAAGGTCCCCTGAGCAGGGTGAAGGCGACCTAAACAGAGTGTACGCCAGTTAACCCTCGGCCTTGAACGCACGTTGCGGACCTGAGCCTTCACGACGGTTCCGGCGAGCGTGCTGCATGTGCAACCTCTACAGCCTGATCCGCTCGCAGTCCGAGATCGGCAAGGCGTTCAGCGTCGAACACGATGACACCGGCAATCTACCGCCGCTGCCGGGCATCTTCCCGAACACCACGGCGCCCGTGATCCGCATACGCGACGGCGCCCGTGCCCTGTCGATGATGCGCTGGGGCATGCCCTCGCCCGCCTTCGCCTTAAAGGGCAAGAAGGTCGATCCCGGCGTCACCAATGTGCGGAACACCGGCTCGCCGCACTGGCGCCGCTGGCTCTCGCCCGCGCATCGCTGCCTCGTGCCGATCACGAGCTTCAGCGAGAACGAGAAGGCGGCGGACGGCTCGCACCCGCCCGTGTGGTTCGCGCTTTCAGAGGATCGGCCGCTCACCTGCTACGCGGGCATCCTAGTCGAGGGCTGGCAGAGCGTGCGGAAGGTGAAGGACGGCGAGACGACCGACGACCTGTATGCATTCCTGACCACCGAGCCGAACGCGGAGGTGGGCGCCGTGCACCCGAAGGCGATGCCGGTGATCCTCACGAAGCCGGAGGAGTGGGAGACGTGGCTGTCAGCGCCCTGGCCGGAAGCGAAGGATCTTCAGCGGCCCTTGGCCGATGATGCGCTCGTCGTCGTAGCCCGTGGCGCTCGCCGGGATGGCCGAGATGACGATGTGAGTTAGTGGCGCTGGCCCTTACCGATCGGCCGGACGCGGTCACACCAGCCGTAGCTCCCCCGGCACGAGCCGGATGCGCTTCACCAAGGCGCGCGACAGGCTTCCGACGATCTCCACCTTCGTCTTGGGCGGGACGTTCAACGCCACGGCCTCCAACGCTTCATACGCTGTTATCGCCAGCACCGCGTAGACACGGACCGCCTCGCGCTTCTGCGCTACGGCCACGAGGTAGGCATGACGCTTCGGCGTGTGCGACATCGATCTGAGTTACGAGCAGGAGACCTGTGCGTCACTGCGGAATTCGCCCGCATCACAGGTATCTGCATCACAGTCCCGCCGCGATCAGCGCGCCTCCTGAAGACAATGGCGGGGGCGGCCCGCCGAGTATCGCGCCGCTAGGAGTACCCCGCATGCGGAACACTCTGCTGTCCCTGTTGGCCGTCGTCGTCGTCATGGCCGCTCACAGCGTGGCCAAGCTGGTGCTACTGCCCTTCCGGCTCCTGCGGGGCCTATTCCGACACAGTGCCAAGCCAGCGCAGATCACGGTGCGCTAACCAGATACTGGCACCCTACGCGGACGCCGGTGAGATAGACGACCTCCCCCGTCAGCCCGTGATCAGATCGGGCGGCGGGGCCGAGCCGCAGGGCGGAAACCGTACCCAACTACAAGGAGCACCGGAAAATATAACACGTGTTAGAGTATCGAGGCCCTGATGTGCGTCTCACCGTGTGCGGTTCTTTCATTCCGTTCCGCATAGGTGCGATACGCCGCCCGGATCGGGGCGAAACGACCGCCGAAGGGCGCGTCGTGAACCATGATCAATACTCTGATCCGCAAGCTCAGCGTCGCAGGCAGACTAACTGAGGGCGATCACGAGACGTTGCGGCGCGTGAGCGTGCGTAGCCGACAGGTCCGAGCCCGCCAGGATCTCACCACCGAGGGAGATCGGCCCGAGAACGTACATCTCGTCCTCTCCGGCTTCGTCTGTCGCTACAAGATCCTGCCGAAGGGTCAGCGCCACATCACAGCCCTCATGGTGCCGGGTGACTTCTGCGACCTGCATGTCGCCATCCTAGATGAGATGGACCATTCGATCGCCACGTTGACCCCGTGCACCGTGGTGGAGATCCCGCGTTCCACCGTCCGCGACCTGACCGAGAACCATCCCCGTATCGCCCATGCCCTCTGGTGGGCGACCCTCGTCGATGATGCGGTGCTGCGCGAGTGGCTCATCGGCTTGGCAGGGCGTGAAGCCGCCGAGCGGATGGCGCACCTGTTCTGTGAACTCCTGCTGCGCCTGAGCGTGGTCGGCTTGGCCGAGAAGGACGAGTATGCCCTGCCCCTCACCCAGATTGACCTCGCCGATATGCTTGGTCTGACGCCTGTTCACGTGAACCGCACATTGCAGTACCTAAGGTCGGAGGACCTGATTGTCCTCAAGAAACGTCGCCTTAAGATCCTGGACATAGCTCGGCTGAAAGCCTTCTGCGGCTTCGTCCCAACCTATCTGCATTACACCCCACGAACAAATAATCTCAATCCTCATCAACACAAGTTACAAATGTCAGCCTCGGGATGAGGCAGAACTGAACACATCGCTGATCGAACATTTGGGCGTCAGCGGCTGAGAGATGCGAGTGCTCCCGCCTGAGTGAGGCCGGATATCTCATGCCGCATTTTTTCTTCGACACCGACGACGGCCACTTCCGCCATGAGGACAATGAGGGCTTCGAGTTGCCCAGCATCGACGCCGCGCGCATTGAGGCGTTGGATGCCCTCCCGGAAATGGCGCGTAATAAGTCCCCGGACCGGGATCGTCGCACCTATTCGGTTCGGGTGCGCGATGAGAACGGGACGGCGGTCTACTCCGCCTCGCTCGACTTGGTCGGCGAATGGCATATCCCACACGCCATCAGCCCGTGATCGGATCCGGCTGTGGGGCCAAGACGGACGGCTCAGCAATGTGCCGCACCGTATTTTGAATACACAGTGCAATCAGTGGCTTATCTCGTGCGTTGCCGAGGCCATGGATACGCTTGACCTCCGCACCAACCGCCACACCAATGCGCTGAACCGGCTCGCTCACACACTTGACGTGCCGGTGGCTGAATTCTTCGGCGAGCCAGCCAACCACGAAGCCGACGATCATCTTGCCCTCGTGCGCCTCTGGTCAGAGATCTAGGGCGCCCAAGGCCGTGGTCGCGTCCTAGAGATAGCTCGGCAGGAGGCAGAGCGTGGCGGCTACAAAGGCTGTGCCTGAGCCAGCCCAGTTCATGCCGGGCAACCCCGCTTCTGGCCGCATGGCCTAAGAGCAAACCTTGATCACCACGGTCACGCCCCTCATCGCAAGGATCCGCGCATGACCATGAGCTAGGTGCGCGAAAAAGGACCGTCCGGGCGTCCGACCTGTTCTCGGTCACCGAGGATGCGGCGTCCTGATGCGATGATCTGGATCACCTCACGACTATCGCATTCCTTGCGGGCTAGGACCTCCAGGTCGCGCAAGTAGACGATCACTGGCTGGCGCACGTGCGCGTGCTGCCGTAGGACCGGCTCGACCTTGGCGGTGACATGCTCGGCAAGCGCGTCCCAGAACTCAGGAGGCTTCGCAGACTCGTCTCCCATTCGACACGCTCCTTCTGCGAAGTACGACCTCGTTAGCCATGAGTTCGGAGGCAAAAGCCCACAGCCAACGGGACCGCCCGATATGGATCCGGTTCGGCCGACATAGCGGATGGGGAGCGTCGCCTAAATTACCTGCGTTAGATCGAGGTCGTGGCGTGGCAGCGTCCCTTGGCCGGTGATGCGCTCGTCGTCGTAGCCCGTGGCGCTCGCCGGGATGGGCGAGCCGACGATACGGATCGGTGACGCCAGCCTAGCTGCATCACAGTCCCGCCGCGATCCGCTTGGTCCCAAGGTGCCGCTCGATCCAATCTTGAGCCGCGTCCACGTCCAGGAACAGGGGAGCGCTCATCACTGCGGTCAGACCGAACCCGGCCTCTAGGAACCACATGCCCGCGTTGGCCCCGTGCTGCCCGGACAGGTGCACCAGCACCGCCACGAGGAACCCGTCCACGAACACGAGTTGGCCGTCGCTGTCTTCACTGCTGGTTGCGACACGCACGGGCTGGAGGCGCAGGGTCATCCCGCCGCTCGCCTCTGCAAGTGCAGGTAGGTCGCGTCGAACTCGGAGGCTCGGACAAGCTCGTCCCACGCCTTCACCACCAGTGTCTGCCGGTACAGCGTGATCAGCCCACGACCGCGCATCTCCTTCAATACGCGGTTGATGTGCACGGCCGTCATACCCGTGGCGTCCGCGAGATCGGTCTGGGTGATCGGCAGGGGACAGCGGTGTTCACCCGCCAGCCCGACCGCCTCCTGCTTCAGGTACAGTTCGCAGAACAGGTGGGCCAAGTGCTCGAACGCCGGGCGACGCCCCATGGCGATCAACCACTCCCGGAAGATCGCCGCGTCGATCAGCGTGTCACGCCAGAGCGCGGCGGCGATGCTCGGGAAGCGGGCCGTAAGGTCGTGCATGCTCTCGTGCGGAACGAACGCGACGGTGGCTTGGGTCATCGTCCCAAGCGTGTGGTCCATCAGCGGGATGAGCAGGCTCTGCAAATCTGGGATGTCGCCCGCGATGTGGAACGAGAAGATCTGGCGACGCCCCTCGCTCACGAACTTGTACCGACAGGCCCAGCCTTCCAGGATGACGCAGCACTGGGTCGCCCGGTCGCCGTCCCGCACGATGTCCTGTCTTGCTGAGAGGGTCCGCACCCGGACGGGCAGACTCTCGATCGCCTGTCGTTCCGCATCCGAGAGGCGGGTGACGCTCTCCAGTTTGCGGATGAGCGGGTAGAGGGCGTGGGGGAGCGTCGAGGCCATGGCGGCTTCGCCTTGTGTGGCAGGCGGAAGCACACGGCGCTCCCAGGCGGCAGCATCCGTTCCAGAGCAACCGACGATGGCGCACGGGTAGATGGTATATTATCGACCCGAACCATCCTGGGTTAAGGTTTCCGCGATCTGAGCGCTCTGCGCGGTCGCACCCATATGTCTTGTATTTGTAAATTACTTACATAAAGACATTCAGCTTGGTATTTGTCAAAAAATTACGGCATCGAACTGATCGCCAGCCGTACTCAGGGCGCTGATGATTGAGGGACAGCGTGTGCTCTCGCCCTTAGCTGGCGAACATCCGTGGCTCCCCTCCGGCAACCCGATGTGCGCAACAAGCTCCTCGCTTGCCTCTTGCCAAAGGATTTCGCCAGTCTGCGACCCGCTCTGCGTATCGAGCCGATGCAGCTACGGCAGGTACTGATCCCCGCCCATTCGTCGATTGAGGTCGTCTATTTTCCCGAAGAGGGCTTCGTCTCTATCACGGCCGATGGCGCGAGTATCCTTGCGTGGCCGGGCGCCGGTTCTCTCGGACGGCACTGCTAATGCACCTTGCCGTTCCCGGCGTTCAGGCCGAGCAGGTCGCCAGTGGTGATCCATGCGCCGCCATCGACACGACATTTCTCGAAGTCGTCGTCTGGCTCGACGATGTGGCCGCGGGACGTAATCACTGTCACAGCCTCCACGATCGGGTCCGAGTCCTCAAACATGCGCTATGCCGACGCCACGATCATCCGGCGGCGCGCCTCGGTGAAACGCCCCTCCTCCGGCTGATCAGGCATGTCGGCGACCACCGCCTCGACGATCTGGCGGGTGGTCGCCTCGTCCGGTCCGAGCCCGCGGGCCAACCCGTCGAGACGCGCCATCGCTCGGTGAACGGCGGCCCTGTCGGGCCTGTCGGACGGCTCGCTCATCCCTGAACCGGGAAGCCCATGATGACGGCGGTCATGACCATCGTGCGCCGCAGGCCCGGCGTGGTCGCCTCTCGGACAGCAGCTTCTTGGCCTGGGGATGCATCTCGATCGCCTTGGCCACATCGGCCCGGTGGCCCGACTTAAAGACAAACGGCTCAACGTTCTTCAAGTAGGAGACCGTCGCACCAGGATGGCAAATGGTAGGAATATTATCGCTTCTTTCCCAACTCTGCGGCGATGTCTTTGGTCATCAAGCCGACCTTGCGGTGGGCAGTCACCAACTGATCGCGCGTCACGCCCCAGCGCTTCATCCAGTATTCCACGGCCTTCCGCTCGGAGAGGTCGAGGCGATCTTTGTCGATGAAGCCGCGCTTATCCTTCAGACCAGCCATTCGCTTCGATCTCCAATCAGCCCATTCAGGATCTTGCGGTAGCCGGTCCGGCCTCTGCGAGGTACGCCCAAGCCGCGGCCTCGTCGGCTAGATCAAACGTCTTGGTCTCGACTGGCATGACCGTCCCGGACAGCGTGATCATGGCGCGGGCGAACAACGGCGCGCCGACCACGACGTAATTGCGGATGTGCGCGACTGAGCGGGCCATCACCGTGCTGGCGTAGCCGTCGAACCTCGCCCCGAGGTCCGAGCCTTCGTAGTTCGACATGATCAGCAGCATGTCGATCTTATCGTGGATTTTCATCGCCTCGTCGGCGATCGAGGACATCCACTCGATGTCGGGCTTGGTGATCCTGTCCTTGATCTCGAAGGCCAAGAGATCGGCGCGTGGCGCCTCGCGCTGGATCACTGATCCGTCAGGTGCAGCGTTCATGAAGCTCTCCCAGCGCCACCTCGACGCGTGATCGTTGGGAACGGCGCGGCGCTCAGGTTTGATCCTGAAAGGCATCGTCGGCGCCCATTGTCGAGTCCGCCTGTGCCATCGCTCTGGGTAAGGATGGTGCTCAGGTGCAGTCCCGCCTATCCCCGCGCCCGACCCCGCTCCTCATCCGCCACGGCCTCGACGGCGGCGATCACGTTTTCCAGTTCGGCGACCTGACGCAGGGCGCTCCCGGCGGGCATCCCGTCGTGCTCGGCCATCGCCAGGATGAGATCGCGTTGGTGAGCCTTCAGGCGGTCGAGAAGGACGTTGAGCTTTTCGGACATCTGGCGGCTGTAGTCGCGGGGTTCGTCCTGGACAAGCAGTAGGGCGACCCGGCGCCCACCTACGCTATCAGCATCGTTGTGGTAGATTTGATCGCCATAACGGAGCCGCGCTCGACACTCCAAGGGCCATGCTGACGCTAAAAAAGTTGGAGCACGCGACCGTCCGCGGCGAGACGGCCAAGGAGGCGCTCACTTAAAAGGGGCGAGGAGCAACTTCGTGAAGATTACGGTCACGAACTTCGACGAGCGCAAGACGCCCGATCTGCACTCGCAGCAGACGATCGTTCTCTCGGACGGCAAGCTATCACGAAAGACTTTCACGCGGCTCGTCCCGCGCGACCGGCACACCGGCAAACCGCATCATGAAAGCCTGAAGGTAGAGACCTGGAGGAAGCGTAAGACACTCTGCGAAGTGGACGAAGAGCACACGGTCACGCTCCAGGGCGAGGAGGTCCAAACCTTGCTCGACTTCGTGGCCGGGGCTCGCTCCATACCCACAACCCGGCGGTGACCTGACCGGTATTTTGGACCGAGCCGATTGAGAGGCTACTGCATGGCCGCTGCCATGGGTAGCCGGAAGGCCAGATCCGGGAAGCTGACAGGCGCGGGCGGCCGATAGCCCAGGGACGAATGCGGCCGGACGCGGTTGTAGGTAGTTTGCCAAAGACCGATCACGATCTGCGCCTCCTTCAGCGAGTAGAAGATCTCTTGTCTCAGGCACTCATCCTGAAGCTTGCCATTGAAGCTCTCGCAGTACCCGTTCTCCCACGGCGAGCCCGGCGCAATGTACTGGATCTGTGCTCCGGCTTTGGCGACCCATTTGCGCAACGCCTTGGAGATCATCTCAGGGCCATTATCGCAGCGTATGTGCTCCGGGATGCCGTGCAGGCACATGGCGTCGGCCAGCGTCTCGATCACGCCGACGCTGTTGATGCGTCGCGCCACCTTCAGCGCCAGACAAGCTCGGCTATGCTCGTCGATCAGCGTCAGGACCCGGAGCGAGCGTCCGTCGTGGGTCCGCGCCTGGACGAAGTCGAAGCTCCAGACGTGATTGCGGTGGAGCGGACGCAGCCGCACGCTGGATCCATCGTTCAGCCACAGGCGGCTGCGCGGTCGGTGCTTCTGTGGGACCTTGAGCCCCTCGCGATGCCAGATGCGTTGAACCCGATCCTTGCCCACCTGCCAGCCGTCCGCTTGTAGCAGCGCGGTGATGCGGCGGTAGCCATAGCGCCCGTACTCGGACGCCATGGCAATGATGGCGCGGGTCAGCGCATCCTCGTCGGCCAGCACGGTGGGCACGTAGCGTTGCGTGCCCCGGTGCTGACCGACGATCCGGCAGGCGTGACGTTCCGAGAGGCCGTACTTCTCCCGGATCCCATCGACCGCCTGCCGGCGTCGCTCGGGGGCTACAAGTTTCCCGCGGCGACGTCCGCCAACACCTGCTTCTCCAAGGATAGATCGGCTACCAGTCGCCGCAGCCGCGCGTTCTCGCGCTCCAGGTCCTTCATCTTCCTGGCCTGATCGACTTGGAGACCGCCGTACTCCTTGCGCCAGCGGT
>NZ_JAKSYN010000119.1:0-27946 GCF_022829565.1 Methylobacterium sp. J-001
GGCCACTTCGCGCACCATCTGGGCGCCCATGTTCTCGAACTTGTCGGCGAGCTCGATCTCCTTGGCGACGGTGACGCCGTCCTTGGTGATGCGCGGGGCGCCGAAGCTCTTCTCGATCACGACGTTGCGGCCCTTCGGACCGAGCGTGACCTTCACGGCGCTGGCGAGCAGCTCGACGCCGCGCAGCATCTTCTCGCGGGCATCGACGGAAAAACGTACGTCTTTGGCTGACATGGAATGGCTCTTCTGTTGTCGTTCGGCCCCGAGGCACACCGGTGCGGGCGCCTCGAAGGGCTTGGGGAGCGTTGGTCCGGGCGGACGCCCTTAGGCGACGACGCCCATGATGTCGGATTCCTTCATGATCAGGAGGTCCTGACCGTCGATCTTGACCTCCGTGCCGGACCACTTGCCGAACAGCACGCGGTCGCCGGGCTTCACCTCGAGGGGATTGATCTTGCCGGCCTCGTCGCGCGCGCCCGGCCCGACGGCGACGACCTCGCCCTCCTGCGGCTTCTCCTTGACCGTATCGGGGATGATGATCCCCCCCTTGGTCTTCTCCTCGCCCTCGATGCGGCGGAGCACCACGCGGTCGTGCAACGGGCGAAACTTCATGTTTGGCATCCTGTTCGTCCCGCCTGCGGGCCTCGCGTCGACATGACGGAGCCTGGACGGGAAAGGCGGCGGCGGACCGAATCGCCCGCGCCGGGTCGACCGCTGTCTTAGCACTCAATGCGCAAGAGTGCTAACGCGTCTCACGAGCGATGGGCCGCAGACGGGGTTTTTCGCAGCGGCCCGTCCCCACGAGCTACCGGGAGCCGATGGAGGTCGCGCCGACAATTGCAACCCGAATCCCCACCTCAGAACCGGCATATGGTCGCGCGGGGCTCTGCAGTAGGCGGCGCCAAGATCTTCATTTCTAAACCAGAACAGAAGCGCAGAAAGATCGCGAACCATCGGCGCTGCGCATTGAATTTCTGAACGCCCCTTTTGTGATTGTGATTATCCCGCCGATGCGGTAAAGATCATAAATCGATCTTTGGCCAGATATTCGGCCGTCTCGCCACAACAGGGCGAGCGCTCTGCATCTCTCCCATTTTCGACGACCACGGACGGGCGCATGCCATGCACGCGCTCGCCCTATTCGATCGTCCAGCGTTCGCGGCAGGTGCAGCGCAACAGCAGCAGGCCCTGGACCTTTGTTACCGCATGATGATCTCGGGCGACCGGTCTCCGGTGTCTCGCATCATGCTCTAAAGCAGTTGGAATATTTATGAGCATCGGCACCGTTAAGTGGTTCAACGAGACCAAGGGCTTCGGCTTCATCCAGCCTGACGATGGCGGCAAGGACGTGTTCGTGCACATCTCGGCGGTCGAGCGCGCCGGCATGCGCAACCTGATCGAGGGTCAGAAGATCTCCTACGAGATGGAAACCGACCGTCGCAGCGGCAAGCAGTCCGCCGGCAGCCTTCAGGCCGCCTGAACCTCGCACCTCTTTCGAGGATGCGTTTCGAAGCCGTTCCCTGTGTGGAGCGGCTTCTTCTGTTTCTGATACCCGCGCTGCGGCGCGCGAGGAGTCTACGTGGGTCAATTCAAAGAAACGCAGCTTTCTGATCGTCTAGAGGCCGGCGCGAAGGCCAAAGAGGAGCGGCTGGCTCAGTTCCGTGCCCGTCCGGCGGCCGACGATCCGGCCGTCCTCGCCCGGCAGGCCGAGCGCCAGGCGGTCGCCGAGGCCCGCGAGGTGCGGGTGAGCGAGCGGGAAACGGCCCGCGCCGCCGCCGAGGCGGTCCGCGCGGCGGAACAACTCGCGGAGCAGGAGCGCGCGGCGGCCGAGATCGTCCGTCAGGCCGCCGAGAAGGTCGAGCGGCAGGCCGCTTTGGCCGCCGAGCAGAAGGCGACCCGCGACGCCCGCTTCGCCGCTCGCAAGGCCAAGGTGAAGCGGTAAGCACCGCGCGGAGCGCCGCCGACGCGGCTCTCCATCACGCGCGCCCCGGCGCCTCCGATGCAAAGAACCGGTTCGGCGGGCGCGGCAGGCCGAGATGGTCGCGCAGGGTCGTGCCGGCATAGTCCCGCCGGAACAGGCCGCGCCGCTGCAGTTCCGGCACGAGCGTGTCGACCACGTCGTCGAGCCCCTCGGGCACGAACGGGAACATCACGTTGAAGCCGTCGCAGCCGCGGCCCTCCAGCCATTCCTCCATCCGGTCCGCGACCTGGGCGGGTGTCCCGACGAAATGGAGCCCGGCATAGGCCCCGACCTTGCGGGCGAGGTCGCGCACGGTGGCGCCGGTCCGGCGGGCATAGTCCAGGATCTGCGCCTGGCTGGTCTTGCTGGCGTTGGTCTCGGGGATCTCGGGCAGGGGCGCGTCGAGATCGAAGCCGGAGGCGTCGACCCCGAGCCGCACCGACAGGTTGGCGAGCCCGCTGTCGGGATGGACCAGGTCGTCGAGGCGCGCCCGCTTGGCCTGGGCCTCGGCCTCGGTCTCGCCCAGGATCACCAGGGCGCCGGGCAGGATCTTCAGGTGCTCGGGATCGCGCCCCAGCGCCGGCATCCGGCCCTTCACGTCGGCATAGTAGGCCTGCGCGGCCTCCAGGGTGGAGCTGGCGCCGAACACCATCTCGGCGGTTTCGGCCGCGATCTGCTTTCCGGCCTCGGAGGCGCCGGCCTGGACGATTACCGGCCAGCCCTGAACCGGCCGGGCGACGTTGAGCGGCCCCTTCACCGTCAGGAATTCGCCCCGGTGGTCGAGGACGTGCAGCTTGCTGGAATCGAAGAACAGGCCGCTCTCCGGATCCATCAGGAAGGCGGCGTCGGCCCAGGAATCCCACAGGCCGGTGACCACGTCGTAGAACTCGCGCGCCCGGGCGTAGCGCACGGCATGGTCGAGATGCGCGTCGCGGCCGAAATTCAGCGCCTCGTCCGGGTTGCCCGAGGTGACGAGGTTCCAGCCGGCCCGGCCCTTCGAGATGTGGTCGAGGGAGGCGAACTTCCGGGCCACATGGTAGGGCTCGTTGTAGGTGGTCGAGGCCGTGGCGATCAGCCCGATCCGCGACGTGAGCGCGGCCAAAGCCGGCAGCAGCGTCAGCGGATCGAACGAGGTCACGGTGGCCGAGCGGCGTAGCGCCGCCATCGGCATGTTCATCACCGCCAGATGGTCGGCCATGAAGAAGGCGTCGAACTTCGCCGCCTCCAGCCGCCGGGCGAAATGCGTCAGGTGCTCGAAGTTGAAATTCGCGTCCGGATAGCCGCCGGGATAGCGCCACCAGGCCGTGTGGATCCCCACCGGGCGCATGAACGCGCCGAGATGCAGCTGGCGGTCTCGACTCATGGCTCTGCCCGATTCATGGCTGCGCTCCGCAGGTGCTCACGGGTGCTTGTGGATCGGGTCGACCCAGTGGACAGATTCGGGCCGCTCCACCGGCTCGACATCCGGGATGTTGACCACCACGGCCTCGTTGTCCGAGCGCACCAGCACGCAGTGCAGGGGCTCGTCCGTGGAGGCGTTGATCTCCTGGTGCGGCACGAAAGGCGGCACGAAGATGAAATCCCCCGGCCCGGCCTCGGCCACGTATTCGAGCCGCTCGCCCCAGCGCATCCGGGCGCGGCCGGAGACCACGTAGATCACGCTTTCCAGGGCGCCGTGATGATGCACGCCGGTCTTGGCGTCGGGCTGGATCGCCACCGTGCCGGCCCAGATCTTCTGGGCGCCGACCCGGGCGGCGTTGACCGCCGCCTGCCGGAACATGCCCGGGGTCTGCGCGGTGTTGCTGTCGAGCTGGTCGCCCGGGATCACCCGCACGCCGTCATGCTTCCAGCGCGCCGCCCCCTCCCCCGCAGGATGATCGTGATCATGGTCGTGCGTGTGGTCGTGGGCATGGGTATGGCCGTCGCCGGTGTCGTGCATCGTCAGGACCTCTGATCCGGGGGGACCGGCCATCATTGCACCGCCGCCGGGGCTTCGGACAGGGCTTGCGACGGGGCCTGGGAAAACCCCGTGTCGAAGATCGCCGCCGCCCGCGGGGCGCGAGCCTTCGGGATCAGGCCGGCGCGGACGTAGAGGTCGATGGTGCGCTGCTCGTCGGCGATCACGTCGGCGTCGATCGGCACGGTCCGGTAGCCGGCGCGGCCGAACCAGCGCAAAGGCACCGCCTCCGGCAGGCCGATCAGCTTCGACCAGACCTTCGCGTAAGGCGCCGGGTCCTTGAGCGCCCAGGCCCGCGCCCGGGCGAGGCGCGCGGCGAAATCGGCGAGGAGGGGCCGCTTGTCCGTCAGAGCGCTGTCGCGCGCCACCGTGAAAATCAGGCCTGGGGTGATGCCGTTGCCGTCCCGGACCACCCGGGTCAGGCCGGCGAGCTCCGCCGTGGAGGTGTAGGGCTCCCAGGTCGCCCAGGCATCCACGGACCCGGAGGCGAGGGCGATCTTGGCGTCCGCCGGCGGCAGGAAGCTGAACACGACGCTGTCGAACGGCAGCCCCGCCTCCTCCAGGGCCGCCAGCACCACCTGGTGGCCGATGGAGCCGCGGTTGGTGGCGATGCGCTTGCCCCTGAGATCCACCACGCTCCGGATCGGCGAATCCGGCGTCACCAGGATCGCCAGCCCGTCCTGCCGATTGCGGAACGCCATGAACGCCTTCACGGGCGCCCCGGCGGCGGCCGCGAAGGTGAACGGCGCGTCGCCGACCCCGCCCGCATCGATCGCCCCGGCGTTCAGCGCTTCGAGAAGCGGTGCGGCCGCGGGGAACTCGCTCCATTCGAGCCGGTAGGACAGGCCCTCAAGGACGCCCGCCGCCTCCATCAGGGCGCGGGCATTGCCGCGCTGGTCGCCCATCCGCAGCACGTCGTCCGCCCGGGCCGGCCCGACGGCCAGGAGGGCGACAAGAATCAGGATCGCGGCGCGCATCAGGCGGCCTCGGCGGCGCGGCCGCGGGCCGCGAGCGCGGCCTTGAAGGCCGGTAGCAGCTCCCGGCCGTACTGGATCGCGTCCTCCAGCGGATCGAAGCCGCGGATCAGGAAGGTGCGCACTCCGAGGTCGTGATAGTCGAGCAGCGCCTCGGCCACCTGCTCGGGCGTCCCGACCAGGGCGGTGGAATTGCCCGCCGCCCCGGTCTCGGCCGCGATGGCGGTGAACAGGCGCTTGTCGAGGCGCGAGCCTGCGGCCGCCGCCGCCAGCAGCCGGCGCGAGCCCTCGTTCTGCGGCGCGGCGGCCGCACCGACGCCCCGTGCCGCCCGGGCGGCACGGGTCCGGGCCAGGATATCCTCCGCGCGAGCCCAGGCCTGCGCCTCGGTCTCGGCCAGAATCGGCCGGACCGACAGGCTGAAGCGCGGTTGGCGCCCATGCGGCGCGGCGGCGTCTTGGACGCGCCCGATCAGCTCCCGGACCTGGGCCTGGGTCTCGCCCCACAGGGCGTAGGTGTCGGCGTGCCGGCCGGCCACCGCCAGAGCCGCCGGCGAGGCGCCCCCGAAATAGACCGGGATGGCATCGACCGGCTTCACCTCGGAGAAGCCCCGTTCCACCCTGTAGAACGCGCCCGCGTAGTCGAATGGCGCCGCGGCGGTCCAGCTCTGGCGGGCGATGTCCAGGAACTCACCGGTGCGGGCGTAGCGCTCGTCCTTGGTGAGGTGGTCGCCGTCCTGGGCCAGCTCCCGGTCGTCGCCGCCGCTGATCACGTGGATCGCGACCCGACCGCCGGTGAGCTGATCGAGGGTCGCGAATTGCCGGGCCGCCACGGTGGGCGCCGTGAAGCCGGTGCGGTGGGCGATCATCAGCCCGAGCCGCTCGGTGACGGCGGCGACCTGAGTGGCGAGCAGCAGGGCGTCCGGCGACGTCGAATGGAACGCCACCAGCACCCGGTCGAACCCGCCCCATTCATGCGCCTGGGCCAGGAGCTTCAGGTAATCCCGGTCGATCGCCGGACCTTGCGCCGGATGGATCTCGGAAGTGTGGCGGGGGGCGACGAAGCCGATGAACTCGACGGCCTCCGGGGACAGCAGACTCATGAAAGATCTCCGTGGCGGGGCCGGAGCGGCGATGGTTGCGGCAAGCCATCGAGGCCGACGACGGCTGCGGCGAGGGCCGCAAAGAATGCCAGGATGGTCTGCCCCTAGGCGCAGAGCGTCAACGAAAGCGTCTTTCGAAAATTTCGGGGACTAAAGAATAAGTCCCGCCGCAACCCGCGGAATACGAGAAGACCCTGCTCGCCAGGTGGTGGATCGCGAATGATTTCGCGTTTCCCGCATGCGTAGGCCCCAGGGCATCTCCCGACGAACCGCAGAACTAAGCCATCCACGACTCAGGTGGGTCCGACGACCACCCGAGCGAGTGCCAGCCGACGCACAGGGTCACCATCGCCTACGGCGCACTGCACACGCGAGAAACGCCACCGTCCAGAACAGGAAGACCGGCCGGACCTTTCGGGGTCCGGCCGGTCTTCGGTTCAGTCTGTCTCGTCGCGGGAACGGCTCAGTGTCGCGGCAGGCTATGCAGCGCCTTCAGGAACACGTCGACGTCGGACTTGGTGTTGTAGAAGGCCAGCGACGCCCGCACCGACTGGTCGACCCCGAACCGGCGCAGGGCCGGCAGGGCGCAGTGATGGCCCGAGCGCACCGCGATGCCGTGCGCGTCGAGATGGTGGGCCACCGCCTCGTTTTCCTGCCCCTCGATCACGAAGGACATCACGCTCGCCTTCTCGCGGGCCGTGCCGATCAGGCGCAGGCCCTTTACCTCGGCGAGGCCGGCCTGCGCGTAGTCCAGCAAATCGTGCTCGTAGGCGGCGATCGCCGGCAGGCCGATCCGCTCCAGATAGTCGAGCGCCGCACCGAGGCCGACCGCACCCGCGATGTCCGGCGTGCCCGCCTCGAACTTCTCCGGGGCGCCCTTGTAGACGGTCCGGGTGAAGGTGACGTCCTCGATCATGTGCCCGCCGCCCTGCCAGGGTGGCATCGCCGCGAGCAGGTGCGTCTTGCCGTAGAGTGCCCCGATCCCGGTCGGCCCGAACACCTTGTGCCCGGAGAAGACCAGGAAGTCGGCGTCGAGGGCCTGCACGTCCAGCGGCATGTGCGGCGAGGATTGCGCCGCATCGACCAGTACGGGCACCCCGTAGGCGTGAGCGAGCGCGATGATCTCCCGCACCGGGTTCACGGTGCCGAGCGCGTTCGCCACATGGGTCACCGAGACGATCTTCGTCCGGCCCGAGAGCAGGGCCGCGTATTGTTCGAAGATGATCTCGCCCCGGTCGTTGACCGGGATCACCCGGATCGTCGCCCCGGTGGCCTGCGCGAGCAATTGCCAGGGCACGATGTTGGCGTGGTGCTCGATGGTCGAGACGATGATCTCGTCCCCCGGGCCGATATTGGCCCGGCCGAAGGAATTAGCGACGAGGTTGATCGCCTCCGTGGTGCCGCGCAGGAAGACGATGTCGTCCTTCGAGGGCGCGTTGAGGAAGCGGCGCACCGCCTCGCGGCCGCCCTCGAACAGGTCCGTGGAGCGCGCCGCCAGGGTGTGGGCGGCCCGGTGGATGTTCGAGTTGTGCCGCCCGTAGAACTCCGAGGTCGCGTCGATCACGGCCTGCGGCTTGTGGGTGGTGGCGGCGTTGTCGAGCCAGACCAGCGGATGGCCGTTGACGCTCTGGTGCAGGGCCGGGAAGTCTCGGCGGACATGCTCCACGTCGAACGGCGCCGCCACCGGGCTCGACCCCTGCGCCGTCAGCCGCGGGGCGGGACCCGGATAGCGGGCGGGCTCGACCCGGGGACTGGTCGGCGCCTTGCGGGCCGGGCTCGGGCCGGCATTCAGGAAGTAATAGTCGGAGACCGGCGCCTCGGGCGCCCGGGACAGGTGCCCGGTCCGGGCGAAGCTTTCCTGGGCGACGTCACCGCCGGGCCGCGACGGGTCGGCCGGCACCAGTTGCGGCGCGACCGCGTGCGCGAAGGCGTTGGCCCGGGGATGATCCCCGGCGACCTGGCGGTGCAGGTCGGGACCGCCCGGGAAGGCCGTCGGCGCGTTCGGGAACGCGAAGTCCGGCAGGACCGGGCGCGGGCTCGCCGGATGGACCGGCGGGATCGCGGCCACGTCGAAGAAAGCCGGGCTCGCGGGGGCGTAGTTCGGCACGGTCGGGCCGGTGAGGCCCGGCACGCCGAGGGCTGGCCCGCCGAACGAGCGGGCCGCGAGTGTGGAGCCGTCCGGCTGCAGGCCGGAGGGTTGCCCCCCCGCCGGAACCGAGGGGGTCCCCGTGGCCGCGCTCGGGAACGGGGCGCCGCCCGGTCCCTGAGGCAGGCCTTCGAGGGCCTGCGGGACCTGGGGTCCCGCGGGCAGCGTCGGGGCGAGGGGCTGGCTCGCGGCCTGCCCCTGCTGGTAGATCTCGCGGGCGAGGCGCCCGATGAGATCGCTATGGGCGAGCTCCGCCGGGCTCGCCTCCGGTCGACCGAAGGCCAGTCCCTCAGGCATAGTCATGGTAGTTGCCGAGGAGGACGTTATCGAGGCGGGCGATCGCGTCCTCGACCAGCACGGCGGCCGAGAAGTAGCGGGTCACCAGGTGCGAGGCGATCGAGTGATCGTTGGTGCCCATGTAGCGCACCGACAGGCCGGGCTCGATCTCGCCGGTCACGCCCGACTTCTGCAGGCCAACCACGCCCTGCTCGCCCTCGCCGACGCGCAGCAGCAGGATCGAGGTGGTCTCGGCGCCAGTGACCGGATCGATGTCGATCGGCAGCTTGTCGCTCGGCACCAGCGGGACGCCGCGCCAGGTGATGAACGGCGCGCCGAACAGATGGACGACGACCGGTGGCACGCCGCGGCGGGTGGCCTCACGGCCGAAAGCCGCGATGGCGCGCGGATGCGCGACGAAGAAGGCGGGCTTCTTCCAGACCAGGGTCAGCAGCTCGTCGAGATCGTCCGGGGTGGGCGGGCCGCCGCGGGTGGGGATGCGCTGGCGCGGGCCGACCTCGTTCAGGAGGCCGAACTGCGAGTTGTTGAGCAGCTCCCACTCCTCGCGCTCTTTCACCGCGTCGACGGTGAGGCGGATCTGCTCGCGGAGCTGATCGATCTCGTTCGAGTAGAGGTCGGTCACCCGGGTATGGGTGTTGAGGATCGTCTGGATCGTCGACAGGTGATACTCGCGCGGATGCGATTCATAGTCGACGAAGGTGGTCGGCAGGCGCGGCTCGCCGGTATGAACCGCCAGCAGCTCGATGCCTTGCTCGCCATGGGAGCTGGTATGGCCCTTTAGCCGCTCCTGCTCGTCCCGGTACTGGGCGATCTTGGCGCGGATCTCGTCGTTCTCGAGGGCGTCCGGATCGAGGGTCAGCAGGGTGACGGCCGAGAGCGCCTTCACGGCCGGGGTGGGTGCGCCCGCGCCGAGCAGGTCGGTGTCACCGAAATAGTCGCCCCGGGTGGCCAGACCCTGCCGCAACCGTCCCTTGTAGGGGCCCGAGAAGGTCAGCTCGACCGTGCCGTCCGCCACCACGGTCAGGCTGCGGGTGCCGGCACCCTCCTCATGGATGATCTTGCCGGCCTTGTGCCTGCTCTCGGTGAAGCGCTCCGCAATCTTCGTCAGCTCGGCATCGCCCAGGCGGCTGAACAGCGGCACGGCCCGCAGCGAGGCGGGACGGATCGCCCGGTCCTTGTGCTCGGTGACGAGGTCGACGCGGCCGGGGCGGGCCAGAACGACGGCGCGGCGGTTCACGCGGTAGACGCCGCCGGCAACGTCCACGAAGGGCAGGAGCCGCAGGAGCCAGCGCGGCGTGTTGGCCGCGTTCTGGACCGACGTGACGGTGGCTGTCGCAAGATTGCGTGCCGCCGTGGCGCTCACGCTCAGACCCGGTCCACTCATCGTTCGTCCTCTTTCTTCTCAATGATGGGCGCGCCGCATCGGCCCGCGTCTTCGCGAGCTGCCACGCAGTCGATACGGGCTGAGCGCAAGATTAAATGGGTGTCGGCAGGATCAGATGACCGCGCCGCCCTGCATAAGATTCGATTTGTCGTGCAGACCCATGGTCGTCCGCCGCTGCGACACTAACGCGACACTGTGACCGCCGCTTCCGCGATCCAGCAAATCCAAGGTAATCTTTGATTCCTCACTCGGTCAACGAAACTATTATTCTTATTTATCTGTGTTTTGGGAAAAGCACCGCTGAAAAACGCGCTCACCCTAGGAAAATATCAGCGCGATGCTTCATTCTGAGAGAATTGCATTCTCCATGAGCCGCAGATCCTCAAGGATCGGCGACAAACCTAACAGAGAAAAATTTTCCTTGCCGGGATCAGATCCCGTCCCCGAAGCCGAAGGACTGGTCCATGGTCCGTGCGGGCTCCTCGCCGGCGGCAAGGCGCGAGACCACGCGGGCGGGCACGCCCGCCACGGTGGTGTGGGGTGGCACGTCGTGCAGCACCACGGCGGCGGCGGCGACCTTGGCGCCTTCGCCGACGCGGATGTTGCCGAGGACCTTGGCGCCGACGCTCAACAGGACCCCGCGCTCGACCTTCGGATGCCGGTCGCCACTCTCCTTGCCGTTACCGCCCAGCGTCACCGACTGGAGGATCGACACGTCGTCGGCGACCACCGTGGTCTCGCCGATCACGACCCCGGTGGCATGGTCGATGAACACCCCCGAGCCGATCCGGGCAGCCGGGTGGATGTCGCAGCCGAACACCTCGGAGATGCGACTCTGGACATGCAGGCTCAGCGTCGCCCGGCCCTGGTGCCAGAGCCAATGGGCGACCCGATAGGCCTCCAGTGCCGCCAAGCCCTTGTAGAACAGGAACGGATCGAGATAGCGGCGGCAGGTCGGGTCTCGCTCGCGGATGGCGATCAGGTCGCGGGCGGCATTCGCTCCGGCATGGGGATCCGCCTCGAAGGCGGAGAGGCAGAGATCGCGCATCGACAGACGCGCGAGGTCGCCGTCACCCAGACGGTGGGCGAGGCGGTACGCGAAGGCCTGGGCGAGGCTGCGCTGGTCCAGGATCGTCGCCTGGATGATCCCGGCATAGAGCGGCTCCTCGACCAGCACGGCCTCGGCCTCGGCGCGGAGTTCGGCCCACAGGTCGCCCTCGACGGTGCCGCGGCCGGAGGTGCGCGGCGGCGGGATCGCGGCCGAAGCGGTCACGTCCGGAGAGCCCGATTGATGCGCCGCATCAAGGCACCAGCTCGAACAGGTCGGCCAGATAGCGTTCGAGCGTCTCATGCCCTTCGAACTTTACGTCGACCGTGGCCGAGTGGTCGCTCTGCTGGTGGATGCCGACGATCCGCCCCCGCGCATGACGCCAGATCCCCAGGATCTCCGCGAGGTCGAGCCGCTGGAACACCACCTGATCACCTTGCGCCATCGTCGCTGAACCTTTCGCGCTGTCGTCGTTGCGAGGGCCGATCCTGCCGACCCGATTCTGGTGTCCGAAGCGGAGCCGGCGAGGCACCGAGCCGTCCCGGGAATGCCCTTCCGCCCGGCCCGCATGGGCAGAGAAGGTTTCGTTCGCGGATTGCCCCGGGAGGAGCATGATTTTCACTAAAGCACTGAATTCGCTCGATAATTGACCGATTAACGGCGTTTGGCAAGGCTTGTTCCGCGAAAGCCCCGGCGCTAACCCGACAGCCTGGGACCGCGGGGGCGACCCCCGATTCGCGACGCGAGACCGCCATGAACCCCTATCTTCCACCCCTCGCGGGCGGCCTGCTGATCGGCCTGTCGGCCGCGATGCTCCTGTTGTTGAACGGCCGGATCGCCGGGATCAGCGGCTTGGTCGCCGGACTCGGTCGGCCGGGAAGCGCGCGCTGGCTCGCCGACGCTGCCTTCGTACTCGGCCTGATCCTCGGGCCCCCGGCCTTCGCGCTGCTGGCCGGACACTGGCCCGAGATGCGAATCGCCGCGGGCCTGCCCGCCCTGGCGTTCGCCGGCCTGCTGGTCGGCTTCGGCACCCGTCTCGGATCCGGCTGCACCTCCGGGCACGGAGTATGCGGGCTCGCCCGGCTGTCGCCGCGCTCGATCACGGCGGTGCTGGTCTTCCTCGCCACCGGCATGCTGACGGTCGCGGCCCTGCGGGTGCTGGCGTGAGCGCGGCCCTGCGCAGCCTGGCGGCCCTGGCCGCGGGCCTCATCTTCGGGCTCGGCCTGGCGCTCTCGGGCATGCTCGACCCGGCCCGGGTGCGGGGCTTCCTCGATGTGGCGGGCGCCTGGGATCCCAGCCTGGTCTTCGTCCTCGGCGGCGCCGTGACGGTATCTAGGCTCGGCTACCTTTTGAGCCGGCGCCTCCGCGGCCCGGTGCTGGATACCTGGTTCGACCTTCCGGCCCGGCACCGGATCGATGCGCCGCTAATCCTCGGCGCCGCCCTGTTCGGGATCGGCTGGGGCGTGTCGGGCTTCTGCCCCGGCCCTGCGGTAGCGGCGCTGTCGACGGCCGCGGCCCCGGTCCTGGTCTTCGTCGTCGCAATGCTGGTCGGCATGGCGCTCCACGGCCTGCTGCCGGCAGCGCCGATGGAACGCTCACGCAGCATCGGTACGGCCGGTGGATCCGGGAATCGCCGGGCGCGGGGATCGGCCTCGACGTGACCATCAATCTGTGATCGCAGCAGCCCCGGGGACGGAGACAAGACGCTCCAGCCCTGGCGGCGGCTTGTTGCAAGGGCGCAGCGGAGCCCGGCGCTCGAAGCAGCGGCAGCCCTCGAAGCGAGCAAAGACTATTTCGACCCTGGAAAGCCGATGCGATTAAGGATGAATGGGTATAAGCAGCACAGCGCCTGATCTACCGCACCGTTTAACAACAACGGCCCGCGATCATGGCTGAATGTATTGGTTCACAGAAAGATGGCGCGCCCGAAAGGATTCGAACCTCTGACCCCCAGATTCGTAGTCTGGTAAGCCGGGATAACAGCACCGAACAATCCCGGACAGAATTTCGATCCCAAAGCACTGTCATCGCTTGGCTTTTGCGCCAGACAATACCACAATGGCTAACAGCGCCGAACGCTCCTTAACGGGCGTTTCGTGATACCCTGCTGTTACCCGGAGGGCGAAGTCTGGTGGTCGCAAAGGTCCTGACCATGCAGAGTGTCGAACGCCATAAGCCGCAGTCAGCGGGCCGGGTCGAGATCCCCGACGCCGCCCTGCCCGGCTTCTATCTCGTCGTGCAGCCGAGCGGTGCGAAGTCCTGGGCCGTGCGCTACCGCTTCGGCGGCAAGACTCGGAAATTCACGATCGGCCCCTACCCGCTGTTCGATCTGGGATCGGCGCGTGCTGCCGCCCGAGAGGCGCTGCAGATGGCGGCGCGCGGTCGAGATCCGGTCCTAGAGAAGAAAGCCGCCGTGGAGGCCGCCCAGGCGGCCGAGCGCGACACCGTCCGGGTGATCGCCGCGGAGTACGTCGAGCGTCACCTCAAGCCGAACAGCAAGCCTCGCTACGCCGCTGAGGCCGAGGCGCTGCTTCGCAACCACGTCGTCGCCCGTTGGGGTGACCGCCGCATCGGTGAGATCACCCGGAAGGACGCCATCGCCCTCACGGATGCGCTCACGGACGCTGGTATGGGTGTCGGGGCCAACCGCGTGTTCTCGGCGGCCCGTGCTCTGTTCAACTGGGCACTGGAGAGAGAGGTCATCGAGACCACACCGTTCCTCCGGCTCAAGCCACCGTTGGCCGAGGCAAGCCGAGATCGCGTGCTCAGCGATGCCGAGGTGCGCCTTGTTTGGCGGGCAGCGGATCGGATCGGCTACCCGTTCGGAACGCTCGTGCAGCTCCTGCTGCTGACAGCCCAGCGGCGTGACGAGGTCGCGCGCATGACCTGGGCCGAGGTTGACGCAGACGGCTTGTGGACGCTGCCGGCCGCGCGGACAAAGAACAGCCGGGAGCATCTGGTGCCCCTACCTTTCTCGGCCTGCGAGATCCTGGTGACCGCGCCGCGCATCGCTGGCCGAGCCGGCTTCGTCCTGACCACCGACGGCGCGACCGCGTCGAGCAATTTCGCGAAGAACAAGGCGAAGCTCGATGCCGTGATCATGGAGATCGCTCGGCAGGAGGCCGTGGACGCTGGCCACGACCCCGAAGGCGTCGATTTCGCTCCCTGGCGTCTGCACGATCTGCGACGCACCGGCAGCACCGGCATGGCCCGCCTCCGTCAACCGATCCACGTCACCGAGGCGGTGTTGAATCACGCCACCGGGGCCGTGAGCGGCGTGGCCGCCGTCTACAACAAGTATCAGTACCTCGATGAGAAGCGGGCGGCGCTGGAGGCATGGGCAGCGCACGTTGGTGATCTGACCGGAGGCACCCAGTGACCGACGATTTTGACATCGTGGAATACCTGAAAGGTCAGCTGCGGCAGGATCCGAACAACCAGCATCTGAAGCAGCTCATTCGGAGCACTCGTCGGCGGCAGGAGGCCTTCGGGGACAGAGCGAGGCCGCCTAGCAGCACGTTCCAGGCGGCGCAGACCCGATTGCTAGCAGACGAACTCGTCCCTTCGTCCCAGCCACAAATGCCCAACGGCCGCCTCCCGATTGATCTGGAAGTCGGCCAACTCATTGATGATGGACATATCCGGATTATCACGCCGGAGCAGCAAGCTGCGGGTGAGGAAGGTATGACGCACTCCGATGCGCTTTGGGGCGGCCGCCAAAGCGTTGTCGATGGATGTCGCTGGGCCGACTATTATGCACGGTACAAGCTCGGAACGGAGCCTTCGGCAAAGGCGGCTGCCAAAATAGCGCTAGCGGACGCGAAGTCGATTTCTGCAATGCTGGCAGATTTTATAGCTGCGCATGCAATCGACCTTTCTGCTGGCCGCTATACCGCCCCCGGGGCACGAGCGACGGCCGCGCAAAACAACTTATCCTTGGAAGTAGATACTCTGCGCAACGCTCATGATGCTCTGCTACGCATCGTAGATCGGTTGACACCGGAAGCTATCGATACTGGCGGTCGACCGGGCGATCCTTGGCGTGTTGGTTTTGTGTTCGGGATTTCGCAGGGCTGGACAATGCTGACCCGATTGAAGATCTCGGCCAAAGACAGCGCTCGCTTTGTTGGCTTCGTTGCTAGTGGCGCGGCCAGTTTGAGCGATGGGCTGAAAGATAACAGCGACGCTTGGACTAGTGCAATCAAGACTGCGGCTAAAGCGTTTGAATTAGCCGAAGATGGCTTAACCTGGGTGCGCCGACCAGGACCGTAGCTTCAGGGGGTAAAACCTACCCCTTAAAATCGCGTAGGTTTCGACCTCCCATCTCGGCCTCCAATCTACTCATCGTGAGCGTGCCCTAACAAGGAGCCACGCAATGCCACTTGCTGTCACAAATTCCAACGAAGACTTGCTGCCGACCACGATCACCCGCGCCCGCTACGGCGTGTCGGACATGACGATCTTCCGGTGGCTGGCCGACCCGAAACTTGAATTTCCCCAGCCGATCCGCATCAACGGGCGCCGCTACTGGCGGCTGGCCGACCTGCAGGCCTTCGAGGCCCGACAGGCCAAGAAGGAGGCCGCATAAGCCATGAAGCAGAAAACCCGCGCACAGCGCGGGCTGCGGCGGGTCTCTAAGAATGTCTTCTGCCAGGTCGACATTCAAAGAGATACGCCAGCCCAAGCGCTCCGACAAGACTACCTCGCCGCCCGCTTCGGTCTGACGCCGTCCGTGGCCAACTTAGTCGCCGAACTGGCGTTCACGACCACCGATCGTTGGGGGCGCCAGTGACCGCCCCAACCCTCAACCCCAACGACTACGCCTATGGCGACCCGGACAAGTACCGGGCTCATATTTCCGAGCTGATGGCCCTCGTCAGCATGCGTGCCAACATGGCCGGCGACTATGCGGCCATGCGCGACGACGCCGGCCTCCGGTACTCGATGAAATGCGCCGCGGCCGAATTCCGTGCCGCCCTCAACCTGCTCGGTGATCTGACCGAGCAGTTGGAACGCGAGCGCCAGCGGCGTCAGCCCGCGCCTGCCTCCCACACCCACTCGAATCAGGAGGCGTGCGTATGAGAGCGCATCATTTCGCCGCCGAACTTGATCGGCTACCCCCTAATGGACAGGACAATTACGGCCGAGTCCAGTTGGAACGGCTACCGCTGTTCCCACCCCTGCCGCCTGCCGAGCCGTACCCACTAGATGCGCTTGGCCCGATCCTCGGTGAAGCCGCCCGTGCCATCGCCCGCAAGGTTCAGGCTCCGGCCGCTATCGCCGCCCAGTCGGTGCTCGCCGCCGCCTCGCTGGCTGCGCAGGCCCATGCCGACGTTCGCATGCCTTATGGGCAACGCCGGCCGCTGAGCCTCTATCTCGTCAGCAGCGCCTTCTCTGGTGACCGAAAGACCACCACAGACAACGAGGCGCTGTGGTCGGTCTGCCGGCGCGAGGATGCGCTGCAGGAAACCCACGGCCGCGCCTATCAGGACTGGACGGTCACGCATGCCGCTTGGTCGGCCGAGAAGAAAAAGATCGAGAACGATCGGAAGCTGGTTTTTGAGGCTCGCAAGGTTTTGCTGACGGAACTCGGCCCCGAACCGCAAGCGCCAGTGTGGCCGGTGCTCACCTCCGCCGAGCCAACCTTCGAAGGCTTAGTGAAGAGCTGGCCCAACATGCCGCCCGCACTCGGGGTGTTCACAGCCGAGGGCGGCCAGTTCACCGCTGGGCACGGGATGGCGGCCGAAAACCGCCTCCGCACAGCGGCTGGGTTCTCCATCCTTTGGGACGGCAAGCCGGTCACGCGGGTGCGGGCTCTTGATGGGGTGTCGATTCTGAAGGGGCGGCGCCTGGCCATGCACCTGATGGTGCAGCCCGACGCGGCGGCGGCCTTCCTATCGGATCCGGTGTTGCGGGACCAAGGCCTGCTGTCGCGAATCCTCGTGGCAGCCCCTGACAGCATCGCCGGCACGCGACTGTTTCGCACCGTGACGACGGACGATGCCGATCAGATCCGCCGCTACCACGCCTGTATGCTGAACCTATTGGAGAAGGCCCCGGAGGCAGACCGGGTGCAGGGCCTGATGCCGCGTGAGCTCACGATGAGCACCACTGCCGAGGACCGGTGGCGCGACTTCTACAACTGGATTGAGGAGCGCTGCGGTGCCGGCGGCGACCTTCGTCCGATCCGGGACTTCGCGGCCAAGGCTGCCGAGCATGCTGCACGGATCGCCGGAGTGCTGGCTATCGTGGCGGATGAGCACGCGTCGCAGATCTCAGCCGAGATCATGACCGCGGCCGTGCGCCTGACGACTTGGTACACCGACGAGGCTTTGCGCCTTCAGCAGGCGTGCCGGACCGATCCGACGCTTCTCCGGGCGAAGGCTCTGTTGGACTGGCTCGGCAACCGCAACGAGGCGGCGGTTAAGTTCAGCGACGTGCTTCGGCTCGGCCCGGCACCGACCCGCACGAAGAAGGAAGCCGATGCCGCCGTCCGCACTCTGATCGAGCACAACCTCGTGGAGGAAGTGAGCGAGCGCCCGCGCCTGATCCGGGTGGCCGGGCGGACGTGAGTGAAACTTCGGAAATCAGCATGCTCGCTGCGAAGATTGCGAAATCTGCGAAAGTTCACGTTCTGAACCTGCGGACTTTCGCAAAATTCGCAAGTTTCGCACGGGGCACCTGCAAAACCGCGAATTTGGGAACCTCGCCATGACCCCGGCGGAACGCGACCGCTTCGAGAAGTGCCTCGCTCTGGCCAAGCGCGGGGCTACAGCCGGCGAACGGGCTGCCGGCCTCGCCGCCGCCGAGCGCGTTGCCGCGTCTGTCGGCATGACACTATCGGAAGCCAAGGCTGCCGTCGGTGTCTCTCGGCCAGCCCCGCCAAGAATGGATTGGCCGCACCCACCACCTCGCACGGCACGGAGGACCCCGCCCAGGGCGAAACCTAAGCGGCCCGTGAAGCCGCCGACCCTGGAGGAGGTGCTTCGGCAGAGGGCTGAAGCTGATGCGGAACGGCGCCGAGCAGCCGCTGCGGCGGATCGTAGGCTGCTGAAGGAATTGGCCGAGCAGGCCGCCTACGAGGCTCAGCAGCGGGGGCTGCAAGCCGAGCGTGATCGGGAGTGGGCGGCGGCCCGGATGGAGCGACGTGCTTGATTCCGAGTATCGATCGCCGCACTCGGTCTACCAACCGATTGGCATCATCACGAAATAGAGCACCACCATCGCGGCCCCCAATCCCAGGACTGCCGATACCCCAAGCGGGTTGATCATGATCAGCTGCCGAGCGCGATCAAGCATTGGTATTATCCATTGTGTGATGAGCGGGGGAAACCGGCGGCAGACGCCATAGGTCCACCCTGTTTCGGCCTGCGTCCTTACGCCTTTACTCGGGTTGGAATGCTGGACTGTTCGGCCATCCGCTCAGATACCGACGCTGGCTGCGCCTGCATCAGCAGCCTGCTTGACGGTGGCGCCGTCGCGCAGCGCCGTAGCTATGACAGCCGATGCTGTGTCGATTGCCTCAGCTCGCTCATCTCCGAAGTCGCGCGCGTTGTTCTTCTCGGAGCCCATTCGGGCATGGTAATTATCCGGGAAGCGGTTGCTCATGCGCGTCTTCAGGATATTCGTAGCGGCGCGATAGTCACCGTCGAAGTTTCTGCCCCTACTCTGGTTGCGGCTTTCTTGGCCGCGAACTTCGCCCTCGCCCGCTGCAGAGGAGCTTCTCCGCGCTTCACCTCCGCCGGAGAAGAACTGGGTAACCCTGGAGATCAGCCAACTGATGAAGTTCATCGGGGCGTCCTAAGCGGGCAGCAGCGCATGCGCCCCATCGGACACTGCAACGCAGCTCCCTCGACTTCGGACTACGAGGTGCGGCTATGACAGCCGCCGTGCAGAGGGCCGAGCGGAAGCTCACTCCATCTGCGCGCGGTCTTCGTGGTCATCCCCGGCTTGCTGGTCCATCGCTGGTCTCCCTCGCCGACGGGTCAACCGACCATGGTTGGATCGAGTCGCGCTCATCCATAGGGGACCGGCATGGTTAATGATTCCTTCCACCTCTGTCAGGTGGCCGGATCTTCCACCACAGGTACAGCGAAGAACTTGAACGGATCCTCGGCCATCCCTTCCTGCGCATCCATCGCGTCCGCGCAGTGCTGGCTCTCTATCGGTGTCGAGAGCCGATGCGTGAATGTGGCGTTCGGAGTTTCCGCTCGGGCAGTCTCAATCTGACGTTCAAGATCGCCATCGTGTGTGGCATGGCAGAACATCCAGGGCTCGCCGTTCTTATCGATCGTCACGTAGGCCAAGTTTCACCTCCAGAGTGTTCGGGAGGGGCAACGCGGCAGAACGCGATTAGGCAGCGGGGGATCGACGCGGTGACATGCCGCCTGTTCGCGCATAGCCTCAGCACGAGCCCGTAGCCCGCTTTAAGGAATCGCTGGTGTTCGTCCCACCCGATCAGCGATCCGTCCCGCCACCGTGGGAGCCGCCGCGGAAACCATCTCGGGATGCCAAGCGGGCTGAGAACGCCGCCGTCACACTTATCATCCTGATTTCGATCCTCGGGCTGTTCGCGCCGATCGCCGGCGGCACGCTGATCGCGGTGATCGCCGCCCTGTTTGGACACTGAAGATCCGAGCCGCCTTCGCCGTACTCAAACCATCACATTGACGACTTGGCCTGCTACGGCGCCAGCAGCGGGATTAGAGACCGGCGGTGCTGGCGGGGGCGCCGGCTTGTCGATCACAACGGCCATAGACTGCTTGCCGTTCAGGGGCATGCCGGCTCGGATCGCCTCTGTCTCCGCAGCCCGGATCATGCCGAAATAATTGTTAGACGAGACGCTAATCATAAAATGCGACTCCAATTCAGCACAGACTGAATGAGGCCGATTAAAGTGGTGTTAAAGCGCCCAGTACACTACAATCGTATTCAAAGTACACTTAGGGTCCGCGGGGCGGGACGCTGGTGGCGCTGCCAGATCCGTCACTCCATAAGGTCGGTCAAAGCCCCGATCTCATTCGAGCTTTTCCAGACCGTCTCGCAGCCGATCACCTTCTCGGTGGCATCGAACGTCAGCGTGAACTTGTCCGGCACACGCTCGGTGCCGTCCAATCTGACCCGCACACCCCACTTCGAGATGTCGTGGATCACGCATGGGATCGCCACGTCACCAGGCACAGCGATGTGCCCGATCATGTTGATGGAAACGCGGCGGGCAGTTCGCTGATTGTCCATGGGGCACTCACGTAAAGCGGAGTATCCTGCAGGGCGAATACGCTACAAACCGTTCCTCAATTCCATCGAATTGACCACGCACCTGGCGCCTTGTCAGTTTTGCCGGCTTGGCATCCAACGGGACAGGAAGCGGGGTGACCGAACGACGTTGGTCTCGTCGCGGTCCGACGGCTCCCCATCCGGCAGCAGCGACGCGATCAGCTGCAGAAGGCTGTCCCGCTCTTGGCCATGGAACAGGACCAGGAAGGAACCGAGGTCCAGTTCGACCTCCGGCTCATCGTCCGAGGGGCGGTGGACCACATAAGGCTGCCCCGTATTCAGATCTCGCATCAGTGACCAACGGTCTCCGGCGGATCCAACGTGAAACTCTTTAGCCACCCGCGGCGCCTGATCAATCATAGCTCCTCGACGCAAAACTGTATCCCTAAGGTGCGGCATATTGGCGTGAAAATCTGGGCGGAAATATAACATAACGCAACAGTGGACAACTAAGGACGACAGCGGTGGATCGCAGCGATTTGGGTCCTTGCCTCCAATGGCTTGCCGTGTCGCGATAGACGACCCATCGTCTGGCTACGCAGTGACTGAGGCGTAGCCACATCATGACGAATTCTCTCCGACGAGACGCATTGCTTCGGTTCAAGGTCGAGACTGATCTCGCCCGCGCCGTCGAAACCACCGCCCGGCATCGCGGCCAGACCATGTCGGAGTTCGTGCGCCAGAGCGTCCGCGCGCACCTCGCCCGTCACGGCGTTCGGCTCAGTCCCGACGACGGCCCACGCACGCCTCCGGCCGCTCCCGCTCTCCGTCAGGCAGCTTGAGGATGGTCGGCATGCAGTACGTCAACATCCGCCACAACAATCACGACGGTAACGTCGCGCCGCACGTCAGCTTGGGTCGTAGCTACATTGACCGTCTGCCGGTGGCAGTGCCGGTCGGACCCCGGACTGCCGCACAGATCATAGCGGACCGTGACCTCGCTCAAGCCGAGCGCGAGGCCTTACAGGCATCCCGTTCCGACGTGCTGGTGAACGGCTCGGTCGAGGATCTGCTTGCCCTCGACACCCGCATCGCGTTGGCGAAGGCGAAGCAGGATCAGGCCGAGGCGCAGCACGCCGCCGCAGTGATCGCCGAGGCCGCCGCGAAGGCCGAGAATGAGACCGAGCAGACCCGCCGCAAAGCTCTGCGCAAGGTCGGCTTGAAGGCCAGCGCCGAGGCCGGCAAGCTCGCCGAGCGGTACGTCGTCATGGCTCAGGAGATGGCCGGGTTGCTCAGCCAGTTGCGCGGGCACGAGCGGGCAATCGCCGAGGCGAACCAGAACCTGCCTGACGGCGCCGAGCCTGTGTCGCCCGGCGAACCGTTCAACGGCACCGCAGGCACGTCTACCCGCTACGAGACCTCACACGACCTCGTCTGGGTCGACAGCCGCGACGGCTCCCGTGCGAGCGCGATGGCTGGCGCCGACCTACGGCACCGTGCGGCGAAGCGGATCGAGAAGCAGGTCTGCATCCCCGGCACGCCCGGCGAGCCGCACATCCCGCTGTCCCATCGCGTCACGCTGCCCGGCCTCGGCCGCGATGCTCCGCGCATCTGGGGCGGCATTCCCTCTCCCATCACTTCCGACACGGGACGCTGAGCATGAGCATTGATCGACAGAACCCCGGCGAGCACGCCGCCTTCTGGCGCCATGTCCTCAATAAGCCTGAGCCGGTGACCGCTGAGCGCAAGCCGACCCAGGCTGAACGCCTTGCGGCGTGGTCGGCGGAGAACCGCCAGAACGAAGCCAAGGGCACTCAGACTCGCGCGATCGTCGCGACTCCCGGTGTCGCCTACAAAGTCGGTGCCGAGCGCTTCGCCATGGACGGCACCCGCTGGAAGCGCGTGGCCTGACACGGAATTGCGTGGGCCAGACCCGCAAGGGCCTCCTTCACCCACGCCGTTGAGGGCGATGCAGCAGCCCAACAGCGACAAGCCAGCCTGTCCCTTGCCTCGAATGCCATGGACCCGGGGATACCAAGGCCGGCGCAACTGCGCCCCGTCGACCAAGCGACGGACCATCGGAGACCGCGGCGGTGTAGTGGCCTGCTGCGGTCTCCTCACCCGACAGTCTGGAGAGCCATCATGGCCAACACCCCGCCGAACCCGACCGACGCTCAGATGCTCGCCGTCTACAACGACCTCGCCAACGCGATGATGAGCAAGGATCCCGGAGACGCGCGCAGCGTCGGTATGGCCGGCTGGCCGAGCGTCGGCGACACGAAGGTCATTGATGGCCACACCATGCGCTGGACTGGCCAGACTTGGTCACGGGCCGACGCGGTGACCTGATGGCGATCGGCAAGGATGCGGTGAGCGACCGTCCCTCACTGCCAGAGGGTGGGACCCAACGGGGATCTCCGCACGGAGGGTGCCCTGATGCAGGTTCTTGGGTCCCTGTTCGGGAGGGGGGGAAGCCGAGGGTCCGCGCGAGTTTGATATCTCCGCAGGTATCAACTTTTGCAGCGCGTTTCGCTTCGCAGTCTCAAATCAAATTTGACATCGTAGCTTCGAGGAAACTGGCCGTTGAAAGCGAAATCCGCCACCGTTGATGCCGCCGCCGACGCCGCGCTGATGGTGCCGGTAACGACGATCGCACACGTGCTCGACCTGACGACCCGTCGCGTTCAGCAGCTCGTGGCAGAGGACGTGCTGCCGAAGGAGGAGCGCGGCCGCTATCCGCTGATCCCGGTGGTGCGGGCCTACATCGCCCACCTCAAGGCTACGCCCGAGATCCCGGCTGGCAATCTCGACCCGGCTCAGGAGCGCGCCCGGAAGGATCGGGCGCTCGCCATCTCGGCCGAGATCAAGAACGACATCGCGACCGGCAGGGTGGTGCTGATCGGTGACGCCATCGCGATCATGACCGGCGGCCTGTCGAGGGTGCGCAACAAGATCCTGGGTTTGGCCTCGCGGGTGGCTCCCAGGCTGGTGATGCAGCGAGAGGCCGAGCCAATCCGGGCGCTGCTCTACGACGAACTGGTGGCCATCCTGGAGGAGCTGTCGGTCGAGCACGACGTGCAGCGTCTGGCCGGCGACGGCGCTGGTCGAGAGGCTGCCTGACATGCCCAAGCCGCAAGAAGTCGCCTCCATCAAGGTGAAGGGCAAGAACTACTTGAATTGGCAGACCGTGTCGGTCACCCGGTCTGGGGTCGAGCTGTTCCCGAAGTTCGCCTTCACCGCAGCCGCGCCGGCTGAGACCGCCCCGAACTTTGCCGACCTGAAGCTCGGGATCGGCGATCCTTGCGAGGTTATCCTCGGCGGTCGCCAGGCAGTCTCGGAGGGGCGCATCACCGGCAGGCAGCCCGCCTTCGACGCCCGGGAGCACGGCCTGCAGATCACCGGCACGACCCGCTCGCAGGTGGTCGCCCGCAGCACCGTCGACCATGAGAAGGGCGAATTTAAAAACTACTCGCTGAGCCAGATCGCCAGCGCCGTACTCAAGCCCTACGGCGTGAAGTTCAGCCTGAAGGGCGACACGTCCGGTGCAGACAAGGCGTTCCCAAAGGTCAACGTTCAGGTTGGCGAGACGGTTTTTGAGTTCATTGAACGCCTGTGTCGCTTCCGGAACATCTACCTGTTGCCTGGACAGGGCGCTGACATCGTCGGCTACAGGCTGAAGGCCCAAGCCGGAGCCATCGCTGAGCTGGAGGAAGGCCGCAACATCCTCGGGGCGTCTGCGGTCTTTGATTACGGGGACGCTTTTTCCGAAATCCAGTCCATCGGCCAACAGCCGGGCAACGATCAGACCTTCGGCGACGCCGCTCGGGACGTGACCGCGACAGTGAAGAACTCGGCAGTCACGGAGCATGCGCCGCTCCGCCTAATTGCGGAGATGCCAGGTGACCAGGCCGACATGCGGATGCGGGCGCAACACGAGAACGGCTTCAGTCTCGCCAACCAGATCAATGTGAACGTCAAGGTCCAGGGCTGGTTCAAGGACCAGAACAGCCTCTGGCTCGAACACATCGGCGATGTCGTGTCGGTCTACTCGCCGATGCTGTTCACCAAGGACCGCATGCAGCTGGCGATCCAGGCTGTGACCGCGAGCCAGGGCCCGCAGGGCACCACCACCGATATCAGCCTCGTCCTGCCGGAAGCCTTCAACGGCGGTGGCCAGACTCAATCCAGCGCCGGCCAGGGTGGTTCCGGCGGCACCCCGGCGGGGCTCTACACCTGAGCGCCCGCACAGACATAGGAGGCCGCCATGGCCGATGAAGCCTTGCGCATGCGCGCGGAAGTGGTCGACGCATTCAGCGGCCCTCTCAAGAGCCTGCGGTCTCAGCTCCTCGACGTGTCACGGCAGGGCGCCAGCCACGGCGAGACCTTGGCGAAGGGCATGGGCAAGGCCGAGGCCGCGATCCAGACCACGGCGCGCTCCGCGACCACGATCCTGAACCCCGCGCTGGCGACGGTCGGCATTACCGGTCTGACGGCCGGTGCAGCGGTCGCCGGGGTGGCGATGTCGCTGAACAAGCTCTCCAGCGGCTTGTCGAGCCTCGGGGCCCTAAGCCGGGAGACCGGCGTGGCGGCCGGTACGCTGCAGACCTTCGGCGCCGTGGCCCGCAAGTTCGGGCTGGAGCAGGACGCGGTCGCCGCCGGCACCAAGACCTTCGCCGGCAACATGCGGGAGTTCTCCCGCGGGATCGGTGAGACCTACCAGTGGATCAACCGGCAGGGCACCGACGCGGCTGGCCGGCAGGCTTTTCAGTCCTTCGCCAAGGACATCCGCGGGACGACCGACGAGGGCGAGAAGCTCCGCAAGAGCCTCACCTTCATGGAGACGATCAAGAACCCGGTCGAGCGCGGGATCTTCGCTCAGCACGTGTTCGGCAACGCCGACTTCGGGCGCATCGCCGACGGACACCTTGGCAAGCTGGCCGACGTGTGGAACGCGCATAAGCAGCGGCTCGGCCCGCTGGATCCGAAGGCCATCCTTCAGGCCGAGAAGTTCGAGCAGGCCATTGCCGACCTTCGCACCTCGATGCAGACCATCGGCACGACGATCGCCCGACAGGTACTGCCATACGCGTCCGAGTTCACGCAGTGGGTGGATGGCATCGCAAAGGATCAGCGCGGCGACTTCGTAAAGGGCCTACGCACCGGCCTGGAGGACATTAGCCGCGAGCTGAACGCCATCGACTGGAAGGGAGCCGGCGCCTCCGCGAAGGAGATGCTGGTCTCAACCACCATGCTGGTCCGCCCGCTCGCCGAGAGCGTGAAGGAGATCGCAGCGGCGATCCGTAGCTTCAACGAGGGCAAGTACGTCGAGTCGTTCCGGCACCTCGATGGTGGTAGCGGCCCGCTCGCCCGTCGCCTCGCTCCCCTGGCCGGTGACGATGAGATCGCAGCCCAGGAGAACGTCGACCGGCTGCGCAAGCTACGGGATGTGTCGAAAGATGCGTCGGACCACCTCATCGGTCGGACCCAACAGCGTATGGGCCTGATCGACGCCCCAGAGGCCGCGCAGCAGAAGCTCACGGCTGCCGAGGCCGAGTTGGCTCGCCTGAAGGCCCGCACGCCTGAGGAGCGCGACCGCGACTATAGGGAGTCGACGGAGAAGCTGCGTCGATCGATCGACGGCTTGTCCGAGCAGATGAAGGCACAGCAGGGTGCTACGGCTCAGAAATCGTCCGCTGATGGCGACGGGCCGTTCGGGGGCGCTCGGGTCCAGACGGCAGCCTACACGGGCGGTGCGGGCTTCCGACGGCCATCTGGGCTCGGTAGTGGTGCGAATTTGCCCGGCGTCGGTTCTGGGCCTGGCTACCGTGGTGAGCAGGGTGAGCGTGAGGCTGTTCGCGAGCAATTCCGCGAGCATCTGAAGCGGACGGTCCCAGGCTATAGCGGCGGCGACACGGTGCCGATCAGACCGGGGCAGACGGTGCCGCCTATGGATAGCGGCGGCTCTCGGTCGCCGGGCATCTCAGCCCGCGACATGCGCGACGTGAACCCGCAGATGGCCGAATACATCCGTCAATCCGCCTTGGCCCGCGGCATCGATCCCAACGTGGCGTTGCGTATTGCAAATTCCGAAGGCCTGCGCGGCTCGATCCCAGGCGTCAGGAACACGCCCGGCGACAAGGGCACGAGCTTTGGTCCCTTCCAGTTGCATTACGCCTCCCGGATCCCCGGCTTGAGGAACGGCGGCCTGGGCGATGCTTACACCCGAGCTACTGGGCATCACGCCAGCGATCCGAAGCACTGGCAGGAGCAGATCGACTTCGCCTTGGACCAAGCCCGGAAGGGCGGCTGGGGCCCATGGCATGGCCGGTACGGAGCCCGCATCGGTGTCTGGGATGGCATCGGGACGGTACGGCCCCAAGCGATGCCTAAGCCGGGCGACGGCACGCGCATCCCGCCGGTGACAGAGGGCGACTTCCTACCGAACGGCGCCCCGCGCGTGCTGAAGCCGAACAGCATGAAAGACGCCTCAGGCCTGACGATGGACGAGGCTAAGCGGCTCCGTGGCGGTCAGGCCGACGGCGAGGGTTGGGCGGCCCGGGAGAAGGCCCGCAAAGCCTTCGAGGCGATGCAGCAGGGTGAGGGCCGACTCGATGCCTCAGCCGGCCGTGCCGGTGTCGTGGCTGGCCCCAAGGTCGAGAACAATGGCAGCGTGGTGGTCAACGTGCAGAAGGCTGGGCCGGACGCGAAGGTCACGACCTCAGCCACCGGCAACCTCTTCCGCGACATCGTCCAGAACCATGGACGCCAGATGGCCAAGGCGGGCGGGGGCTGAGCCCCCAGCTCCTCAGCGACCGAGTCTGGCTGGGAGCACCGTCGGAGCGGAGCTCGACGCATTGGACGCAGCGAAGGAAGCTACGAAGCCCGCCAGGGAACGGATATCGTCCGGTTGGCGCGGATCACGCGCGACCGCAGCAGCCTCCCGTTCTAGCCGAAGGTTACAGGCCTTCGAGGGCAGACCGACATCCGGCGTGCAGGCATCGTGTCGGGCACAGGCTGCGTCCAAAGCGTCAATCGGCGGTAGCGGAGCATTGTTGCCCGGACCGCAGTAGTTGCCGTGGATGAGCAGTTTCGGCCCACCGTTGGCGGCCGGCTGTGCCAAGGATGGAGCGGCCCACGAGGCGATGAGGAAGACGGGGGCGGCGAGGCTGATGACGGTGCGCGTCAACATGGTGGAGACCCTCCAGCACCCACGCCTCATAGTCTCAACGGCGACGACGGTGCGAGATATGGTTAATCCCCACACACCATCTCGCGGTGTGCTCCGGAGCACTACCCCTATTTGGATGACGCTCCACTCGCGCGGCTGACATCGCGACAGCTCGCCAACCTCTTCCGCGACATCGTGCAGAACCACGGGCGGCAGATGGCGAAGGCGGAGTGAGACCCTCCCATCATCCAAAAGGGTGAAGCGGATCAGCGTCGGCCGAGCCATGCATAGCGCTCGAAGCCCAATGACTACTTCTGCCCGCCCGGCTCACTGGCGAGGCGGGTTTCTTTGCTGCACTGCAGCACTACAACTGTGTGCGGCGCCCGTCTCAACAGCTGGCGCCATCAGAGCCTCGGACTCCGCGGTGACACCTTTGTCCGAGGCTGAAAGCCCGCCCGATCCAGCATCGTGGCGGGCTTTCCTACGTCAGCAGTTGCGGTATGGTAACCGTGATTTTTGATTCCCGGAGTTTGCGATCACAACCTTCAGCCCCGCCGGCCCAGCCGCGCGGGGCTTTCTCGTTGGCGCGAGGCATCCTTCAATTGGGGGATGCGCCTCAGCTTCACGGACAGTTATTCGAGGCGCTCCCAAGCTAAATGGCAACTTAGCCGCCCGGGTTCCCCGGCGGGGCGTTTT
>NZ_JAKSYN010000126.1:0-314 GCF_022829565.1 Methylobacterium sp. J-001
GCCAGCCCGTGATCAGACCGGCCGGCAGGGCTCAGCCGGCCCCCCTGCCATCAGGTCGGGTTAGGGGTCCGTTAACTACGTGGCAGCAGGTTGCTCCCAGCGATCAGCTGGGGAGCGGAACGCCGGCAGACCAACATCGCCTACGGGACGACTCGGTGCCGCCTCGCCGGCGCAGTCGCAGCACACCCCGGAGTGGATAACCACGTCGCGGCGTGCGCTGTCTGGACCTTGAAAGTGCCGTGACGCGTCGACCCATGCCTCGACCTCCGCATGGCCACCCACCGGCCCGGTCCAAATTTCCTCCCCTCACTCGG
>NZ_JAKSYN010000127.1:0-529 GCF_022829565.1 Methylobacterium sp. J-001
GACACGGTCACAAAAAGACCAGTGACAGAACCGTTTCCGATTCCATCACCGTATGCTTGCCGAACATGACCGCCAGGGTAGACGCTTTCGCGCCCCCAACGGCCACATTCCCTCTTCACGATGTCACTGATGTCTTCGCCAAACGGCACGATCGACCGGACCTTACGGTCCTCATCGATCGTCTGCCGCGGCAAACTCAATCTCCAGGCCGGCTCGACGCGCATTCCAACATGTGGATGGCGGGGCCCGATGGCCCGGAACGAGAAAGAGAAACGAGGACGGCGCCTGTCCCGCCAAATGGGTTCTGACTGAACCCTGTATCTAAATGATCTTCGATGGATGAACTGACGTTCGCTGGGTGCCGGCAGAGCCGGCGCCCATGTCCAAAAAAGAATCCTTAGAAAGGAGGTGATCCAGCCGCAGGTTCCCCTACGGCTACCTTGTTACGACTTCACCCCAGTCGCTGACCCTACCGTGGTCGCCTGCCTCCTTGCGGTTGGCGCAGCGCCGTCGGGTAAGACCAACTCCC
>NZ_JAKSYN010000129.1:0-2210 GCF_022829565.1 Methylobacterium sp. J-001
GCGGCGAGCCGCTTGTCGTCGGTCACCAGCGTGCCGTCCACATCGGAGATGACCAGGGCGATTCCGGTCGCCTTCTGTGCGTCCGTTGCCATCGCTCAGCTCCGTTCGGCTCGGGTGTGGGCTTCTTCGGCGAGCTGCGCCACGACGCGGTCGGCGATGACCTCCGGCGGCGCATCGATCCCCACGCTGATCGGGTGCTCGTCGGGGCCGGGGGCTTCCAGGGTGGCGAACTGGCTGTCGAGCAGGCGGGGTGACATGAAGTGGCCGTGCCGCTCGGCGAGGCGCCGGGCAACCACGGCCCTGTCGCCGTCCAGGTAGACGATGCGCACGCGCCGGTTTCCGTGTGTGAGCACGTCCCGGTAGGCCCGGCGCAGGGCCGAGCAGACGACCACCCCGGATTCCCCGGCCGCGAGCCGGTGCTGGATCCAGACCGCGATCCGGGCCAGCCACGGGGCGCGGTCCTCGTCGTCCAGGGCGTGGCCGGCGTGCATCTTGGCCACGTGCTCGGGGGTGTGGAAGCTGTCGCCGTCGACGAAGATCCAGCCGAGTCGTTCGGCGATCAGGGCGCCGACGGTGCTCTTGCCCGAGCCTGAGACGCCCATCACCACGAGGACCTGCGCTGCGCTGGCCGCCGCTTCGGCCGCGTTCTGAATCCGCTTCTCCGAGGCCATCGGGATCCCCGTGCTCAGGGGCGCAACCGCGCGCCGCGCGCTTCATCAATAGGACCGGGGGACGGGAAGGAAAGGTTTCTGGGGAACACCGGTCCTGCCGCGATATCCGCCGGAACCCCGGGGAGGGCGCCGCGTTCTCATTGGCGAGTGCGGAACATTTCAGGAACGAGAATCCCATGGCCAAGGCAGCGGACAAGCACGACGCGACCCAGGAAAACCCGAAGACGGATCCGAAGGATGTCTCGAACCAGATCAAGGATCCGGATCAGTGGACCACCGGCGGTGAGCCGATGACCGGGGCGCAGGCTTCGTATCTCAAGACTCTGTCGGAAGAGGCCAAGGAGCCGGAGGCGTTCGACGCCGAGATCGACAAGGCCGAAGCGTCCAAGCGGATCGATGATCTGCGCCACAAGGCCGGCCACGCCTGAGTATTTTCTTCATTGGCTCTGTAGCTCGGGGATATCCCGGTTCTACACGGATGCTTCAGAGGGGGTCGGGACCTGTCCAGGTCTCGGCCCTTCGATGTTTCGGAGTGCAGTGCTGAAAACGCCTCGTTTCGCGGACTCTCTTAAGCCCGTGGCAATGGGCGCTGCGCTAGACACTGCCTGTGCGGCGCGTCCGTCCAGGTGGACGCGTGCAACGGGAGTCGGAGTTACGGATGGCTGAGCCGAGCTGCGACAGGCCAGGGACGCGTCTCGGACGATCCCGTTTCTATGCCCGCGCCCGCGCCTGGCAGGCGCCCACCCGCGCCGCGCGGTTCGCCCGCGATGCACGAGGCTCCACGGCGATCGAATATGCCATGATCGGCGCCCTGATCTTCGCCGTCGTGGCGGGCAGCATCCGGTATTACGGCTCCCGAATGGTCCCGATCTACGATCAGATCAGCACGACGGTGACCCAGGCCAACTGACCCCGGTCGTCCGCCGCCTGATCCCGGCACATGCCGCACATTTATCCCGCGTCTGCCCCGAAAAAGCTGTGCTTAGCGAGGATGAAACCGGCCTCTCGCCCGTCGCGGGCGGAGTGTGGCCCACCCGCTACGGACACCCTAGCCGCTATGGGCTAGGCACGGGCTCGGCAAAACCGATGGGCAACATCTGGATGCGCAAACTTCCCCTCGCTCTGCTCGCCATGACGGCGATGTCGGGCTGCACGTATCTGCCCGCGGCGGGGCCGACGGCGAGCGCGATCGAGGCGGGCGCGGAAGTCGCGACGGCCGACGGGGGCGTGCTCGCCCGCTACGAGATCATCGACGTCACCCCATCCGTGATCGAGGCCCTGCGCGGACGCCCCCTCGACAGCCTGCTCGCCTCCTTCGGCGACCACCGCCCGTCCACCGAGCCGGTGATTGGCATCGGCGACATGGTCTCGGTCTCGGTCTGGGAAGCCGGATCCGGTGGCCTGTTCTCCGGGCCGCTGGTCGCCGACCGGTTCTCCGCCGGCTCCAAATCCGCCCTCATCCCCGAGCAGCCGGTCGGCCGCGACGGCGCGATCTCGGTGCCCTATGCCGGGCGCATCAAGGTCGCCGGACGCCGGCCC